>DATGHS010000414.1:0-5508 GCA_035307785.1 Gemmataceae bacterium
ATCGATCACTTCAACCAGGTAGTCGGCTTCCAATAGATGTAGACCGCCGCGGGCTTGCCAACATTCAATTGCCATGGGCCCGATTTCCGTCATGCCGCTGTGATCGATGACGCGCGCCCCCCATGCTGCTTCGATGCGGCGGCGCGTCTCGGGTATGCTGCCGCCTGGTTCGCCGGCCACGATCAGCATGCGCACGCTGCTCGCGGGCAGATCGATTCCTTCCTTCACGGCTACTTCGGCCAGATGCAGCGCGTAAGTCGGCGTGCAAAACACCACCGTCACGCGGTGTGCTTGCAGAAACCGAAGACGGGCGGAGCTGGTCATGCCGCCGCCGGGCAGCGTAAAGTAGCCGTTGCGCGTGGAATAATCAAACGCGGTCCAGAAGCCGAGGAACGGCCCGAAAGAGAACGGGAAGAAAAGCCGGTCGTCGTTTCGCATTTCGATGAACCGGAACATCTGCTCCCAGCAGCCGAGCATGGCGCTCCAGCTTTCCGGCGTATCGAGCCAGCACAGCGGCCGGCCCGTGGTGGTGCCGGAAGTCTGGCACAGGCGGGAGTAGCGCTCCAGGGGCAAAGAGAGCATGCGGCCATAGGGCGGGTAACGTTCCTGATCGGCCAGCAATGCGGCTTTCGTGGTAAAAGGCAAGTCCGAAAGCCGCGCTTTAGCGAGGTCGATTCCCGCAAGCTTCTCGGCGTAGAACTTGTTGCCCGGCAGCAAGCTCGCCAGCACAGACCGCCAGCGCGATTCCTGGTGTTCGCGCAGTTGCCGGCGGTCGGTGAACATGGTGGTCATCATGGGTTAGCCGCGACGCGGAGTCTTCGGAGCGGGCGCTCCGCTCCGCCGCGTCGCGGCTAATCCTTATTTCGCGCTGATGTCGTAGCAGAACAGCAAATCCTGATCGCGCAGGTACAACTTCCCGTTGGCAATCACCGGGTGCGTCCAGATTTGCCCCGTACCGCGCGGAATCGACGTCTCTTTTGGGATTGTGAATCGCCCGTTCTCCTGCCAACCTTTCGGGCTTGCCTCGATCCGCACCACGTTGCCCTTGACCTGTCCATAGCAATAGATGTACCCGTCGGCATAAACAACCGATCCGGCTTCGAATTTCTGATCATCCTTCCAAACGACCTTGCCGGTCTTGAATTCCTGGCATTCCCAATCGAACCGAGGCTTCTTGTTATTGACGTTCCCGCTGCAGCCGTAGAGGTAGCCGTCGATGAGCACCACGCCGCCGTGGTGATTCTGCATGTTCTTGTTGTTGTAAACCAGTTCCGATTGGATGCCGCCGCCGCTGGCCGTGAGCTTCACCAAAGCACATCCGGCGCCGTAGTCGGATGTAATGTACACGCAGTTGTCGCTGAAGATCGGCGACGGGCAGATGGCGACGCCGTTCACGCACACATTTTGTTGCCACAACACCTTGCCGTCGGTGGAAACGCCGACCAGGCCCTCGCGCGTCATTTGCACATAATGGCGAATGCCCCCGACCTCTGCAACAATGGCTGAAGAATAAGCCGCATTCGCCGTTAATCCATTGCTGCGCCATAAGACTTTGCCGGACTTTTTGTCGAGGGCCGCCATCGATCCGTTTCCCGCGCCCGGCGTGCAAATCAATTTGTCGCCATCGATGAGCGGCGATTCGCTGTAGCCCCAACCCGACATCATTTTGCCGCCCAAATCGCGCGAAAGGCTGACCTGCCAGCGTTGCTTGCCACTCGTGGTTTCCAGACAATACAGGCCGCCGTCGGCACACAGGAAATACATGGAGCCGTCATCGATCGTGGGCGTGGAGCGCGGCCCCCCGCCGTAGCCGTTCTTGTATTCGCTGCCGAGCGGAACTTTCCATTTCTGCTTGCCGCTCTTGGTGTCGAGGGCGAACGCGAATTCTTTGCCGCCTTCGCCGCCCAGGCAATACAGCGTGTCGCCGACAATCGACGGGCTGGAGTAGCCAATGCCGGCCTTGTCATAGGTCCACAGCAACTTGGGACCACCGGAGGGCCAGGCCTTTAACAGCCCGGTTTCCTTGGATACGGCATTGCGATCCGGGCCGCCCCATTGCGGCCAGTCGGCCGCGCCGGCAAGTGCGCCCGTTGCCAATAATCCAACAACGACCCAACCAACGCGGAACAACATAGCGACCCTTTCCACAAGTATCTGATGCGGGACTATCTTTCAGGAGAGGGAAAGACTTCCCCCTTTTTAGGCGTGCTGCAAGCTCGTAGTATTCATTTTCAGTGTATGAATTCGTTTCGGCGAGTCCGCAAGCCGGCCGAGGCCGATTTTCTCGCAATATCACTCCGCCGCCCAGTTTCACTTGGGCTTGACGCTTTGCCCGAAATATGCCAAAAGCCTGGATTATTGTGGGATGCTGGCTTTCCTTGCGCCGAATGCGCGGGAGCTACCAGTCGCATCCCGGCCTCACTCGCCCGGTCTTCCACGGATGGAATTCGGCCATGGCCACGCACACGGCCCCGACTTTGCCCGGCATGCCATTCAACGGCGGCCCATCGCCCGCTCTGTCCCATCCGCGCCGTGTGCTTTGGCCCTGGCCCGTGTTTGTGCTCGGCGCGGCCGCGCTGGTCGGCGTGTGGCTCGGCCGACCGTATTTGCACCAAATCCCCAAGAGTTGGTTCGGCAATCTGGTCAACGGCACCGGCGACCATGCGCAAAAAGATCTGCAGACGATGCGGAATATCCTGGAGCGCAAACCGGGTGAGATGGACAAGGCGCTCACTCTGGGCCAGAAAATCCTCGATCAATCTTCCGAGCATCCGCAATTGGTCGGCGAAACCAATTATCTCATGGGCTGCATTTTCCTGAAAAAGGCCGAGGACGCGGCCCCACAGGAAACGGTCGATTGGCAGAGCGCCCGCAAGCATTTCGACCGTGCTCAAAAAGAAGGCGTCCCGAGCGGCGACCAGCCGCGGCTGGCGTTCTTCCAGGCCAAGGTGCTGCATCATTTGAAGTCGGAACCCGAAGGAATCCTCAAACTGTTGCAAGACGCCGACGCCGGCGACGAGAAGGCGGCGCTTTACCGCATCAAAGCCGAAGAACTGATGCGCACGCCGGACCCCGATTGGAAAGCAGCCCTCGATGCCAGCAAGCAGGAAATGTCGCTTCTGCCCACGACGGTGGATAGCCGCACCAGAGCCCAAGTCCGTTTGCGCCTGGCGGAATTGAATCTTCGCTTGAAAGACACGGCCGAGGCGCAAAAACAGATCGAGGGCATCGACTCTAATACGCCGGAATACTTTCTTTCGCGCGTGCTGTTGGCGCGCATTCACCAGACCGATGGCAACTTCGCGCAAGCGGTGCTGGCGTGGAAGCTCGCGGCCGCCAACCCGAAGGCCACCCCGCAGGAACTCGCCGCCATCTACTGCGATCTGGGAATGTGCTACTCGAAAACCCACAAACCGGCCGAGGCGCAAGAAGCCTGGCGGCAAGCGCAGGCGCGCGGCGGCGAACCAGGTCAGGCCGCCGCCTTCCGCATGGCCGAAGCGCAATTGGCCGAAGCCTCGCACGAACAGGCCGTGCCCTTGTTCGAAGAGGCGCTCAAGGGCGTGCTGCGGCCGGAGGACTATCACAATTCCGTCCTGCCGCGCGAAGACGTGGTCAAGGTGCTGGAGCAAGCGTGCACCTTGTTTCGCACCCAGGCCGATTTCGCCAATGCCAGCAAGGTGGCCGAGCTGCTTGGCTATGTGGCCGGCCCCGGCCGCAGTAGCGAAGTCCAGGCAGAAATCGCCGACACCTGGGGCGAAAAACTGCTGGCCGAATCGCGGCAAACTCCGGGCCAGGCGGGGCAGAACGCGCTGGCGGAGGCCAAAAAGCAGTTTCAACTCGCCGGACTTCACGCCGAAAAAGCCGCCAAGCTGGATCGCCCCGTGGCCGAGCAATCCGAATGGTTCCGCAAGGCCGCCGGTTACTTTTTGAAAGCGCAGAGCCCGCTGGCGCTCGACAGCGCCATCGAGATGCTGAATCGCGTCGTTCAGTTGAACAAGGGAACGCCCGACGCCGAAGCGCTGTACCTGAAGGCCCTGGCCCACGAGCAGCGCGGTCAAATGAAGGAAGCCGCGGAGGCCTACAAGGCCATTCCCGAGAATAGCCCGCTCCAGGCTCGTGCGCGCTATCAACTCGCCACCATCCAACTCAATGAAAAATCGGAGACGCGCGAAGCCTTCGACCAGAAAGTCAAACAAGCAATCGCCGAGTTGGAGAAGAATCTGGATCCCTCGGTGCAACAGACGGATCGAGGCGCCCACGAACTGTCCATGTTTCGGCTGGCGGAAGTTCTGTGCAAATACAGCAACGATTACGCGGCGGCAGAGACGGCTTACAAAGCAGCGTTGAAGGCCTATCCCAAGAGCGCCTACGCCGAGCTGGCGACCTTCTGGCTGGGACGAAGCATCTCGAATCAAGCCTCCTTGCAATCTCAGTTGGCGCACACGAATGGCCTGGCCGATGCGGACCGCCAGGCAATTGTGAAGTCGTACACCCTGCTGCTGGACAACGCCAAGAAAACCTGGGAACCACTGGAGAAGACGCTGCTGGATCGCGAGACCCGGCAACCCTTGACGGATCTTGAAAAGGACCTGTTGCGCCAAACGTCGTTTGCGGTGGCCGAATGCTATTTCTTCCGCCAAGAATTCGACGATGCCATTCGGCTCTACAAAATTCTCCGCATTCGCTACGACGGGCAGGTATTTAGCCTGGTGGCACTCAGCCAACTTTGGAATTGCTATGCCTTTACCAAACAGCCCGACAAGGCTGTCCGAGAGGCTGAAGACCTGCGCGAAGCCCTGGCACGAATTCCCGCCGATGCATTGGACAAATCCCCACCGTACACTCGCAAATACTGGGAAGACTGGCTGGCCGATAAGGCGCCAACCAAACCCGCGCCGACCCCTGATCAGCCGAAGGACCAGTGACCGTCTCCCGCATCCCCTCTTGGCTCGCGAGTTAGCCCGAAGCGCAAGCGAGGGCGACCGGCATAACGCTGCCACCACCAACGAGCGCCCGTTTATTGACTTTTCTGCGCGCGGCCGGCCAATCGGGCCGAACAGCGTGAGCCGCAACCCGCTGCCCAACCGCCGCATGCAGCGTGCGCACGACGCCTTCAAAAAAGTAGTGAACCCAGTGATGCGGTGAGTGAGCGAGTAAATGAGTGAGTGAGTAAGTAAGTGAATGCGCGAGTGAGTGCGCTGGGTCAGAAGTTGGGTCGTTGGTGAACATGGTGGTGAAGGACCTGGTGAAGGGAGAAGTGATCACCGGGCGGGCGAATACCACCGACTGGTCCTGCGGACAGACCGCTGACCGCCGCAAAGATACGATCCGCATCTGAAAATGCAAATCTGTTTGTAGTACCGCCTGATGATCTTTGACTTTTTGTTTGGACTTTTGGGTGAGGAAGGCGGCGAAGGAACCCCAACGGGGTTCGATATCACAGCCCAGGGTTGCCGCGCTTCGCGGCTACCCTGGGTGGAGATGTCGCCCCACCATCAACCCTGAAAG
>DATGHS010000415.1:0-3655 GCA_035307785.1 Gemmataceae bacterium
GGCGGCGGCTCATTGATGCTCTTGCGCGCGGTCAATGATCTGGCGAGCCGAGCCGCATAAGCGGCCGGGTGGGAGCCGCTGAACGCGGCCGCTTACCCGGCTCGGCTCGCCTGGATTATTTCCTGCATGCCGCATGTTTGAGCGGCACCCAAGCCCCGCCCTGCTTTGAGCTTTCCACCGATTGCGTGATAAAGTTCATACCATCGACGCCATCGAAGACATTGGGATAAATCGTGTCCTTCGTCTCGAATTTCTCGCCGGCGGCGCGCCGCGCCATATCTGCGAAAGCAGCGGTGTAGATGTTCGCGAATGCTTCCAGGTATCCTTCGGGATGGCCGCTCGGAGTGCGCGTGGCCGCGGCCGCGGCGGGAAGCAGGTACGGCCCGCCGGCGCGCGTGTAAATCTTGTGCGGCTCGCCGTTCTTGCGCACGAACATCTGGTTCGGATTCTCCTGGTGCCATTCCAGGCTCGCCTTGGTGCCGTCAATCTCAATGAAGATGTCGTTTTCCCGGCCGTGCGAGACCTGCGAGGCCGTGACGGTGCCGATCGCGCCATTTTGGTACTTGATGATGGCCGTGCCGTAGTCATCGAGTTGCCGGCCCGGTTCGAAGATCTTCAATTGGCAGGAAATCTGGTCGGGCAAGAGTCCAGTTATATAGCGGCCCAGGTTATAGGCATGGGTGCCGATGTCGCCCCAGCAACCGGCCGCGCCGGACTTCTTCGGATCGGTGCGCCAGCTTGCCTGCTTCTTGCCGCCAGCGCCCTCCGAGGCGTTTTCCAGCCGCGAGCGCAGCCAACCCTGAATATAGAAAGCACGAATGGCCTGAATTTCGCCCAGGTCGCCGTTTTGCACCATCGCCCGCGCTTGCCGAACCAGCGGCGAACCGGTGTAGTTGTGCGTGACCGCGAACACCACGCCGGATTTCTTCACGACTTCGATCAGTTGCTCGGCCTGCTTCAGATCAAAGGTCATCGGCTTGTCGCACATCACGTTGAAGCCGGCCTCGGCAAAGGACTTGGCGATTTCGAAGTGCGTGTGGTTTGGCGTGGCCACGGAGACAAAGTCGATCTTGTCGGGCCGCTTCAATTCCGCCGCGACCATTTCGGAAACGGAGCCGTAGGCGCGATCTGCGGCAATGTCATAATCGGGGGCCGATGCTTTTGACTTGGCCGGGTCGGACGACAGCGCCCCTGCCACGAGAGCAGCACGATTGTCCATCACCGCCGCGGTGGCATGAACTCGGCCAATAAATGCCCCCTGCCCGCCACCAATCAAGCCCATCCGCAATTTGCGATTCAACGGTGCATTCACAGCCATTTCGCTGACTCCTCGGAGAGAAAGAAGTAGGACACAAAGAGGACAGAGCACACAAAGATTTATTGCAAATGATATAGGCTCTTTGTGAACTTTGTTCTCTTTGTAACCATTTGTTAGCTTTGGAACCTATCAAACACATTCTTCGTAATCCGCTGCACGCGCTCGTCAGGCCCGTGCGGCCGGCCGTGGTGCGAGATCGGCGGCATGTGGCCGGGCGGTTGGGACAGACCCTGGGCCCAAAAAATCGTCGCGGCATTGAAGACAAAGTTGCCCTTCGGCCCAGGATAGATTGTGGCGGTGTAATGGGACTCGGCGTCGCCACCGGTCCATGTCGGCCCTTCGGCCACGACTTCGAGGCCGGGAATAGCGGCCGGCTCGCCGTGAAATTCCCAGCCGACGAGGCCAGGGATGCGGTCGCCCTTTTTCATACCCGTGCCGGCAAAAATCCAGTGCTCCGGCTTGGTTACGATCCAGTCTCCGGAGCCGTTAAAGGGCGTGACGGTTTGGGCGCCGATGATCGTGGCCTCGTTCGGAGCTTCGGCAGGCAAATCGGCCATGAACGGTTGCTCTTTCGGCCGGATACCGCCATACCGCCCGGCCCGCGTCAGCACTCGTTGCGATGCGCTGAATGGCGCCACGAAGCAGCACGTATTACCGGAAAGAAAGGCCGCATTTACGCCTGCTTCGATCGCTTGCTTCACGTGATCGTACTGGGCCCGGTCCCAATACTCATCGTGGCCGACCGAAAGAAACGCCTTGGCGCGCGTGAGCGTTTTCACATCGGCCGCCACGTCGGCATTCGAGACATAGGTCACGTCGTAGCCTTCCTTCTCCATCCAGTACGCCAGCGGAAATTCCCATAGTAGGAACTCGCCTGAACCTTGCGAAAGCGGAAAGTCGAGAATCTGCGAATACCGCGCATAAGGACGGTTGAAGCTGACTTTGACGCCGGAAACCAGAATCTTGTTGTCTTTGCGGTCGTTGATGTAGAGGGAGTAATTGTCGGGCCAGGTGTTGTACGCTTGCCAGGTGTTGTCGCAGCATTGAAAAACGAAATCGGCCGGCCGATCATCCCGCACGATGAAGATCATATAGCTTTGATAGCGATGCCTCGCGGCCGACAGCTTGGCCAGGTAGACGCCGCTCAGCCATTTGTCCGGGATCGTAATGCCGGCGCTCGCTTCCCATTGGCAATCGCGCAGTCGTTCTTCGCGAACGGCAGGCGTCGCCTGAGTTTTGCCAGGCAAAGGCCCCAAGCGCTCAACGAGCCGCCCGCCCTTTCCCTGGTAGTAGCCCAGGCGATAGATCTCGATGAAAAAATCGCTCGGCGGATCGGTGCTGACGAAAAACTCCAGCTTGTCACCCGCGCGAACGCTTTGCCGGCTGCAATAGCCTTCGATCATGGTCGAGCGGCCGCCGAAACCGCCGAAACGGGTGCTTTTGCTCTTCGGATCGATCCGCGTGTACGTTAGTTGCCAGTCGTCGGTGCCGGCGCTGTTGGTGTTTTCGGCGCGGACCGAGCTATGCTTTTCCGCCGCTTGATTCGAACTGGCGACCAGCGACGCCGCGCCGGCCCCGGCCAAAGCGCCCAGCCACTGCCGGCGATGCATATCAGACATGGTGTTTCTCCGTGCCAGGCGATAAGACTTATAGGACTTATAGGATTTATGAACTCCAGGAACACCTGGAAATGATGAGGAATCCATGCAACGCGAGCTGAATAAGCTCTTCGGCCAAAGCTTCGACCTGCTGATTCTCGGCGGCGGCATCACCGGGGCCGGTGTCGCCCTGGACGCTTCGCTACGCGGCCTGCGGGTCGCACTCATCGACAAGGGCGACTTCGCCTCCGGCACCAGCAGCGTTTCCTCGAAGCTCATCCACGGCGGCTTGCGCTACCTGGAGCATGGCCAATTTCGCCTGGTCTATGAGGCACTGAGCGAACGCCGCTTGCTGCTGCGCAATGCACCGCATCTGGTGCGGCCGTTGCGGTTTATCCTGCCGTTCTATCGCAACTCGCGCCTGCCGCTATGGAAAGGCATGGCGGGGCTCTTGATGTATGATCTGCTGGCCGGCCGGCAGAACCTCGCGAAGAGCCGGCGCTTGACCGTGAAGGCGGTGCAGACAGAAGTTCCGAGCCTAAGGTCGAACGACTTGGCGGGGGCCACGGAGTTTTACGACGCCCAAATGGACGACGCCCGGCTCTGCCTCGAAGTCGTGCAAACAGCCTGGCGCTGCGGAGCTATTGTCGCGAATTATGTCGCTGCCGTCGGCTTCGAGCGCAGCAACGGCAGCATCGAAGCGGTTCAAGTGCGGGACCAGATCAGCGGCGCTCAACAT
>DATGHS010000416.1:0-13185 GCA_035307785.1 Gemmataceae bacterium
GCCTTGCGAAAGCGAAACCCGCACGGTCTCCCAGCCCTGCGGCGCCGGCGGCGGACTGAAGTGCGATTCCTTCAGTTTCACTTTCGTGTCGATTCCCGACACGTTCCAGGTCGTTTCGTCGCCGTTCGGCGCTTCGAACCAGAGCCGGGCCGGCAGCATATCCTTCGCAAACAGCACCATTTGCGCCCGCGTGAAGTCACGCTTGTCGGCATCGAAGCGCGGCTTGATATCGATGTAAATGTAGTTCGGATCTTCCTTTGTCAGCGTCAGGTCGAATTTCCGCTTGGCTTCCGCCGCGTTCATGCCGAACAGGAACGACAGGAAATTGTTCTGGAAGTTGGCTTGCTCCGGCGCCACGTCGTGAATGCGCAACGTCTTGGTCTGCGGCCGATATTCGTACAGGAATTTGCCCGTGCAAACGTACAGTTCGTAATTACCCTCGTTGCCCTTTCCTTGCTGGAGCATCCGCAGGGCCACATAATTCGGTTTCAAATAGCGCGCTTCGCCTTCGTACACCTTCTTGAAGCCCGAAGCTTTCGATTTCTCTTCGCGGGCGCACTTGCAAACAACCCCTTCGACACCGGTCATGCGTTGTTCCCATTGCACCAGCAAGGCGTCGAGCCGGTTGTTCTGCGGGTCGAGCTTCGGCAACAGGTTGGCGGGCTCGGCCGGCGTGCCGGGCTTCGGCGGGATCGTGATCGGCGGCGACGAGGGCGGCTGCTGGGCGAAAGCTACCGAGCCCAACAACAGCAGGGCCGCGAAGGTATAGCCAAGCGGTCGCATGCTATTTTTCTCCAGAAGAACAACGCCAAGTGGGCCTCACGCTACAGGTAAGGCGGCGCCACGCGGGGGCGGCGGCTACGTTCTCTGGCGCTTATAACAGGGTTTGCAAACCAGGGGAAGGGCGCTTCGGCTAGCGGCAAAGCGAACTTTAATAATTCTGCCGGCAATTCCGGCAATTCCCGGAAACTGGGGAAGGTTTCGCGCAGTTGCCGTGTTTATGAGCACACCCGAGATGGAAGACGGTGCCTATCCCCTCGGGCGGGCCGCGTAGCGGCCCGATGACGGTAGCCCGGCCTTTGAAGGCCGGGCAGTGAGAGCGCAACAATGGCGTCGCGTAGCGACGCTTGAGCGTTTCAAGCGTCGCTACACGACGCCATTGTGACTCGCTCCTTTGCAGGCACTGAAGTGCCTGCCTATCGTCAATCGGTCGCTACGCGACCGAACAGGAAAATGCGTCGTGAAGACTGGCGCACTTAGCCGAGCCTCAGCCGTACCAACAAGTTGTGAAGCGCACTGTATCCGGTTGGCGCTTCCGGCAGCCTGCTCGCCTCGTGTGCACGCTGAAGCTCGCTGCGCAGGCGTTCGTATTCGCCACGGTGGAAGTTCAGATCCGCTTCGCTGAGCGTTGCCTTCTCTGGTCCCTCGGCTTTGCGCGCGATCAGGTCACCAAGATACGGCAACTTCGCCGATTCGTTGAGGCGCAACAGGTTGGCTTCCACCACCCCGGTCCGCATGATGTGAATTCCCGTCAACAGCACGCGATAAACATAGAGCAGCGGCTTCACGCGCGGCGGGTTCTCTTTCTCGAACAGCTTCCACTGCGTCTCGGCGAAGCCGACGTAATGGTGCGCATGGTGCCGAGTGACACATTGGGCAGCAATTTCCTTCAACTCCGCATGAGCCGGGGTGGCGTGCACGATCAACGGCGAGAATACCTGCTCCAACACGTAGCCGTTCTTTTTTAGCAGCAGGCCGAAGAACTTCTTGGCATCGTGCGTTACCAGGTCGATCTCAAGCCCGTCCTGAATGCCCGATTTTTCAATGGTTTCATGGCCGGTTTGCAGCCCAACGACTTCCTCAAGCGGCAGTAAGTGAACACCGCGCAGATCGAAGTCCGAATCCGGGGATGGGAAGCCGTAGAGATGCGCTCCGCTGATCGTGGCGAATAGCAACGGATACGGATGCTGCTCGACGTGCTGGTGCAGTTTGTCGTACGGTATGTTCATCGTGCTTTTCCCGTCAAAGGCGAGCTTGCATCGGTTCCAGGTCTTCCTGGAAATAGCGCTTGGCGACCTTTTTCTTGTCTACTTCGAGCAAATAGAAGTATTTCGAGAACTTGTAATGCCAGACAATTTCGCGGATTGAACCGGTCTGAGGCGTCCGGTTTCGTTCGTTCACGATGACGTTAACCCATTGCCCAAGCGAAAAAGTTGGCGGCGGCAGCTCCGTCATGGCAACTCCTCCGCCAAAGCGCGGCGGCGCGCGTTGATGAGAAACGCATCCGCCCGGCTGTAGTCTGGCCGCTCCGGCAACTTCGTGTTCTCAAACGCGGTGTTGAATTCCTCGTGCAAACGCAAGCGCCAGTCTTCGACTTCATCCCATGGCAATTCCCCGTTGCGAATGGCCAGCAACTGGTCGCGGTGCGCTTCCACTCGAACCGGGACAAAACCGTCACGTAGTACGCCGATACCCGACAGCAGCAGGCGAATCAGGTGCATCACATGCTTCCACTTTACCAGCCCATGATTGCGCAGATCGGACTGCATCTTCTTGAACTGCGACAAAACGTAGCCGTTATAAGTCTGGTACACAAGCCGCGACAGGAAGATCGACTTCATGGCCAGTAGTTCCTCGGCCAATGGCGTGGCCTTTTCCACCAGCGGCGTGTACAGGCACTCCAGCACATTCGGGTTAGCCTTCAGTGCCAGCACGAGGAACTTCTGAAGCTCCCAATATGCTTCCTGGGTGTCGTTGTTTTCCAATTGCTCGGGCACGCCGTAAAGCGACCAGTGCAAATCGGCCGTCGGCAAATAAATGCCCCGGCGATCGACATCGGATTTTTCGCCGGCCAGGCCATAGGCTTGCGAGCCGATCACGCACCGGAAGATCACGCGTTGGTACAAATCTGAATGCGCAATCGTTAGTGCATTGTCGCCGATCTCGCCTTCCTTGAACCGAGCCAGCATCGTGATTTCGCTCTGCTTGAGCGGCGTCTCCAAGCCGTCCGGAAAACGGACGCGGTAACTGTGTTCCTGGTCGGTCGGCGACTTGATCACCACGCCCACAGTGCCGCGCGGATGCCGGATCAGCCCTCCCGCCGCGAGAATGTCCACGAGCGTCACCACTTGCGTGCCGACGGAAAAGATCAGGCCTTCGTGGTAATGCACGCGCTCGGTCATCTTCATAACCTCATGTTCATTCAAACCGACACGCCTCGGTCATCCTCGGTTCAGCTTCATATAGCTAAAATCATTAGAAGCATTGAATTTTGGACACTGCCGCAGATGGCGGAGACTGTTGTATGGACGAATACGTTTGCCTGACGGTGCTCTCGCAGCCCGGCGAAAGCCAGGCTGACTTTGCAGCGCGCTTGAGCCACTTCTGGACGCACATGCTCCGCAATCGCAAAAGCGATTTTGAGAAGATCTACGCCGAGACGACGAACTTCGGCAACGATGACGACCGCCTTAGCCGGCAGTATCTGGCACAGTTGGAAGTGATTGATATTTTGGAAGCGGAAATGCGAACCGCCGGCATCGACTTCGAACCGGTGGACCGCGACGACATCTTCTCACGCTACGAAGCCACGCCGCCGGACTGGATGCAGATCGAGCATTAAGATGCGCAAACGCCGGCGAGTGGAGACGTGGCCAGGAGCAGATCATGGTGCGATTTAATCCTTACTCCGTGGCTCTTGGGTTGCTGCTTTATCTGATCGTTTTCCATTCCCTGGGCCGCGCCGACGATTGGCCGCAATGGCGCGGCCCAAACCGCGATGGCGTTTGGAACGAGACCGGCATTCTGCGCCAATTTCCTCCAACCGGATTGAAGATTCAATGGCGCGCGCCCATCGGCCCAGGTTGGTCGAGCCCTATCGTGGCGCAGGGCCGAGTGTACGTGGTCGATTCCGAGCTGATGGCGCCCAAAGCCAAGGAACGCGTTCACTGCTTTGATGAGAAAACGGGCCATCGGCTGTGGACCTACTCGTATGACGTGGCATACCCCGACTGGGCCTTTACCAGCGGCAAAGGCCGCGGCCCAACCGCAACGCCCATGGTTCACGACGGCCGGCTTTACACCGTCGGAAACAAGGGCGATTTGCTCTGCCTCGACGCCACCAACGGCAATGTGATTTGGAAGCGAAATCTTTAACAGGAATATGAAGTACAGGAGTTCTCGTTCAACGCGTCGCCGTTGATGGAAGGCGACCTCCTGATCGAATGCATCGGCAGCTTTCCCGGAACGTCACCCTCTTCCGTCATCGCCTTTAACCGGATCACCGGCAAGGAAGTGTGGAAAACACCAACCGAGGGGCTCACGAATAGTTCGCCGGTCATCGTCTCGGCAGCAGGCAAACGCCAAGTGATTGTCTGGACGCAAGGGTCGGTAATGGCGCTGGAACCGGCCACCGGTAAGCTGCTGTGGCAGGAAAAAATGAAAACCTCCGCCCAAGACGCCGTGACCACGCCCGTCTTCCACAATAACCTTTTGCTCCTTAGCGGCCTTATGCTTAAGCTCGATCCCGACAAGCCTGCAGCCACGGTTTTGTGGCCAGATACCAAGGCGGTTTCGCGCAGGACCTTAAGTGTAACTTCCACCGCCTTGTTTCAAGATGAGTATCTGTATTCGGCCCAACGGTCCGGCTCGCTCGTGTGTCTGGAAGCTGCCACCGGCAAGAAAGTATGGGAGACCGAGAAGGTTACGGACCCGGGAAATGAAGCGTGTATTCACATCACGCCCAATGGCGATAGTGCGTTCCTTTACAACGACAAAGGAGAGCTGATCCTGGCGCACCTTACTCCGCGGGGTTTCCAGGAGGTCTTTCGGACACTACTGTTGAAACCATTTCCCAAGACGAAGGCCTGGGCCGCGGCCGCCTATGCAAACCGGCATGTATTCGTGCGGAATGATGAAGAGTTGATTGGTGTGTCGCTTGCCGCCAATCCATGACAGCGCGCGAACAAAAAGCCCCGGTACGTCTTTTACGGCGCATCGGAGCCTCTCGACAATCCAATTTTCAATTACAAAGACGCCGCAACATCATCCATGAACTTGCCCAGGGTTTCGTGCGTCAGCACAAACGGCACTTGCTCGCGCTTGGCCCGGCTATCCAAGCCGGCCTGGTAGCGACGCAGGGTCGCGCGGTATGTTCCTTCGAGCTTCACTTCATAATGAAAGCGCTTGTCATGCCGCTCGGTCACCGCTTCGCTGCGAAGCAAGGCTTCGTTGCGGGCGTTGTCGATCTCCAGCACTCGTAGCGGCTCCATAAGGCCCGTCACGCGCTCGGCGATCTCGTTGGCCCATTGCGCCAGCGCGGCCGGGTCGATCGTGGCTGGGCGGGCGCGATGCATCGCGATCTCCCAAAGCTGGCAGCTCAGCGCGTCGGCCTTTTCGATGGTTGCCGTCACCGACCAGCCCGAGGCCCCGTCTGCATGGGCAAGCACATGTCGGCCGGGGCTGGGCGGCCGGTGTTCACCGAGTTTTGGCAGGAACGTTTGTGCGAGCGTCATTATTTTCTCCTAATTGTTTGGCACTGTGTTCATGTCCATCAAATGTCAACAGGGTGGGCTTCCCTTCCAGTATTGTCTCAAGATGCACCGGCCGACTCCAGATGAATTGTAGGTTCGCCAAAGTGTCGCGGGCATGATCGAGCTTCAAATCGATGCCGTTATGCTGATGCCACAATAGTAATTCACCTCGGTTGCGGAAGTTGCCGTCTTTGACGTAAATCCACGGTTTGCCGAAGTTTGTCAAGCTGAACAGCAGACGTTTCTTGATTTGCTCGAACTTCCGCGACTCGATCACGTACTGCCCGGTCTGATCGACAAACGCATATGAAAACAGCTTGTGCTCTTCGCAGAACTCGGGAGTGAGGAAGGTGTCGATAAACGTAATGTCGTTGTGAATCCGGCGGACCTCGAAGATCTTCTGCCGGCCCAAACCCAGCTGCTTGTCCCAGGCACGGCGCTTGTCGAGATCATCGCACTCATCGTATTCCGCGCCAAAGCGGCCGGTGTTCCAGCGATTTTCAATGTCGCGCAAGAGTTCGATGCCGAGCTTATAGGGATTGATGCGCGCGCCGCTCATCGCCATGGTGCCGGAGTGATGGTCGGCATAGTCGATGATCTCGGAGGGCTGCAGTACCTTCTGGGTCATGATGGTGCTGTGCCAATAAGAGGCCCAGCCTTCGTTCATGATCTTGGTCTGACCCTGCGGCGTGAAGTAATATGCTTCATCGCGCACGATTTCCAGGACATCGCGCTGCCAGGGCTTGAGCGGTGCATGCTCGATCAGGAACAACAGCACGTCTTTCTCCGGCTGTTCTGGAAAACTGCGGGCGGCCTCTTCGAGCTTCTTGCGGTTCTCTTCCTCCTCCTTCTTCAGGAGACTTGGGGGATTGATGTAATCCGACATGTAGTCCTTGCTTTTAAAGCGCGTGCCGCGCATGCCATCGTCGTCGTCCTTCTTCGGAGCAAAGTCGTAACGCGAATGATCGTCGCGGCGTTTGATGAACGTGGAATGAATGTCGATCAGGTCGTCGATCGACATGCAACGGTCCATGAACGCTTCCACTTCGTCCTCGCCGTATTTCTCCACGTAATGCCGGATGCGCGAGCCATGGTTCGCCATCTCGTCCATCATCTTCCGGCTGGTGTGGGCGAAGTAGGCGTTGTTCTTGAAAAAGTCACAGTGACCGTAGACGTGAGCCATCACCAGCTTCTGATCGACCGTGTGGTTGCAGCGCATGAGGTACGCGTAACACGGATCGTTGTTGATCACCATCTCGTAGATTTTCGAAAGGCCGTAGTCGTAGCCCTTCTTCAACTCCTCAAACGACATGCCGAACGACCAGTGCGGGTAGCGCGTGGGGAAGCCGCCGTAGGCCGCGACCTCGTTCAAATCTTCGGCATCGATGACCTCGAAGATCGTCTCGTAGAAATCGAGGCCGTAGTCGCGGGCGTAGCCCTCGATCTCCTCCTTGAGGGCCCGCAAATCCGGCGGCAAGTTGGTGTTGTGGAAGGAAGGCATGGTCATCCTGTTCCTATTATTTCAACTGGTCGAAGCCGGGCATTCGTACCAGACTTTTTCCATCACATATTCAAGAGTATCCTGGAGCGCTCCGCCGTCCGAACGTTCATCGAAGCCGAAATCCAACCAGATTCCTTGGAGAATCTCGTAGATGGCTCGCAAATTGGGGAATTGAGCTTCATGAGCGCGCACGATATTGAGAAGGGTCTCGTCGCTCTTGCCCTCGCGCAGTGCTGTCAGGAATTCGCTTTTGAAATCCATTTTACGGTCCCATAGCGCTGACTCGTTTCCATTTTGGCCGGGTTGCCGTTATCGCTTTCTCAAACTCGTCCGCCGTCATTCTGCGCGTTGGTCCTATCGACACATGTCTCAGCGCGGAACTCCGAGAATCGTCTTGTGCCACCAAGTCGGAACCCAAATCCTGTATATCAATGCTCCATACAACCGTCTTTTTGTTCTGCCCACCCAAGCTCAATGGTAACACAAACGCGGGCAGTGACTGAACGGTCGGGGAACAGGAAAGGCCATTGGATTGCCCGGGAAGAAACGACGGGCGGTGTACTAGGCCAGCCGGATCAATGACAATGTCTCTTCCGAATCTTACACCCAATGCTGTTGCAGTTTGTCCCAGTTTCGGAAGGCCATTCTCTTCTTCCATCGCACGAAAAACGAGAGAACCGGCACTCATTGCGCTAACTCAAACTGCGTTTGATTACCGTCCCGTTCCCAAGAATTCCTTGATCGAGCCCAAAATCGCTTCCCGATCCGGCACGCGGCTGGTGACTACGTTCTCGTGCTCGCCCAGAAGTTCGTGCACGTAATCGAAGAACTCGCCGCTGCCGTAGGGGCTTTCGACCTGGCCGTAGCCGAACAGGTTCAATTTCGTCAGCATGGTGTCTTTCAGCAGATTGATACAGTGCGGAATGTCGTCGCCCCAGTTATCGCCGTCAGAAAAGTGGAAGGCGTAGATGTTCCACTGGTCCGGCGAGTAACGCTTGTCGATGATCTTGTTGCAAAGCTCATACGCCGAGCTGATCTTCGTCCCGCCGCTTTCGCGAGTGTGGTAAAACGTGTGCTCGTCCACTTCCTGGGCCTGGGCATCATGGATGATGTAAACCGTCTCAATGCCCTGGTAGTGCGCCTTAATCCACATGTCGATCCAGAACGCTTCAATCCGCACGATCTCCTTCTGCTCGTCGGTCATCGAGCCGGAGACGTCCATCATGTAGATGATGACGGCCACGCTTTCGGGAAGCTGCGTTTCCTTCCAACTGCGATATTGCTTGTCGCCTCGTTCCGGAATGACCAGCGGATCGGTGGGATCATACGTTCCGGTAGAAATCATGCGCTTCAGCGCTTTCTTATACGTGCGCTTGAAGTGACGCAACGATTCGGGGCCCACCTGGCGAATGCTCGTATAGCGATCGCGCTGGGTCTTGATGTTCTTCTTGCCGCGGGGTTGGATGCGCGGCAAGGCCAGCTCCTCGCCGAGGATCTCGGCCATCTCTTCGAGCGTAAGTTCCACTTCGAGGATGTGTCCGCCGGGCTGATCGCCGGCCTCCGGTTCGCCGTCGCCCTGCGGAGCCGTGAGCGGCTGGCCCACGTCGCCGTCGCCCTGGCCCACGCCGCCGGAGTTCTTGTCGCCGTAGCGGAATTGCGGGATTTGAATCTGCGGCAGTGGGATGCTAACGTAATCGCGGCCCTTCTTGCCGATCATCTCGCCGCGGCTGATGTATTTGCTCAGATCGCTCTTCACCTTGCCCCGCACGATCTTGCGGAAGCGCTGGTAATCGCGATCAATTCGCTGTCCCATGGTGGACCTATGGTAAATGCTTCGGCCCGCTCCGCGCAGGGATCGAAAACTCGCCGGGGCGAGCCGATTATATTCAAACTCAAGAGAAACATCGCCGACGCTGGCCGTCCATGAGCCCGGCAAAGGGGTGAGAGAAAAGACTGGCTCGAGGTTTGCCCACGCCGCTCGCTACGACACTTATGGCTGCACCTTCCGGCCTCACCAGGTTCATGCTTTCACGCCGGGTAGGTCCCCAAGCCAGCCTTATTCCTCATGACTTGTCAATCGAGATTGCCGCTCATCTTATCCCCTCCCCCTTGATGGGGGAGGGTTAGGGTGGGGGTGAAAGGCTTACACCCCCCACCCCAACCCTCCCCCACAAGGGGGGAGGGAGGATTACTTCTTCGTATGTCCTCGGGCAAAAATACTGGCGACGTAATTCAGGATATCGGTCGCACTGCTTTCATTATAACCGTAATTCCGAATCAGGCGACTCTTGACGACGTCGATTTTTTCCTGCGTGGCCTTATCCACCACGTTGGAAACCAGGCTGGTGAGCTTGATCGTGTCTTTCTGGTCCTCGAACAACTTCAGCTCCAGCGCCTTCTGCAAGCGCTCGTTGGTCTTGTAGTCGAAGCGCTTGCCGTCGAGCGCCAGGGCGCCGATGTAGTTCATAATCTCCCGGCGGAAGTCATCCTTGCGGCCCTCCGGAATATCGATCTTTTCCTCCACCGAGCGCATCAGGCGTTCGTCCGGCTCTTCGTAGTTGCCGGTGTATTTGTTGCGGACCTTTTCGCGCTGCGTATAAGCGCGAACATTGTCGATGTAGTTGCCGCACAGCCGGGCCAGGGCGTCCTCGTCGGCCGCGATGGCGCGCTGGACTTCGTTCTTGACGATGTCTTCGTATTCCTCCTTCACCACCGCCAGCAATTCGCGGAAATGCCGCAGTTGGTCTTCGCTGGTGATGAGAGCATGGTGCCGCAGACCGTCGTCGAGTTCTTTCAACACCATGAACGGATTGATATTGTCCTCGTCCGGGTGGGCCACCAGCGCATTCGAAATCTTGTCCTGAATATAGCGCGGGCTAATGCCCGACATGCCTTCGTGCGGCGCCTCGCGTTTCAGCTCGATAATGTTGTCTTCGGTGAAGCCGGGCAGCGTCTTGCCGTTGTACAGCTTCAGCTTCTGCATGAGCGTGAGGTTTGCGTGCTTCGGCGGCGTGAGCCGGGTGAGCACGGCCCACATCGCGGCCACTTCCACCGTATGCGGTGCAATGTGTTTGCCCTTCACCTTTTCCGAATTGAAGTCCTTCTCGTAAATCTTGATCTCGTCGCGCAGCCGGGTGACGTACGGCACGTCGATCTTCACCGTGCGGTCGCGGAGCGCTTCCATGAACTCGTTGTTCTGCAGCCGCTTGTACTCTGGCTCATTCGTGTGACCGATGATCACTTCGTCGATATCGGTCTGGGCAAACTTCTTGGGCTTGATCTTGTGCTCTTGCGACGCGCCCAGGAGATCGTAGAGAAACGCCACGTCGAGCTTCAAGACTTCGATGAACTCCACGATGCCGCGGTTGGCAATGTTGAGTTCGCCATCGAAGTTGAAAGCGCGCGGGTCGGAATCGGTGCCGAACTCGGCGATCTTACGATAATTGATGTCGCCGGTGAGTTCGGTCGAGTCCTGATTCTTTTCGTCCTTCGGCTGGAAGGTGCCGATGCCCACGCGGTCCTGCTCCGACATGATGAGCCGGTAGACCTTGATGTCTTCCATCACGCGCAGCCAGTCGCCGTTGTAGCGGGCCATGCGCTCGCGCATCATTTGCCGGCAGAACGGATTCAAGTCACCCTTGATCGTGACTTCGTAATCGCCGGGCTTCCGGTTGGCGTTGATCTTGGCCAGCAGGCTGGGCCGCAGTTCATGCGGGATGAGCAACAGCGGCTCCTGGTGCATGGGGGCCCTGTACCAGGTGCCGTCGTCCATTTTCCAGGCGTACGAGAAGACCATGCCGCCGTCGGTGCGCGCATAATCTTCCAGGCCGCGCTTGAGCAAGCGGACGATGGTGCTCTTCGACGAGCCCACTGGGCCGTGCAGCAGCAGCACGCGGCGTTCGGTGCCGTAGCCCTTGGCGGCCGACTTGAACTGGTTGACCAGTTGCATCAGCGGCCGCTCCAGGCCGTAGATGCCGTCGTCGAATTTCGAGGCATAATCGGAGAAGAAGCGATAGCGCGTGACCTTTTCCTTGTTCTCGTACACTTCTTCGGTGCCATGCGAGATGATCATGTCGTAGATGCGCTGGTAGGCCGTGCGCGTGATCTTCGGATCCTGCATGACGATATCGATATACTCCTGGAAGGTGCCCTCCCAGTGGAGCTTGCGGTAGTCGTTGATATCAAGGTGGCGGCGCAATTCCTGGAGAATTGTCTGACCGTTGGCCATGGTAGTATCCTCCGTCATGGGAGTGTTGGAGCGATAAATTCAGTGGGCCGTGCCTTCTCGCCGTGGTCGGATGCCGGAGTGGGCCGCCGCCGGCGGCAGGAGAGGTACGCAGGCTTGTAGCAATCGGCACGAAGCTGAAGCCCCCCATGAAAAATATGCTGATTGGTGTGTCAGCCGCAGCTTCATTTGGGATCGGAGAACTTCGAACAGCCTCGCCTCGTTCCTGCTACCATTTTAAGGGCCAGGCCGAAAGGAACCAAGGGGAACCCCTCCCTGGCCGCGAATCCTAAGCAAATGCCTTCCTTCCAGACCCTGGGTTATCAGCATCCTACACACAGGTAGTGCGGGTCTGTCAAGAGCGGTTTTTGGAGTTGCGCAATCAAGGATCGTCAGAGCCGCGCACGGAGCGAAGCGAAGTAAGCGGCCGGCCATTTTTTGGCCGCCTGGTTTTTTGCCACGGTGTGGTAACATGTCGAAAAGAAGTGTTGCCTTTCCCACGTGATGAGAACTTTGCACATGTCCGCTGCCAATAAACTCAGGTCCGAAGATGCGCCGCACAAGCCACCGATCATCGCGGCTGCCAATGCTGGTATCGTTGAGGATTTCGAAACCTTGCTCGGCAAGGGCAACGATCTGTGGGCCGACGATGCAGAATTCGAAGCGTTCTTGGCTGAACTGCGCCGCTGGCGACCGTTCGTAGCACCGCCTTTAGGCGGTGTTGGACGTCCAAGTTCCGCCTGAAAGCGGTACTACGAGCAGATCCTAGCGAGCGCGGTTCTATCGCAAGCACTTGCTCGGCAAAACTATCTACATCTCTTTCATGACCGTGGTGGAATTGGGCCGCTGGGCCTTGGCCAGCAACTGGGGGCCGGCGAAGATTGCTCAGCTGGACCGCTTCTTGCAACGCTTCAACATCGTCTTGGTCGATCTGCCGCTTTGCGAAAAGTGGGCCGAAGCCATCAACGGTGACGCTAGAGCCGGTCTGCCCACCAGCGCCTCCGACGCCTGGAGCGCCGCCACTGCCCTGGCCCTGAATTGCCCGCTCGTCACGCACAACGCCGCCGACTTTCAAGGCATTCCCGGCCTGACAATCATCACCGAGAAGGGGCCGTAAGACGGGAACGGTTCCCGGCGCCTGCGCTCTAAGTTCTTTGTGCTCTCTGTGACCTCTGTGGCTAATTGCTTTCCCCCTGCGCCCGCAAGTCGGCCGCAATCTCCATATCATGCCGCGTTCGTGTCGATGCAATGTTCATGACGGGATCTCCAAAAATAGAAGTGTCAAACTAGCCAGCCCGAATCGCCGGCCGATGTGAACCTATGTATCTGTACGGGCCGGATTGGATTCTTCCATCCCGAGTTCACGGCACCAGGTCAAGGAATCGTCTTGCCGCCCTAACCTGTACCTATGTACAAATTACTCTAGTCAACTTTTGGATGTGTCCATGCCACAGTTTCATGTTGGGAGAACCCCTATGCCAAAAAATGAAGAGGAGTTCGATTGGTCAGCCGTCACTGCACGATGCCTAGCGTACTTGTGCTTGAAGAATTCGGAATACGCCGATGCTCAGTTGCTCGAACAATCTAAGTTCCTGATGCGGTTCGGACTGCCGGAAATGGACCGCGCGGAGTTAATCGGAAGCACGCTCGGGTCCATGCGAGTCCTGGCCAGCCTAGCGAAAAAGAAGAAGGGAGTGAGCAGAAATGGCAAAGTCAAACGGCATTGAAGACGTGGAGCCGCAGTCGCAAGGACTAACAGAATTCGAGTCGCGGCTGTTGAAAGTACTTGGACTGATGCTGGTGCAGGAACGCCAGCAGAATGAGCAGATTCGCCTCCTTGGGCGAGCTGGTTTCCGCCCCATGGAAATAGCGGCGATGCTTGGCACCACGCGCAATACTGTAAACGTCGAATTGTCCAAGCAACGTCG
>DATGHS010000417.1:0-17802 GCA_035307785.1 Gemmataceae bacterium
GGCTGGGAAGGGAAGCCGGATTTGCGCATCTTCTGCGGCGGTGAGGCGCTGCGGCAAGACCTGGCCACCCGCCTGCTGGATTGTGGTCGCGAGGTCTGGAATCTCTACGGCCCCACCGAGACAACGGTATGGTCGGCCTGCCAAAAACTGTCGCCGGTTGACGAAATGGTTCTCATTGGCCGGCCGATAGCCAACACGTCGATTTACGTCTTGGACGACAAGCAACGGCCGCTACCGACGGGCATGGTGGGCGAATTGTATATCGGCGGCCTGGGCGTCGCCCGGGGTTATCATGGTCGCGCTGATTTGACAGCCGAACGCTTTCCTGCGATCACATTGCCAAATGGCCGAACCGAGCGCCTGTACAAAACGGGCGACCTCGGCCGCTGGACCTCAGACGGGCGCTTGCAATGTTTCGGCCGTTCCGACTGCCAAGTGAAGGTCCGCGGGCACCGAATCGAACTGGAAGAAATCGAAGTCGTTTTGGCCCAGCACCCGGCCGTGGAAAAGGCCGTCGTCCACACGGCCGGCCTTGGCACGCCAGATTGCAGGCTGATCGCCTATATCGTTTCGACCCAGCGGCCGGCGACCCGCGAATTGCAGGGCTTTGTGCGCGAGCGTCTCCCGGAATATATGGTGCCCGCCGCGGTCGAATTCCTGGACTCAATTCCACTCACGCCCAACGGCAAGGTGGACCGGAAGTCCCTGCCGGAGCTGAAGTTTGCTGAACTGACGGCTGAACGCGCCTTCGTAGCCCCGCGCACCGAGACAGAGCAACACATAGCGGCAGTCTGGCAGGAAGTGCTGGGGGTCGAGCGTGTCGGCGTGGAAGATGATTTCTTTGAGTTGGGCGGCCACTCGCTAACCGCCATCCGGCTCATCTCGCAACTTCGCAGCACCTACGGGATTCAGCTGCCGCTCAATCGGCTGTTTCAGTCGTCCACGCTCTCGGGCGTGGCGCAACTCATTGACTCGTTGCGGGCGGAGTCAGCGCTGGTGTCAGAAGACGATATGGAGATCGACTTCGTGGCGGAATCGTTGCTCGACCATGCAACAGTGCCGGCAATTCGCGCTCCGATCGACTTGCAGAAGATGGACCGCGTGTTTCTGACCGGGGCCACGGGCTTTTTGGGCGCTTTCCTTGTGGACGAACTCTTGCGTCAGACCGACGCTGAAGTGGTTTGTCTGGTCCGCGCCAGCGACGCCAAGGAAGGCCGCGACCGACTGCTGCGGAATCTGCGCCTTTATGGCCTAGCGCCAAATTACTCATTGGAGCGCATTACACCCGTTGTAGGTGATCTGGAACAGCCGTTGCTGGGCTTGTCGGCCACCGATTTCGAGCGCCTGGCCGGCGAAGTGGATGTGATTTATCACAACGGCGCGGTTGTCAATCTGCTGTATCCCTATTCGCTATTGCGGGCTGCGAATGTCGGCGGCACACGCGAAGTATTGCGGCTGGCCGCCCAAGGGCGCCCGAAGCCCCTTCACTTTGTGTCCACTTTCTCGGTGCAGGCGGCCCACAACGGCTACGCACGAACGTTCGTGACCGAAGAGGATCCGTTGCCGCCGTGCGATGCGTTGAGCGGCGGCTACGCCCGTAGTAAATGGGTGGGCGAACAGCTCATGCGGCAAGCTCGTGCTCGCGGCCTGCCGATCTCGATCTACCGTCCCGGCCACATTACGGGGCACAGCCGTAGCGGCGTCTGCAATCCGCAAGACTTCTTGCACACATTGATGCTCGCGTGTGCCCGCGTGGGCGCGGTTCCCGATCTCGATACCGAGATTGACCTTACCCCGGTCGATTACGTGAGCCAGGCCATTGTGCACCTGTCCCAACGGCCCGAATGTATCGGTGGCACTTATCACCTGGTCAATCCGCATCCGCTCCCGTTGCCTGCGCTGGTCGATTGGGTGCAGCGCAGCGGCCTGGAATTGGAGACCTTGCCCTATTCAACGTGGCGCGAGCAATTGCAGACCTTGGCCAATGGTGAGGCCGATGCGCTCCTGGCGCCGCTGCTGAATGCTTTGGGCGCAAGTCAGCGCGCCGACGCCAACGAGCCAATGCACTGGCACCCGCGCTTTGATTGCGGCCAGACGTTGTCTCAGTTGGCCCCCAGCGGCATCTTTTGTCCGCGAGCCGATGAGCATCTGCTTCTGGTCTACCTTGGCTATTTGCAACAATCAGGGGTTTTGGAGGCGAACGGCAACGGCTCAGCGGATCATCCTCTATCCGTTCGGGCTCGGTAGGAATGAGGCATTCGAGTAAACCTCCACGAGAGCGTAGCGGCGGCTGGAGGCCGCCGCTATAAAAACTTGAGGTTCGCTTTTGATGCTGATTTCGGGATGGTTGTTCGGAGCATTCCATGTCCTCGTCCGCATCCTTTTCTGCGCGTGATGTCTTGGAGGTGGTCAAGGATTACCTGGAACCAAGTCCCCTCATTTACTGGACCGACTTCCTGATCACGATAGCGGTCGCGTATGGCGCCTTGGTCTTCTATGTCCGCGCCGAAATGTTTTCCTGGCAACAGATTGTCGGTTACTTCATTACGGGCTTTGCGCTTTACCGGGCCGTCGTGTTCACGCATGAGATTCAGCACTTTCGCAACGGCACCTTCCGTACCTTCCGCGTGGTCTGGAATCTGTTGTGTGGCATACCCTTGATGGTTCCGTCGTTCCTGTACGACGACCATAAGAATCACCACGTCAATCATTCATATGGCACACCCGATGATTCCGAGTATTTTCCCCTGGGCGTGAAGCCGGTTTACTGGGTGCTGCTGTTTCTCGCCTTCTCGTTCCTGCTGCCGGTTCTGGGCCTGGTCCGTTTTATGTTCCTGGCGCCCCTTCGTTGGCTGGTGCCCCCGTTGCGGAATCGGATTTGGCAGAAGGGTTCGTCGCTTTCGAACATGAATCCGAATTATCGCCGTGAATTGCCGACGCCCGCAGAAGCCCGCGACGCATTGTGGCAGGAAATCGGTTGCTTTGGCGTGGCCTGGGCGGCGGTTGTGTTGCTCATCGTGGGCGTGCTGCCGTGGACCGTTCTTCCCAAGTGGTACGCGGTTTATTACTTCTGGACGGCGCTGAACCAGGTCCGCACGCTTGGGGCCCACCGTTACCGCAACGCCGGCGCGCCGATGACCTACGCAGGGCAATTGATGGACACCAACACTTTCCCTGGTTGGCCGTTGCTGACGGAACTATGGGCGCCGTTAGGCATGCGCTATCACGCGCTGCACCACCTGGTGCCGTCGATGCCATACCACGAGATGGGCAAAGCGCATCGGCGGCTCATGAAGGAACTGCCGCCCGATTCGCCCTATCGGGGGACGATCTGTTCGAACTTATTGGTGGCCATGCTCGCGGTCTTGCGCAGTGCGCGCATGACCGTTCCCCAGTGAGCGCAACGAATTCAACGGCGCCGCCGGTCTTGCTTGGCCGCTCCATCCTGTTCACTGAACCGCCCTGCCAACGAGGTAAAGACATTCAGCGTCTCCTGCGCCATCCGCTCGCAGGCGAATTCCTGGGCATGGGCGAGGCCCTTTTGCTTCAGGTCGCGCCGGCTGTCGGCATCGGTCCAAATGATCTCGATTTGCTGGGCCATGTCCTCGATCTGAAGCGGATCGAACAGCAGCGCCGCTCCGCCGGCGGTTTCGCCGCAGGCGGTCGTCTTCGAGCACAGTGCCGGGCAGCCACAGGCCATGGCCTCGATGATGGGTAAACCGAAGCCTTCGTACAACGATGGGAACACCAGGGCCTGCGCGTGCTGATAGGCGTAGACCAATTCCTCGGCGCTCACCCAGCCCAGCCAGCTAACTTGCTCTTCCAACCGGTGCTTCTCGATGCATTCCAAAACGTCATGATGAGCCGTGGTCGAAAAGCCCGTTAGCACCATGTGAATCTTCAACTGTTTTCGATCGCGCAGTAATGCCAGCGCCTGTAACAGCCGCACGTGATTCTTGTAGGGCCAGGTCGCAGCCGGAAGAATGACGTAACGTTCCGGCAAATTCGCGAATTTCTCTCCTGGGCAGGCACGCGGGCGGTCGTTGTAAAGCCGGGTATCGATGCCGTGGTAGATCACACGCACCATGTCGGACGGCACACCCAAACAATCGACAATGGTTCCTTTGGCATACTCGGAAGCCGTGATGTACTTCCGCACGAAGCGGACACCGCGGAGCAACAACCAGCGCCAGATGCGTACTTCCGGGTTGTTCAGCGTCTCGGGGTTGGTCATGAATTTGACGTCGTGCAAGGTGATGACTGTATTTTCCGTTGCCTGCCAGGGCGGCAGCGGCGTGCAAAGTGGACAAAGGTAAGCATCGGGCTGGTAACGGCGCAACTCGCGCGCCATGGCCACCCATTGCCAGGGAAATCGAATGTACTTGCTCTTTTCGAGGAGCCGGGGCAGCCAGGATTCGGCGAGGCATTGGGAAAAGCGCTGGTCGGCAGCCGGCACGAGGTCACGCGAGTCGCTGGCGGTCAGGAAATGGTAATCGTGGCGATCCGGCAAACGCACGAGCCCTTCAATGAGATTGCGCACATAAGTTTCCACGCCTCCCATTCGGCCGGGGCGGAGGTCGGTCAAATTCATGGCAATGCGCATTCCGCCATTATTCATCCACGCTACGCCTCGTCAAGCCCCGCGACGCGAAGCGGTCGCGGGGGTGTGGTCAGAGTTTCTACGGGCTTTGGTTACGGATGCTATTGAATGGGGCGCGCAATCATCATCAGTTTCGTCTCGTGCTGACTTCTTGCCGCTGTGCGCGCTCTGCAGTGTACGATCCGGATCGTGGAAAGTCATTCAAAAACGCGTTTGATTTCACGAAAAAGCGTTTCGTTTCAGGGGGGGTGTCAGTCTTTCGGCGAAACGGAAACGAAACGCTCCGTGTGCCAGCTGGCCAATGGCACTTGAAACCCGATCCAGCGACACCATCGACCCCAGACGTCCTCGAACACGCGATCTCGACACCCCAGTCCGGCGATGGTTGCAACAGTCTAACTAATAACTACAACAGAGTGGGAACCGGTATCGAATGGACCCCACGGATTCGGAAACTCGGCGGTTCACGAGGGATGTATATGCGCGTCGTTCTCCTGGCCGGCGGCATGGGCACCCGGCTGGCAGAAGAGACCGACCTCAAGCCAAAGCCTATGGTCGAGATCGGCGGCCGGCCTATTTTGTGGCACATCATGAAGCATTATGCCCATCATGGATTCAAAGAATTCGTGGTGGCCCTCGGCTATAAAGGCGAAACGATTAAGCGATACTTCGTCGATTATGCCTTGCTCAACAGCAGTTTCACGGTGCAGCTAGGGTCCGGCGACGTTATGCGGCGTGGGTTGTGCCAAGAAGACTGGACGATTCATTTAGCGGATACGGGCCTGCATACCAATACGGGTGGACGCATCAAGCGGCTCGCCGATTTCATTGGCCGCGACACGTTCATGCTCACCTACGGCGATGGCGTCGCCAACGTGGATATTCAGCAATTGGTCGAGTTTCATCGGCGGCACGGCAAGTTAGCAACGGTTACCGCCGTTAGACCTCCGGCCCGTTTCGGCGGGCTTGATCTGTCTCCCGCCTCCAATGATTGTCTCGTGCGCAATTTTACCGAGAAACCACAAATTGGCGAAGGCTGGATTAACGGTGGTTTTTTTGTTCTTGAACCCCAGGTGCTGGATTACGTACAATCCGATGAAACTTCCTGGCAGGCCGAACCGATGGAGCGGTTGGCGCGGGAGGGGCAACTGATGGCGTTTCGTCATGATGGCTTCTGGCAATGCATGGACACACTTCGTGATCTGAAACTTCTGGAAAGTCTATGGTCCAGCGGCCGGGCTCCGTGGAAGGTTTGGAGCTGAGGTGTGACCGTTTCATCACCATTCTGGCAGGATCGCCCGACACTGGTGACCGGGGCCACGGGCCTGGTGGGTGGATGGCTCGTGCGCGCTTTGTTGGAGAAGCGGGCCGAAGTCGTTTGCCTCGTCCGCGACCATGTTCCCAGCTCGGAACTGTACCGGGGCGGCTGGATTCGCAAGGTGCGAGTCGTTCACGGCGATCTGTGCGATCAAGCTTTGCTGGAACGCGCCTTGGGAGAATATGAGATTGACACGGTTATTCACCTCGCCGCCCAAACCATTGTCGGTATCGCCCATCGCAATCCGATTTCCACATTGGAAACAAACGTGCGCGGCACCTGGCTGCTTCTGGAAGCCTGCCGCCGCAGCCCGCTGGTGAAGCAGATCGTACTCGCTTCTTCCGACAAGGCCTACGGCGAACACGAAAAACTGCCGTACGACGAATCCGCGCCGTTGCAGGGCTGCCACCCATATGATGTGAGTAAATCGGCTGCGGATTTGATCGCGCAAAGCTACGCGCACACCTTCGACCTTCCGGTGACCATCACACGCTGCGGCAATTTCTACGGCGGCGGCGACCTCAACTGGAATCGCCTGGTTCCGGGGACCATCCGCTCGATCCTACGTGGCCAGCGGCCCGTCCTTCGTTCCGACGGCTTGTTCGTGCGCGATTATTTCTATGTCGAAGATGGCGCCGCGGCCTATATGCTGCTGGCCGAGAGCCTGGCCGTGCGGCCGGAATTACGCGGCGAAGCATTTAACTTCTCGCTGGAAACCCAGGTCACGGTAGTCGACTTGGTAAATCGAATCACACGTTTGCTGGATTCGAAGTTACAGCCGGAGATTTTGAACCAGGCCAGCAAGGAAATCCGCCGGCAATACTTGAGCGCGGAAAAAGCCCGCCGCGTTCTGGGGTGGAAGCCGCTCTTTTCGCTCGATGAAGGGTTGCATCGGACCGTGTCCTGGTATCGCCATTATTTCGCTGAGCAGGACGCATGAACACAGCCGTAGGATTTTCCATTCCCTGCCGTGCCTGCGGCCAATTCGGCTTGCGAAACGTGCTGTCGCTTGGCCACACGCCGTTGGCCAATGCCCTGCTCACGCGCGAGCAACTGAAGCAACCGGAGCCTACTTTCCCGCTGGACCTGGTCTTTTGCCCAGCCTGCACGTTGTTGCAAATCACCGAGTCGGTGCGGCCGGAACAGCTTTTTGGCGAGTACCTCTACTTTTCGTCGTTCTCCGATACGATGTTGGCGCACAGCCAAAACCTGGTCGAAAGACTGATCGCCGAACACAGTTTATCCACCAATAGCCTCGTTGTGGAAATCGCCAGCAACGACGGGTACTTGTTGCAGTTTTATCGACAGCGACGCATTCCGGTGCTGGGGATTGAACCGGCCCGCAACATTGCGGTCGTGGCCCGCAAGCGCCAAATTCCGACGATTTGTGATTTCTTTTCATTGGCCCTGGCCAAACAATTGCGACGGGATGGCAAACGAGCCGGCATTATTCATGCCCACAATGTCCTGGCCCATGTTCCGGCCTTAAATGGCGTGGTGGCCGGAATGCGCGAGTTGCTACATGACGCGGGTTGCATTGTCATTGAGGTGCCATACGCCCGAGACATGCTCGATCGCTGCGAATTCGACACCATCTACCACGAACACCTCTGCTATTTTTCCCTCTCGGCTCTGGATCGGCTCTTCGCCAGGCACGAGTTGACGATCTATCGGGTAGAGCGCGTGCCGATACATGGCGGCTCGCTTCGCCTCTTCATCGCCCACGCTGCTTCCGCACCACGGTCCCGCCCCAGCGTCGCCAGGCTCTTGCAAGAAGAGGATGAATGGGGTGTAGATAAACCCGAGCGGTACCGATCATTCGCCGCCCGAGTCGAACGGTTGGCGGAGCAGTTGAGGGATTTGCTTTATGGACAAAAGAACCGAGGCCGGCGTCTCGCCGCGTATGGCGCCTCGGCCAAGGGCAGCACGCTGCTGAATTACCTCCGTCTGAATCCCGGCACGATTGAATTTGTAGTGGATCGCAGCACGGTGAAACAGGGCCATTACACGCCGGGCACGCACTTGCCGATCTTTGCTCCGGAGCAACTGCTGTCCGAAATGCCGGACTGCGTCTTGCTTTTGACCTGGAATTTCGCCGAGGAGATATTGCAACAACAAGCCGAGTATCGCCAACGCGGCGGGATATTCATTCTGCCCATTCCGGAAGTCCAGGTGGTTTGAACGACGATGATTTTTCAGCCCACTCCTTTGTCCGGCGTGTTCGTCATTGAGCCGGAACGGCACACGGATGAACGTGGCTTCTTTGCCCGCACCTGGTGCAAAAAAGAGTTCGCCGCAAAGGGACTTTGTGCTGAGTTTGTGCAGTGCAGCAGTTCGTTCAATTACAAGCGCGGCACATTGCGCGGCATGCACTTCCAGGCCGCGCCGCACGCCGAAACCAAGCTGGTGCGCTGCACGCGGGGAGCTATATACGATGTGGCTTTGGACCTGCGTGCTGGATCTTCCACCTATTGCCGGTGGTTCGCCATAGAACTGACCGATGAAAGCCTCCGGGCGTTGTACATTCCGGAAGGCGTGGCCCACGGTTTCCAAACTCTGACCGATGATTCCGAGGTGCATTACCAGATCGCCCCGGGCTTTGTTCCTGCCGCCGCCCGTGGTGTCCGTTGGAACGATCCGGCATTCGCCGTCGATTGGCCCATTCGGGAAGGAATCACATTGTCGCAACGCGATGCGAATTATGTGGATTACACACGGCTGGATGGATGAACGGCCGAGGGTCAGCAGATGCACAAGGTCCTCCTCACCGGTGCCAGCGGATTCCTTGGCCGCCATTGCGTGGAGGTTCTTGGCACGCAGTTTGAGGTGCACGCGGTAAGCCGCTCGCTCGAAACTCCGGCCGCTCCTAATATTCACTGGCATCAAATCGATTTATTTCGGAGGGAATCTGTCGCGGAATTGTTGCGACAAGTGCGTCCCAGCCACCTCTTGCACCTGGCCTGGGTGACCGATCCGGCCACTTACCGCGATTCGGCCGCGAATCTCGACTGGCTGGCCGCAAGCGTGCACTTATTGCGGGCATTCGCCGACAACGGCGGCCAGCGCGTAGTGGTGGCCGGCTCCTGTGCCGAGTACGATTGGAGCTACGGCGTGTGCGACGAAGCCACCACGCCCGTGCGCCCCGCCAATCTCTATGGAATATGCAAGAACGCGCTGCGAGAGGTGCTCGAGGCGTATGCTCGCCAGACTGGACTGAGCGCCGCATGGGGACGGGTTTTTTTCTTTATGGACCGGGCGAGCATCCAGATCGATTAGTCTCGTACGTCATTCGGTCGTTGCTGACAGGCCAACCGGCGCAGTGCTCGGCAGGAGGCCAGCGGCGTGATTATTTCTATGTCAAGGACGCGGCTCGGGCGTTTGTCGCGCTACTGCGAAGCAAGATAAGCGGGGCCGTCAACCTTGGTTCCGGCGCGTCGGTTGACGTCGCAACATTGGCCCGCCGACTGGGGAGCTTGGCACAACGAGAGGATCTGATTTGCCTCGGGGCGAAGCCCGTCGCCGACGATACCCCGATGGTTGTCGCCGGTCAACAACGACTGCGCAACGAACTGGGCTGGTCGCCCGAATTCACGTTGGAATTCGCCCTTGCCGAAACTTTCGAATGGTGGCGCCGGAGGCTCTGCACCATCGCGAAAGCGTGACCACTGCCCGCGGAGCTCATGAAATTCGGTCGGTCCTCAGCGTTGAAAAAAACCAGCGTTTCACGTATCTTAATTGCTTATCGAATCTGGAAGGACCGGAAGCAAACCCGCCGCTTTCCGGTCGCGCTGTGTCTGGATGGCCGCGTTATCCAAAGACGCCCCACGCACGAGGACGTTCAATGGCTGAACCGGCTTTGATGGCCATGTCTGGCAAGCAAACGCGCAAGAAGATCCACTCGATTCAGGACTTAGAACGTGTTTTGGCTGGGTTAAGGTCCGAGGGGCGAAGAGTCGTCCATTGTCATGGCGTTTTCGATCCTTTGCATATCGGCCATATTCGGCACTTCGAGCAAGCGCGGAAATTGGGTCATGTTCTGGTCGTTACCATTACGCCCGACCGGTTCGTGAACAAAGGCCCTCATCGGCCCGTGTTTCCAGAGGAACTGCGTGCCGAAGCAGTGGCATCGTTGGAATGCGTGGATTTCGTCGCCGTGAATCAATGGCCAATGGCGATCGAAGCAATCGAGCGCTTGCAGCCCGATGTCTTTGCCAAAGGTTCGGAATTTCGGAACAAGGCGGACCGCACGGGCGCCATTCCGTTGGAACAGGAAGCCGTGGAGCGCGTGGGCGGCCGAATCGAATTCACGGAAGACATCACCTTCAGCGCTTCAAACCTGGTGAACCGTCATTTCCAGGTGTTCCCGAAAGAAGTGACCGACTATCTGACCGGCTTTTCCGGCCGTTACAGCGCGCAGACAATCTTCGACTACCTGGAAGGCATTCGGCCGCTGAAGATCCTTTTGGTCGGTGAAGCAATCATCGATGAATACCACTATTGCGAAGCAATCGGTAAGTCTTCGAAAGAGCCCACGCTGGCGGTCAAGTCGTTAACCATGGAAACATTTGCCGGCGGCGTGCTGGCGCCGGCCAACCATCTGGCGAATTTCTGCGACCGCCTGGAACTGCTGGGCATGCTCGGCGACCGGGACACGAAGGAAGATTTCATTGACCAGCGCCTCGATGCGCGGGTTCGGCGGCGCTTTCACCATCGCGCGGATTCGCCGACAATTGTTAAACGCCGTTTCATCGAGAGTTACTTCTTCGCGAAGTTGTTCGAAGTTTACGAGATGAATGACGCGCACATGATGGAATCCGACCATGATGCGGTCTACGCCATGATCAAGGAACACATAGCCGATTTCGACATGGTAATTGTGTTCGATTTCGGCCACGAAATGATCGGCCCGAAGACCGTGAAGCTCCTTTGCGATGAAGCCCGGTTTCTGGCCGTGAACACGCAATCAAACGCCGGCAACCACGGGTACCACACCGTATCGAAGTATCCTCGGGCCGACTATTTTTGTGTGGCGGAAATGGAAATGCGGCTCGATGCACGCGACCGCCGCGGAGATTTGCACTCCATGCTCGGGCAAACAGCGCACCGTCTGGGCTGCCAGGCCGCCGTGGTGACGTGCGGCCGGAAGGGCTGTTTGTGCTTTGGCCGGGACGAAGGGTTTGTGCAAGTGCCAGCCCTGGCTGGCAAAGTCGTGGACCGTGTGGGGGCCGGCGACGCGTTTTTGTCGTTGACGGCGCCATGCGTTTATCAACGGGCGCCGTTGGAAATTGTCGGTTTCATCGGTAATGCGGCCGCCGCTCAGGCGGTCACGATCGTCGGCAACCGCGAAAGCATCGAAAAGAAGCCGTTGGTTCGGTATATCGAACACCTGCTCAAGTAACGATGACCTAGAACCTGGTCCCGGTCTGGAATTGATGCGCGTTCCTTATGTAGAGTCTGCCCATGGCCTCGAACAACGACCTCTATCTAATTGACAGCCATAAGCTCCATTACCACCCCGGTCGCGTGGCACAATGGCTTGAAGCCGGCGCCGACTGGGAGAAGCAGAAAAAAGTATACCCGATTTACGTGGAGATTTCGCCGGTCGGCGCCTGCAATCATCGCTGCACGTTTTGCGCCGTGGATTACATCGGTTACAAACAAATCTATCTCGATAAAGAGGTTCTGCTCCGCAACTTGACCAATATGGCAGCGAACGGCGTTAAGAGTGTGATGTTAGCCGGCGAGGGTGAGCCGCTTCTTTACAAGGGCATTGGCGAAGTGATCAATCATGCCAAGCGCGAGGGCATCGACGTCAGCATCACGACCAACGCGACGCCGTTAACCGAGAAACTCGTGCGTGAAGCCCTGGGATCCGTGACCTGGCTCAAGGCCAGTATCAACGCGGGTACCGCCTCCACCTATGCGCGAGTCCACGGAACGAGAGAAGCGGATTTTGACCGTGTTTTTGCCAATCTTACCAAGGCCGTTAAGCTTCGTGCGGAATTCGGCTGGAAAACTTCCCTCGGTGCGCAAGCAGTCTTGCTGCCTGAGAATTTTGCGGAGGTTTTCGACTTGTGCGATCGTTGCAAGGACATCGGTCTCGATTACGTGGTCATCAAACCGTATTCGCAGCATTTATCCAGTACGGAAACGAAGCAGCGCGGCTATGATCAATTCGATTACCGAAGTCACTACAAGCTGAGGGACGCCCTGTCTGTCCTCGGCTCGGACAAATTCAAGGTTATTTTCCGCATTAACACGATGAAGCACCTCGAAGAGAGCGAGCGCTACTATTCCAAGTGCTACTCCACGCCGAACTTCTGGGCCTACATCATGGCTTCGGGCGACGTTTACGGCTGCAGCGCCTATCTCCTCGACGACCGGTTCAAGTACGGCAATATCAATGAGCAATCGTTCAGCGAAGTGTGGGAAGGCGAAAAGCGGCGGCTCAGTGCGGAATACGTGCGCCGCGAACTGGACATTCACGAATGCCGGAAGAATTGCCGAATGGATAATGTGAATCGTTACCTGTGGGATCTCATGAATCCCACTGCACATGTGAATTTCATTTGATTACCCGGCCCGTGCAGGTTAATTGGCATGACGGCCCCAGACCAGTTGCTGCGTTTCTTTCACGATATGTTGCGCATCCGCATGGTGGAAGAAACCATTGCCGAGCAATACCCCGCGCAGGAAATGCGCTGTCCGGTTCACCTGTCCATCGGACAGGAAGCGGCGGCGGTCGGAGTCTGTAGTGCGCTTCGAACGAGCGACGCGGTCCTTAGCACGCATCGATCTCATGCGCACTATCTCGCCAAGGGCGGAAACCTCAAAGGAATGCTCGCAGAGATTTATGGCCGGGCTACCGGCTGTGTCGGCGGGCGCGGCGGCTCCATGCATTTGCTGGATATTGATGCCGGCTTTTGGGGCGCTGCCCCTATTGTCGGTGCAACGGTGCCTGTGGGCGTCGGTGTCGCATTTGCAGATCAAATGCAGCAGCGCGATCGTGTGACCGTTGTTTTTCTCGGCGATGGTACCGTGGAAGAAGGCGTCGTTCACGAAAGCTTGAATTTTGCTTCGCTCCACAAGCTGCCGGTGATCTTCGCTTGTGAGAACAATCAGTATTCTGTCTATACCCACTTGCGTGACCGCCAACCGCCGCGGCCGATTACGGAATGGGCCAAGGGTTATGGACTGCCTGCGGCGAGTTGCGACGGCAATGATGTGGAACGAGTGTTCGGTCTTACCGTCGATGCCGTCAAGCGCGCGCGGGGCAACGCGGGCCCTACCTTTTTGGAGTTCGCGACATACCGTTGGCGCGAACACTGCGGTCCCGCTTACGACAACCACATTGGCTACCGTTCCGAGGAAGAGTTTGCCGCCTGGCGCGAGCGCTGCCCCATCGAGACCATGAAGACACGGATGTTCCAAAGAGACTGGTTAAACTCTGGTGGTCTGGCCAAGATGACGGCCACCATTCGTGCCGAGATCGATGAAGCCATCCGTTTCGCCAAGCAAAGTGAATTTCCACAGCACGCGAACTTGACGGAATTCATTTATGCTGCTTGAAAAACCGATTAACTGCTCGAAAGATTCGTGCACCGGCGACCGCCAAATCACCTGCGCCGCTGCCATTCGGGAAGCTTTGGACCTATGTCTGGCGGCAAATCCGGCTGTTTTTTTGATCGGCGAAGGCGTACCCGACCCGAAGGGCATTTTCGGCACGACCGTCGGCCTTCGAGAGAAATATGGCCCTCAACGCGTCCAAGACATGCCCCTCTCGGAAAACGGCATGACGGGCGTGGCCATCGGCACGTGTCTGGCCGGACTAAGACCGGTCATGGTTCATCAGCGTGTTGATTTTGCGCTTTTGGCGATAGATCAAATCGTAAACAATGCGGCAAAATGGTTTTACATGCACAATGGCCAGGCTTCGATTCCGATGGTAATTCGGATGATTGTCGGCCGCGGCTGGGGTCAGGGTCCGCAGCACGCCCAAAGTCTGCAAGCGATGTTCGCGCATGTTCCCGGCTTGAAGGTGGTCATGCCCACGACGGCGTTTGATGCGAAGGGACTATTGATCGCCAGTATTGAAGACAACAATCCCGTCATCTTCCTGGAATACCGCTGGTTACACAATGTCACCGGTGAAGTTCCCGCGGGGTACTATCGTGTGCCGCTGGGAGAAGCGCGCTTGGTGCGCGAGGGCGAAGATCTGACCTTCGTGAGCAGTTCCTACATGACGCTCGAAGCAATTCGCGCGGCCGAACTCCTTTCGGAAATCAACGTAAGTGTTGATGTGATTGATTTGCGAACCATCAGGCCGTTGGACAGCGCAACCATCATGCGCTCGGTGCGGAAGACTGGCCGCTTGGTTGTAGCGGACACGGGTTGGACTTTCGGCGGAATCGGCGCGGAAATCATAGCTCAAGTGTGCGAGCAAATGCTCGGCAGCCTCAAAGCCCCGCCGCGCCGCGTGGCCCTGCCGGACGTACCCTGCCCGTCCAGTCCGGCGCTGGCCCGGCATTACTACCCTCGCTCGGGTGAACTCATTTGCGCCGCGGCTGAGCTGTTGGGAATTGAAAGTAACCGCTGGCAGAGCCTGGCGTGCCTTCCTGATTCCACGCCGATCGATGTGCCCGATAGAGATTTTGCCGGACCATTTTAGAAAGCCGAATGGACGAAAGAATCGGGGTTGAAGTTTTTGATCAGCAAGGCGCCGCCACCATGAAAACGCCCGTCCCTAACGTATGTGAGGCTAGCGGCATCAGTTACGACTACCGGCTTGCCTACGGAAACTTGAATAACTACCTTGAACGAATTGAGAACGGTGAATCGGCCCGCGCACGTTTCCTGGCGATGCGATCCTTCCTCAACCGGGCAATACCCAAGTATCAAGAGTTTTTCGACCCGGACCAATACACCGATGTCATCACACCGAAGAACGAATCGTTTGTGACGCGGATCAATGAAATTGTCGACCAACTGAATTCCTTGCGGACCAATGATGTGACCGACTTCGATTCTCTAGCGCCAATGCGGGCCGCATTGGACGCCGCCATTAGCGGACAAATTCCATCAGACCGCGGCGCGTAAAGCCGAGACTTGGCGAAACACACCTGCCAGAGGGTTTTTCATTATGGTCAGTTTGAATCTGGTGATGGGCCGTGCCCGACGGCATGTCGAGGACATAATCCGGTCGCAGATTGCCGATGTAAAACAGCGAGGCCTGCTCAATCCCAATGTGGATCCGCGCGCGAAGTTCCATCTCGACACGACCAAGATTGCGTTCCACCAGGAGCGCGTGGCGGCCTGGATGCGCGGCGAGCGGGTTGCGCCAATTACCATCGACATGGCGCTCACCCAAAAATGCAGTTACGCGTGCACCTTCTGTTACGCAGGGCTGCAGCAGTATCCCTCGGCGCCCGTGCCCTGGGAAGCCTATGAGAACTTTCTCGATGATTGCGTGGCCATTGGCCACAAGCCGGGGGAAGGCGTAAAAGCGATCAGCCTGGTGAGCGATGGTGAAAGCACTGAGAATCCCGACTACTACCGGTTCATCCGGAAAGGGAAAGCCAACGGCATCGACATGGCTTCCGGCACCAACGGTCTGAAGTTCGTGAAAGAGGAAATGTCGTCGTTGGTGGATTTCCTTACCTATCTGCGGATCAATTTTAACGCTGCTGAGCCGGCTGCTTACGCGGAAATCATGGGAACGCCGGAACCCAATTACTACAAGGTGATTGAGAACATCAAGGAACTGGTGCGCCTCAAAAAGGAACGCCGTAGCAATGTCACCATCGGGCTGCAAATGGTATTGATGCCCGAATATGCGGACCAAGTCATTCCCTTGGCCTTGCTCGGCAAGGAGCTGGGTGTGGACTACACGGTCATCAAGCACTGCAGCGATGACGAGGAAGGGAGACTGGGCGTCGATTACGCCTGGTATAATAGCGAGCTGGCCGTGGAACTGCTGAAAGCCGCCGAAGCGCTCTCCACGCCGGAATACTCGGTGCAAGCCAAGTGGTCGAAAATTCGGACCGGCCGCCAGCGCAAGTATTCGAAATGCTTTGGGACGCCGCTTTTGCTGCAGATGTCAGGCACCGGCATCGTGGCGCCGTGCGGGTCCTTCTTTCACGAGCGCTACAAACGCTACCACATCGGCGACATCAAAGAGAAGCGGTTTAAGGACATCTGGGCCAGCGAAGAGTACCAGGAGGTTATGTCCTTCTTGGCTTCGGAGAAGTTTGACGCACGCAGAATGTGTGAGACATTGTGCCTGCAAGACAAGGTCAACGAGGCGCTCAATGAACTGCGCGAGCATAACATTCCGCTTCCCGATGTAACGGGCAAGCCTCTGCCGATGCATCTCAATTTCATTTGATCGGGATGCCAACAGTTGCGAAGGAAAAGGAAGTTGCGCTCGCGCTTCAGCGAAAGAGTGACCAGTTCCCAGTACCGTTGCGAGGTGATTAGCCGGATATCGCGTATCCGAATTACTGGTGCCCATTGAGGACCGGGATCTTCGGCATGGACTTTCGGCAGATTCTGCATGTTCGACATGATGGTGGAGTACTTGCCGTGACCATGCCGCGAAGAAACACTGCCTATGATGGAGAACAACTTCAAAGAATGGCGGATTCGGTCGACTTCTGGTGGCACAGCATCGACTTCGGCCATGGCGTTGTCACCCCGGGACGGAAAAATCCCGCCCTTCTTGTGCGGGAACTGGCTTCCATGCGGTTGCCCGATTTGCACGGCAAGACGGTGCTCGATATCGGCGCATGGGATGGATTCTTTAGCTTTGCGGCCGAACGATTAGGGGCCGAGCGCGTTCTGGCTCTGGATCACCACGTCTGGTCCGTTGATATCGGCAAGGGCATCAGGTACATAGAAGACTGCAAAAAGCGCGGCATTTCACCTGCTCGACCCGAGGATACGCCCAACTGGCAGCCCGACACGCTGCCGGGGAAACGCGGCTTTGATACGGCCCACAAAGCCTTGAACAGCCACGTCGATACAATGGTCGCGGACTTCATGACGGTGGGCCTTGAGAAGGTCGGCGCCTTCGACATCGTATTTTTCCTGGGCGTGCTGTATCACATGCAGGACCCGATGGGGGCGCTTACGCGGGTTGCTGCAATGACGAAGGAATTGGCCATTATCGAAACCCACGCGATCGCCGTTCCGGGTTATGAGCGCTTCGAGCTTGCCGAATTCTATTCGTCCGCCCAATTGAATGGCGATCCGTCCAACTGGTGGGGGCCCAACCGGAAGGCCCTGGAAGGCATGTGCCTGGCCGCCGGCTTCCGCCGCGTGGAAATCGCTCTTTCCGTTTCGAATATTCCCGGAGTGGGCTCGGCTCTCCGGAAGGTCGGGCGAGCTTTGGAATGGGCCGGTCGCTATGCGCTCCGGAGTCGCCAATTCCTGCGAGTCGTCGCGCACGCATGGAAGTAATAAGTAGTTCGTCGATGCAACCGAAATGACATTGTCCATGTCAACGCCGGATCCGTCCATTTCTGTTTTGATGCCCAACTATAATAATGGCCACCTCATCGCCAATGCCTTGGAATCCGTCTGTACGCAGGATTACGCCCCAATCGAAGTCCTCATCACCGATGATTGTTCCACCGACAACAGCTTGGAGGTAATTCAGCGATACGCGGATCGCTATTCGTTTGTGCGCATTGTTCGCTATCCAGAAAAATCGAAGGACTGGCTCCGCAAGCACTATGAATACTGGCGGACGGCCCGGGGCGACTACGTTATGAGCCTCGCGTCGGATGATATCATCTACCCCGGCTTGTTGCGCAAGGCGGCGGAATTGATACGGCAGCATCCGGGAGTGGGCGTGGTCTTTCCCGACATTCGCATTCTTTTCCCG
>DATGHS010000418.1:0-16138 GCA_035307785.1 Gemmataceae bacterium
GCGATGGTGTAACTGAATGTGTCTGGCTGGCCAATCTGACCAGTCGCCAGGATGCGTTGCCCCGTGCGCACTTGCCAGCAATAATCGAGGTCGCCGGGCGGCCGAAAAAACATGGCGGCCATAAGCCCGAGCCAGACCAGCGAGCTGATGTTCGGTAAGGGGATTCTCATGCGGCGGGCGATAAGGTTCATGCGCAAATATAGCTGAAATTGCAGCGGGCGTGGCTCTTGTCCGCCAAGTTGCCGATTTGGCCTGGATCCGAGGTCCCAGCACGCGGATTAATGGGTTTCCCACTTTTTCAAGAAGTTACGTAATCGCTCACGGCATGGCGGAATTTTGTGGCCTAAACTCCAATTAATGGTAAACTGGGGATCATTCTCTTCTCGGTGCGAATGGGAATATCCAGGCTGTTAGCGCATCGACTGCCATTTACCATTGTCTCCAAGCCGCGGATTCAGAATGAATGACGGGGCGGAACAATCTCTGGGCTGCGATTCCGCTACCGGAGCAGCGCCGTCGCCTCCGAACGAATCTCTGTCTCAACCGGCCTCGACTCTTGAGACGCCCGACGACTGGGCGCCGACTCTGCGTTTGCATACCAGTTGGAGTGCCGATTCTGGAACGTTACCTTCGCAACGATCGAGCGAGCCAAGTCCGCAAGTCCAGAATCCGGGATGGGCCCCTCCCGAGCAGATCGGCCCTTATCAAATCTTGCAAGTGTTGGCTCGTGGCGGCATGGGTGTCGTCTACAAGGCGTTCGACACGCGACTCAAGCGCCTGGTGGCCTTGAAGATGGTTTTGTGCGGTCAGCATGCCGATCCGGCAGCCTATGCGCGTTTCCGCAGCGAAGCCGAAGCCATTGCTCGCTTGCAGCATTCGAATATCGTGCAGATTTACGAGGTCGGCGAGCATGATGGGCTTCCGTACTTCGCGCTGGAGTACGTGGAGGGCCCCAGTCTCTTCCAAGTTCTGAGCAACGGCGCTTTGCCTGCTCGAACAGCTGCCGAGCTAACCCTCGCGCTGGCCCGAGCGATCGAATTTGCCCACGAACGCGGCATTATTCACCGTGATTTAAAACCAGGAAACATTCTTCTTTCAGGAGTCAAGGGTCAGGAGCCAGGGGTCAGTAACCGGGAAGATACGAAACTGACTGCTGACTCCTGTCTCCTGATTCCTCATCTCACTCCCAAGATCACCGATTTCGGCCTGGCCAAGCTGCGTGGCCGCAATGACACGCACACCCGGCCCGGCGAGGTCATCGGCACTCCTAATTACATGGCGCCGGAGCAAGCGGAAGGCGACCCGGCCGGCGTGGGGCCAGTGGCGGACGTGTATGCACTAGGAGCGGTTCTGTACGAAATGTTGACTGGACAGCCGCCTTTCGAGGGGACAACGCCGCTGGAAACGCTGATGTGGGTGCGGCTGCGCGAACCCACTCCACCGACTCATTTCAACCGCAATTTACCACGGGATCTCGAAACGATCTGTTTGAAATGTTTGCGGAAGGAACGGAATCGGCGCTATACCAGCGCCGCCGCTTTGGCGGAAGACCTCGATCGCTTCCTTACCGGCCAGCCCATTCTCGCCCGACCCGTCGGGCTGATGGAACGTCTCTGGAAATGGGCCCGCCGCCATCCGGCTCTTGGCGTCTTGGCTTTGTTGTTCTTCTCCTTCGCGTTGGTTGCTAATGTTGCAGTCTTTCTGCAATGGCGCAAGGCCGAAGAAGCACGCGAGCAAACGCAAAGACAGTTCAATCAACTGCTTTTGGCCCGCGAGCATGCGTCGCAGACCAGCGCGGAACTTCATCGCACGATTTACGAATTGCGGCTTTCCAGTGCCGAGCGCGAATGGCTCACGGAGGATGCCGTTCGCGCCCGGGCGAAGCTCAATGAATGCCCGGCCGACGCACGCAACTGGGAATGGAACTATCTGCGCCGCAAATTCGAAGGCAGCGCCTTAACTATTCCTGTCCGGCCAGGGGAGCCATTGTCGTTAACGTTCTTGCCAGATCAGGGCCAGCTGTTGACTATTGGTCATAACGGCGGAATGCGGTTTTGCGACTCCTGCACGGCTCAGGTACTGGAAACGAAGGCCCTTCAGCGCCCAAACGGAATGGACATGGCCGAGCGGTTCCAGCAAGCCGCATTCAGTTCCGATCAATCTCGCGTGGCCCTGGCATTTGCCGGAACGTTGCCTGGCACGGCCGCTCCGGTTCCCCATCTTGGCGTCTGGGACACGAAGAGCGGCGACCTGGTGCGCAGCTGGCCGTGCGCGCCGATCCACTTTTCCCTTCGGCCGGACGGCAAGGAGATCGTGTGGACCTCAGGTTTATGGAAGGGACGGGAAGGTCGATTCGATTGGTATGGTGGCGAAGTACGGATTTTGAATTTGGAGTCGGGGGAATCGCGGCAATTGCTGGAAGCGAATGATCACAGCATTGTTGGCTGTTGTTACAGTCCGGATGGTGCCACCCTGGCCTTGACCGGCCGACAACTGCCCCTGGTCATCTGCGACGCCGATACCGGAAGAGAACGCATTCGCGTTACCGAAAGTGACCAGTACTTCCACAGAATTTGTTTCGATCCAAGCGGCAATCAAATCCTCCTTTTTGGCGGCAACGACGTTGTTGCTTATTCAATCCATGGGCAAAAGCGCGGCGTGCTCAAGGGACACCGGGCCCTGATACTCCAGGCCGCCTTTAGCCACAACGGCCGCTGGTTGGCCACGGCCAGCAACGATAACACGATTCGTATTTGGGATTTGAATTCGCTGCGGGAAGCCGAGGTACTGGTTGGCCACAGTGAACCGGTCGGCCAAGTCGCCTTCTCGCCCGACGACTCCATGCTGGCCTCGCACAGCGTGGAGGGCACCATCAAGATTTGGGACTTGCGTAACGGCAAGGCGGCGCCGTCGTTCGGTAGAGGCACGCACAAGGATTGGGTGCCGTGCATCCTTTTCGTGCCCGGCGGTGATGACCTTTTGTCGGTATGCGGTGACAAGTCTTTGCGGCTTTGGGATTGGAAGAACGGCACAGTTCAGCGCACCATCCGTTGCCGCGAATCACCGGAACATGCCGCTCTGAGCCCCAATGGCAAAATGCTCGCCGTGGCCTACGACCACCAAGGCGGCATTGGGATCTGGGACACGGCCTCGTGGAGCGAAGTCCGGCAGTTGCACGGCCACACTGCGGGCGTCTCCTGCGTGGCGTTTAGCCCCGATGGACGACTGCTCGCTTCCGCCAGCGAAGACGGCAGCGCCAGAGTTTGGGATGTTGTGAGCGGCCAGCAAGTGACCGAATTTCGGCGACATTCCGGCCAGGTTTCCTGGGTCCAGTTTCATCCCTATCAAGAAGTTGTAGTTTCCGGTGGCAACGACGGCACGTTGCGAGTGTGGGACCCGCTCACAGGCAACCAACACACAGTATTGCAGGCTCATCCTTCACGTATCACGTGTCTCACTTTCAGCCCCAATGGACGCTGGCTCGCCTCGGCCAATACGGACCGCGAGCGCCCCGACGCTGCCACCGGAATTCAAATCTACGACACGCTCACGTGGGACTGCCAACGAACGCTAACCGGGCACATTCGTAGCATCTGGAACCTGACCTTCAGCCCTGATGGCAGCCGGCTGGTATCTACCGGCGAAGACAACAGCGTTCGCATTTGGGATCCAGAGTACGGCCGGTTGCTGCTCACGCTCAAAGGCCATGCCGACGACGTTCGCTGTGCGGTCTTTCACCCTGCCGGAAACCTACTCCTGTCTTCCGGCGATGAACCATTCATTTGTTGCTGGGATGCGACGCCCCTGAATCAGCCGACGCCGGTTAAGTTGCTGGGGCGCTGAACTAGGTCAGGCATGCCAGCCTGACCGCTACGCCGAGGAAAAAAAAAGGCCGAGACGTTTGTCTCGGCCTCTTCGCATCAAGAGAACGGGCTGCTTGTCGTCTTGCTCGTTTCCTGTCTGTTCCCAGCGCGTGATTTGCCGGAATCCGTCTCACTCTGGCGCCACGGTGGGGGGCTCAGGCCAATTCAGGACGAAGCAATCGGCGTGTCGGACTTCGGCTGCTGAACTTGTTGTTGCTGATTGTTTAGGGGAAGCAGCTCTTGGCGGTAAATGGGCACATCCCGGGGCGCTTCAATGCCCAGGCGAATCTTGCCGCGATCAATGTCCACGACGGTGATACAGATGTTTTCGCCGATGTAAATCTTTTCGCCCAGTTTGCGGCTGAGAACCAACATGTCGCTACCCTCCATTGAGCGAGACGGTGATAATTCCTTGTACATTCTACGCTACGTTACTCTGCGCGCTGTTCGCCCGGGGCGATTTTTCGCGTTTCGGTGACTAGGCAATGACATTAAGTCCGGCAACAACCCTATGACCGGCCAAGAAGGGGTGTCACGGAAAAACGCAACAGATTGGGGATTGGATAGTTAGAAGTCTTTCTCCGATGAGCGCGAGGTATGCGCCGGTTATGTGCATTATACCAGCCCAGGTGAGAAAAAAAAGAAATGTTCAGGTATTTTTTAATTCAATGAATGTGAATCATATCATGACGGAAAGGGCGCACCCCGCAGGCTCCAAGACTCGCCGGGCTTAATTACTCCTCCTTCAACTCCTGGAGGTGGAATAGTTTGCGCAGAGCCTCTAACAGCGTTTGCCCCTGGCCTTCATGCGCGGCCTCGTCGAGAGCGGTAATCGGGCCGTGGAGGATGCGGCTTTGGAAGAGATGAAAGGCCTTTTCCAGATGGCGCTTGTCTTCCTCGGTGAGCCGGCCGTTGAGCTTCGCCAAAAGCGGCAAGACAATTTCCTGCCGCTTTTGATCCACATCTTGGGTTAAGCGCGCGATGATGGGGCCGTTGCGGCGCCGGGCCCAATCTTTCATGAACTTTGCCTGTTCGTGCTCAATGATGGCTTCGGCCGGAGCAATGTGTTTTTTGCGATCCGCCAAGGTCTGCTGCTGTATGCGCTTCAGGTCGTCGATGTTGAACAGGCATGTGCGATCGCCGTCGTGGATGCGCGGGTCGAAATCGCGTGGAACGGCTATATCAAGTATGACGACGGCGCCGGCCGCGCGTTTCGCCAAAACATTGGACCAGCGTGCCAGCGTGACAATCGGCTCGGGTGAGCCGGTTGTGCTCAGAACAATGTCGGCCTGAACGAGCGCCGCATCGAGGTTTGCCCAGGGAATGGCTGTCCCATTGCATTCGGCCGCCATCGTCTCGGCCTTGTCTGGACTTCGGTTTGTCACTGTAATCCGCTGCGGCCGAAGATTCTTCAAATGCCGCAGGGTGAGGGTTCCCATCTTCCCGGCTCCGATTACGAGCACGGTCTTGTCGTCGAAGCGGGTGAAAACCTCTTTCACGTAATCGACGGCCACGCTGGAAACAGACGCGTGGCCGCGCGAAATGCCCGTGTCGCTGCGCACGCGCTTAGCCGTGGCGAAGGCATGCTGAAACACCGCATGCAGCAGCGGACCAGAAGCCGAGCGTTGGTGCGCGCGCTCATAAGCGCGCTTCACCTGGGCGGCAATCTGTCCTTCACCCACAATCATGCTGTCGAGGCTCGCGGCCACGCGGAAGACGTGTCGCACCGCATCGGCATCGGCGAGTTCTACCAGGTGCGGGCGAATCGTCGCGGCCGGTAGCTGATGAAACTCGCTCAAAAATTCAGCGAGCAAGTCCGCGTCCAATGGCTGCTCGACCACCGGCCGGGCGAGATACAATTCCACCCGGTTGCAAGTGTTCAAAATCACGGCTTCGCAGTCGTAGCGTGCGACCAATTCATCCAGCGCACGGTCGATGCGGTCATCCGAAAACGCGAGCTGCTCGCGGATCTCGACCGGGGCTGTGCGGAAATTGCAGCCGATCATGCGGAGATTCATGGCGAACCTCCTGCCGGCAGCGGATGCGACGTGACTAATGTTCCGAGCAACAAGATAAACACGGCAATGGTGAGAATCGCCAACCGCCGGTTCGAGGCTTGCGCGGCGAAGCGCATGTAGAGCAACAAGAGAAATGCAAGCCACAAGCCGGCCGTACCGAGATACCGCCAGGAGAACCACACCGTTTGTCCGTGCTCCTCTTGCAGCTGCAAGGCGATGCCGACCAGCAGGCCCGCACTTAACAGCGGAAAGGCCCACACGATGGCCCGCCGATTCATCTCGGCCAGGCGCTCCAGGCTCATCAACTTCAGGCCTTGGCCCGGGTTTGACTTCGTTCGCAGCCGGCGGGCCTGTACCAGGTACATGACGCTCACGGCGCAGCCCACGCACACCCCGATTGCGGCCAGCAGCAACAATCCGCCGTGCACCATGGCCCAGAAGTTGCTGCCCGTGAACCAATTTGAAAACGATTGGTCGGGGCTCTGCGGAAAGACTACGGACAGCCCAATGAGAATGAGAACAATCGGCAATACGAAAATGGCCCAGGCCAACTTGCGGTGGTGGAAGGCCCCGTACAGGTAAAAAATGGCAAGCACCCAAGAGAGCAGCAGCAAGGAGCCCCAGGGCGTGGCTACCGACGGGGCGCGGAAGAGCAGATACAGCGTGTGCGCGAACAGGCCCACCGTGCCGAATGCCAGCCCCAGCCAGCGCGGCCAGGTGCGCGGCCAGACCGTTCGGGTTAATTCCAGACCAAGGGCCACCACGTAACTGGCCCCGAAGCAGAGTTGACTAATGCCTTGCAGGAACAAGTCGATTCACCAGCGAGTCGGAAGTCAGAGGCCAAAGGTCAGAAGTCAGAGATCAGAGGTCAGAATTAGCTGGCATTCTGCACACGCATTTTCTGACTTCTGACCTCTCTATTTCCTTCCATTCTAGCAACACCTCGCCGCTCACTGTACCCTCAGTTTCACGGTAACCGGGAAATGGTCGCTGTAGCCGCGTCCGCCGCTGTCGCGCTCGTTGCCGAAGCGCCACGGCCGCCGGAGTGTCGAGCCAGGGCGGATCATGCCCTGGGTCCAGGTCTGCGCAGTATCCGCCAGGCAGGTCCAGCCCTTGGCATCCAGCAGGCCCGGCGAGACGCAAATGTGATCGTATACCAGCGGTTTGTGGTAATAATGGGTGCCGAAGTTTGCGGAGTTCTTGCCGGCAAAGAGATCAAGCAGCAGCGGTTGCTCATGCGAATTGCGTACGGCTTCCGCGTCGGCTCCGGCATGCAAATGCTTCACCACGGCTTCATCGCTCGGTTCCGTGTTAAAGTCGCCGCATACCAGCAAATCGACGGCAGAATCGGCCCGAAATTTGCGCGAATACTCGTCATAGATCTCATCGGCGTAATGATCGCGCTTATGGTCGGTCTTATCGCTGAGTTGCGAGGTCCAGTGGCTGGCAATGATTTCAAGATCTTGATTGGCCGCTGTGATGTGCGCTTCGAGAATGCGTAAGCCTTTACCATGCAACTGCGGAGTGCCGGTGGCCGGTACGCGGCTGATGACCGCCGGCGCTATGTGCCGGCCATCTGAGACCTCCTTCATTTGCACTTCGCCATACGGCGTTGCTCCGGCCGGCAAACGGCTGTTTAACTCGGCCCGCAAGGCCTCTGCCGCACGAATCGTCTCCACCTCGACGATGGCCAGTATATCTGGCCCTTTGCCGTCGTTCATCTGCAAGAGAATGTCAGCGAGATGGGTTACTTTGAGGCGAAAGTCTTCCGGATGATTGGCAAACCAATTGTCGTACTCTTCATCCACGTGGTTGCGTTTATCGTGTTGGTCGTCGAAAAAGTTTTCGGTGTTCCAGAAACAAAAGAGATACTCGCCCGCTTGGGCAGTCGTCGCCGCCGGCTGGGGATTATTCGACCCGCCTGGGTGAAATTGAATCCAGCCCTCGCGGCGCGCCAACAGGAGAACGATTAGCACGAGTACGGCAATGAGAAGCAGCGTGGTCCACGGACTAGCAGCTCGGGAGCGTGGCGACATGAATGACCTACTCGTTCAAATGAGGCGACCATCGGTCCGTGACTGCTGGGCACTATAGTGGATGCTACTGGGAACGGCGACACCGAATCGGCATTGCTTCCTTCCGGCGGCGTTGCTATAGGGCGGCTCGGAAATTCGATCCTCCCAAGGAGAGGGCCATGAAAACCGCCAGCGTATGCGGGGGCATCATTATCGGTTTCGTGCTAGGCATTGCCGGCACGGCGTTTTGCCTCACCCCCGCTTTTAACCCGGTTATCCACAATCACTTGCAACCGCAACCGCTGCAGGCCGGAAGCAACGACCGCTATGACGATTACGTCATGTGCACTGGCGCGGCGTCCATCTTTCAGCGCGCCCCAACCGACGGCGTTTGGCTGCTCGATTATCGGGGGGGCAAGTTGCTGGGCACGATTATCGACCGCAGCCAAGGCAAAATCATCGGCTGGGCGGAAATGAACTTGGTGCAAGAATTCGGCATTCCGCCCAAGCAGCCCGTCCATTTCATGATGACGACGGGAAATATCGCTCAAGGCCAGGCAGCCTTGTACGTGGCAGAAACGACGACCGGCAAGTTCGGCGTCTACACGCTTGGCACCGACCCGACCGGCCAACAGCAGGGCCTGGTCATCCGCCGGCATGACATGACGACGTTTCGTAAGGGACCTGGCTAAGCCGCAAGCGGCTTGTCGAAAGTGAGCGGCTCTCGTATCATCTCTACTTCGCTAAACTGAAGACAACGTGGTTGGAGGAGAGAATATGGGAGCCCGCCGTCGCGGCAGTGGTCGCCGGAAAGTCGGCCGTAAGAAACGCCGGATGCGCTCACGCATTCGGCACAGAAAATAGTCGGTCGCCAGTAGTCCGTAGTCAGGGGCAATTCTTTGAAAAAGCAATCACTAGTATCCGCCACTACGGACTGCTGACCACGGACTTCGGACTATTCCTCACATCGTTCTTCCCCCATCCACCACGACTACCTGGCCGGTCATCAGCGCGGTTCCCGTCGCCAGGAACACGATCGCATCAGCAATATCGTCCGGGGTTGCGGCACGCTGCATGGGCGTATTCGCCAGAGATTTCTCCACCATATCTGCGCGGCCGGCCAACCAGCGTGTAATAACCGGCCCCGGCGCCACCGCATTGACGCGCACATCCGGCGCGAAGGCCCGCGCCAGCGCTTGCGTGAGGCAATTGAGTGCCGCCTTGCTCATCGCATAAGGAATCGAGCTGCCGTAGCCTTGCAATCCTGCAACGGAAGTGATGTTCACAATGTTGCCTTTGCGCACCTTTAATAAAGGCATCGCCGCTCGACAACAATAAAAGGTCCCCAGCATGTTCACCCGGAAAATGTCTTCCCAGACCTGCTCGGTCAGGGCGTCGAGATCGGTGTGCGGAACAAAATGGGTGGTGCCAGCATTATTCACCAGTACGTCGAGCCCGCCGAGTTCCTCGCGGCACCGGCCAAGCATTGCCCGTACTCCGGCATCATCGCCGACGGAAGTGTGACACAGAATCGCCGGAACGCCGGCTGCTCGGACAGCAGCTACAGTTTCTTCGGCTTCACGCTCAGACTTGGAGTAATTGACCGCGACTGCATAGCCGAGCTTAGCGAAGCGAATGGCTGTCGCCCGGCCAATGCCGACCGCGGAGCCGGTCACCAGCGCAACTTTTCGGGTGGATGACATAATTTACTCACTTGGGCAAGCATTGTTCAACGAGCGAATCAAAGACCCGCACCTGCCGCCAGTTGGCCTTATTCTCGGCGATGAACTGCAAGTGGGCCGGATCGGTTTGATAGGCATCATGGGCCGCACGGCTCGTGAAGACAATATGCAAACCTACGTCGAAATCGCGGACATTGACCGGCCGGGTCAACTCCGGTTCTACCCGTCCGCAAGCGAAATAGCGGATGCCGGGCTGCACGGTGAGGTACTTTTTGCAGGCCGCAACCATCGCTGCCACATTCGCTGGTGAATTATCATTGAGGGTGAAAAACACATTGTGCGCTAGCAGTGGTTCAGCCATTGGAGCATCTCCTCGGGAAGATCAGTGGTTGTTGTGGCATGATATGATGAATGCATGGACAAGCCAGCCACTTACATACACTAAGCACTTACCGCTCCTTGAAGCTAAATCGTGCGTTTGAACCGATGCAGCATCTCTCCCTTACATTGCCGACTCTGCCCGAGAACTTGGCGCTGGACGAAGCACTATTGCTCGAAGCGGAGGATGGCCGCAGCGACGAAATTCTGCGCTTCTGGCAATGGCCGAGCTGGGCCGTGGTACTGGGTGCCGGCGGTGTAGTATCAGACGACGTGGAATCCGAAGCTTGCGAAAAAGACGGCGTGCCGATCTTCCGGCGGTCTAGCGGTGGTGGCACGGTTTTGCTCGGTCCCGGCTGCTTCCTCTTTACACTCGTCCTCAATATGGAGCGGCGCCCGGAACTACAACAGATTGGTTCTTCCTACCGGTTTATCCTGACCCGGGTCGCCGCGAGTTTGCGTGATTTGGAGTCGAACATTGAGCTGGCCGGCACGAGCGATTTGGCGATCTTGGGAAGGAAGTTTTCCGGCAATTCGCAACAACGCAAACGACGAGTCCTCATGCACCATGGCACGATCTTGCACGGCATGGATTTTTCGCAAGTGAGCCGGTACCTCCAATTACCGCCGCGGCAGCCCGACTATCGCGGCCGGCGCGCACACGAGGAATTTTTGATGAACCTGAGGCTTGAGACCAGCGAAATTCAGTCGCGCATCCGATCGGTTTGGCAGGCAACGGTCGAGCGTCACGATTGGCCGCAAGAACGCGTGGCGCAGCTGACGCACGAGCGGTTTGGGCAAAGAGACTGGATTAATCGGCGGTGAAGTGTAAAGGAAGGCGGCGCAAGAATGCATGGTAGCCCGAGCCCATGCCGAATCACGAGTTCAAATTCTTTTCTCGAAAAAACTCCCAAATCGTCTTCGTCGCATTAACTCGAGCCAAATAGGGGCCGGCGATTCGCTCACTTAAGCCGCCATAGCCGCCCGGCCAATGGTGGCCGAGTCCAGCAATTATCCGCGCCTCGAGCATCGGCCCGAATCGAGCAACCGTGTACAGATTCTCGAGTTTTACATCGGGCGGGTCGGACGGCCCTCTCGACAATGTGGCCCAGCGAGCCAGCGTGTCCCGTACGGGCGGCTTGTTCACACGCTTACCCCAAGGCGTTTCCACTGTGCCTCCGTCGAGCGGCACCAACGGATCTTTGTCACCGACTAAGTAAAGGGCGGGCACGGTGCGCTTGGGATTTGGCCCCCGCTGCCAGCAGTAGCCCGCTACTGGGGCAATCGCCGCGATGTGCTCAGAAAGCTCCAACCCGATCCGAAATGCCATCGACGCTCCGTTGGAGAAGCCGGTCACGTAAATCCGCGCCCGGTCCACGGGCAAATGCTTCGGCAATTCGTTGAGCAGCGCTCGCAGAAATCCGACGTCATCAGCCTGAACCCAACTGGCCGGCGGCAAGCCGGAACCGTCATTCCACACGCGAGGGTTCTTGAAGAATTGCAGTGGCATATCCGGCTGCGGCAACGTGGCGTCCGGCAAGACCACAACGAATTTCTCGCGCTCAGCTTCTTCGTTCCAGCGCGTTTCCAACAGCATCCACGGACTCGTGCCGCCGGCCCCGTGCAGCATCAGCACGACGGGCCAAGCGTCGGTGGACATGCCGGCGGGCACATACAAAAGGGCGTGGCGGTCCAAGCCGGCCCATTGCAGCCGCAACTGATGAGAGCCGGGTTCTTCAAAAGCGCCAGCCATCCGAATGATCCTTCTTCCGAAGTTTCAGCATTCGCGTCAACTGCCTTGCTGCAGATTACAATATCGGCCGGCGCGGCACGAAGAACATTGAGTCGTTCCCCATTCCTTAGAGGAGATCTCTAATGCGCTTCACCGCCTTGTTGGCCATTGCATGCATTGTAATTCTCGCCAGCAGCGCTCCGGCAGACGATGCCAAGAATATTTTGGACCAAGCCGTGAAGGCTCAGGGTGGACCCGCCAACGCGGCGAAACTGCAAAACGCGTTCCTCAAAGGGAAATCAAGCGTCACGGATGGCGGTAACGGCCTGACGCTAGCCTTCGAATTGTCGATGCAAGGGTTGGACAAGGCGAGGCTGGAGTTGGAAATCAACAGCATGTTTCATTTGACGGTGGGGCTGAACGGCGACAGATCGTGGAGATATGATCCGAATCAGAATAAGACCGAGGAAGGGAAGAAAGAGGAAACGGCGCTGGTTCGCCAGTTCCTAATGACCATTCGCGCCGCGGTCAGTCCCGCGAGCATAACAGGGAAAGACTTGCAACTGGCCCACGGAGGAGAAGGCAAAGTGAACGACGCCGAAGTCGTAATTTTGCGCATCAGTCAAAAGGACCGGCCGGACATTTCATTGCTCTACGACAAGAAAACGGGGCTGCCGTTGAAGGCGGAGACTCGTCTCAAGGAACCCAATGGCGGCATGGAGGCCAACTACGAATTCTTTTTTTCTGATTTCAAGGACGTCGACGGTGTCAAGCACTTTGCGAAAATCAAATTCGTTCGCGAAGGAAAGGACGTTGCCGAAGTGGAGCTGAGTGACTTCAAGGTGGATCAGAAGTTCGAAGCCGCGATTTTTGACAAACCGTGACTCGTCTGCATTCAGTCGGGAAGCCCCGACATGCCTTCGCTGCCGACCGATATGCTCTGGAAGTAATGGGTTGAGCCGGGAGCGCGAGCGACCGGATGTTGGGCCCCCTCATCCGGTCGCTCGCGCTCCCGGCTCCGTCGTAGTAGCGCATCCTTATCTCCCGCACCAAAATTAGACAAATCTTTTTGCCAGTGAATGGCCAAACTGCGCTTTACAGGATATGTATATATATGTACACTATTTGGCGCGTAGGTGGGCCAAGCAGGATGCGCCGGCCCACCGCTTGCCAACGGTGGGCCAGCGTATCCTGCTTGGCCCACCCTACGATTTCGCGGGGGAATCGCCATGGATCACGCTGCACGACTGAACCTGATTCAAGATCTGCGCGAGCGGAGCCGGCAGCTGGAAGCATCGCCGGGGCGCGGGCAAGCGCTAGAAGCGGCTGCGCCCGCGCCGCAGCTGCTTCGTCAGCTGCTTCGGGGCGAAATCGAGCGCGGCACGCTGGTGGAATGGCTGAACGAAAGCGCCGGTAGCGGCGGTGTGATGCTGGCCCTGGCTGTGGCCGCTTTCGTGCTTCAGCGCGGGGGCGTGCTTGTGCTGATCGACGGTCCCGGCGAATTCTACCCACCGGGGCTGGCCGGGCTGGGCGTGCCGCTGGAGCGCACCGTGATCGTGCGGCCGGGCGACACACTTTCGGCACTATGGGCGTGGGAGCAAGCGCTGCGCTGCAAGGCCGTGGCGGTGACGCTGGGCCGGCTCGAACGGCTAAACGACCGGCTATTTCATCGCTTCCAGCTGGCGGCGGAGACCGGAGGCGGGCTCGGCTTCCTGCTGCGGCCGGCAGCGCGAGCCGGGCCGTCGAAGGCGGCGCTGCGCTTGCGGGTGGCGGCCCGGCCTTGCCAGGAGCCGCTGTCTCTGGTGCGGCGTTTGCAGGTGGAAGTGCTGTATCGTCGGGGCGGGGCCGCGGGGGCTGCGGCCGAACTGGAGTTGGGGCATGACACGAATCCTGTGCGTCTGCTTTCCGAACTGGCCGATCCAGCGCCGGCAGCGCGCGCAACTGGCGCCTGACGGCAGGCCGCTGGTGCTCTATGCCTGCATCGGTGGCAAAGCGCGCGTAACGGCGTGTTCGCACCGCGCTCGGCGCTATGGCGTGCTGCCGGGAATGCTGCTGGCCGAGGCGCAGGCACTGATTCCTTTTCTCCCCTCTCCCCTCCGGGGGAGAGGGGATGGGGGTGAGGGGGCGAAGGACGCGGATGGTTCAACATCTCTTATCCCCTTCACCCCAACCCTCTCCCCTCAGGGGAGAGGGGAAACAGCGGCAGTCTTCGAACCCCACGATCCCGACGCCGATCGCGCTGCGCTCCAGAAACTCGCCGCTGCATGCACCTCCTTCAGCCCGCGCGTGGCCATCGATACTTGGGAACCGCCCGATTCTTTGCTGCTGGACATCACCGGTTGCGGCTACAACTTTGGCGGCGAGGAAGCACTGGCCGCGCATGTCTTGACGATGCTGCGGCAACGAGCCTACAGCGCCACCGCCGCTGTTGCCAACACGATTGGGGCGGCGTGGGCGGTGGCGCATTATGGAAATGCGGAATGCGGAATGCGGAGTGCGATTTCTTCCCCCTCTCCCCTCCTTTCGGGGAGAGGGGGAAGTGGAGATACCAAGCCGCGAAGCGAGTCTTCGAGCCTCGCGGGTTCATTTCTCGAAGTCCTCCAACCGCTGCCGGTAGAAGCCCTCCGCCTGAGCCCGCAGATCATCGCGCTCTTGCACAATTTCGATGTTCGCCGCATTGGCCAGATCTTGGAACTTCCGCGCTCGCAACTTCCGTCGCGCTTTGGGCCGGAATTGCTGCTGCGGCTCGATCAGGCGCTGGGAAATATTCCGGAATTGCTCCTACCGGAACGGCCGGCGGAAATCATGGAGGCGGCGCAGGTTTTCGAGCCGCCGATTGCCGACCGGCAAATACTCGAAGCGGTGTTGGAGCAATTGCTGGAAGAAATTCTGCGGCGCTTAACGACCTGGCAGCTCGGCGTACGGCGGTTGCACTGCGCGCTAGATCTCGCGGCCGGCGAGCCGCTGCGCTTCGAAGTAGAACTGCTGCGGCCTTGCTTATCGCGGAAACATCTGGCTGAGTTGCTGCGCTTGCACGTCGAGCGCCTGACGGTGCCGGCGGAAATAGCCGGTGTGGCTCTGCGGGCAGCCGTAGTAGCGCCTTTGGAATTTCAGCAAGCGCAAATGTTCGACGACGAAGACAGCCCGCAACGACAACGCGAAGCGCTGGCGCTGTTGGAGCGCCTGAGCAGCCGGCTTGGGGAAAAGTCGGTGGTGCGTCCACAATTGGAAGCAGATGCACAGCCGGAGTTTGCGTATGGATATGAGCCGTGCCTATGTCTTCCCTTTCCCCCGCTTCGGGGGAGAGGGGATGGGGGTGAGGGGGTGAGGGATCTCGCGCGGCATCCTCACCCCCCTCACCCCAACCCTCTCCCCTTGAAGCGGGGGGAGAGAGAGAAAAGGGGTTGTCCTCTCCCTCAGGAGGAGAGAGAAAGAGTCCGAACTTCGCCTTCCGCCTTCCGCATTTGTTCCGCGCGTCCGCCTTCTCTTCTGTCCCAGCCAATAAAGGTAGCGGTACTCTCCGTCTTTCCCGGCGGGCCGCCGCTTCGGTTTGAGTGGCAGGAAGAACTCTACATCGTCGAGCGCTACTGGGGTCCGGAGCGCATCGAAACCGGCTGGTGGCGCGGCGACGATATTCGCCGCGATTACTATTTGGTCGAAACCACCGCCGGCGAGCGCTTCTGGCTCTTCCGCACGCTGCCGGAAGAGCAGTGGTTTCTGCATGGAGTATTTGGATGAAGGCGATTTGGAGAAATCCGAAACCAATCCAAAGCGCCAAATTCAAATAAAGGAACGAGCTTTTGCAGGTTTGGATCATTTGGATTTCGATATTCGGATTTGTTTTCGCCATGCCCGATCCCCAGCCGATCAAGCGACTGCCCCTGCCTACTTCGCCTGCCAAGGTGAATCTGGCCGGGCCGGCTATTCGCTATGCCGAATTGCATTGCTGCACGAATTTCTCCTTCCTCGAAGGAGCGTCGCATCCGGATGAGTTGGTAGCTCGGGCGACGGAACTCGGCTATGCTGCGTTGGCGATTACCGACCGGGCCAGCCTGGCCGGCGTGGTGCGAGCCCACGTAGCTGCGAAAGAAGCAGGCTTGAAGCTCGTGATCGGCGCGACCATTGTGCCGGTCGATGCTTCGCCGTTGCTGCTCTGGGCCACCGACCGGGCCGCGTATGGCCGGCTATCCACGCTGCTGACCCTGGGCCGGCGCGCCGCGCCGAAAGGCGAATGCCTGCTCACGTTCGACGACATTGCCCGGCATGCCGAGGGGCTGCTGGCGGGGGCGCTGTTGGGGTGGATGCCTGGAAGCCCGCAGGCGAGTCTTCGAACCTGCGAGGTCCGGAACCCCGCAGGTTCGCTTCGCTCGCCTGCGGGCTTACTGCGTTATTACCACGACCTCTTCGCCGACCGCTGCTACGCCGTCGCGGAGTTACATCGCGGCCAGGA
>DATGHS010000419.1:0-6979 GCA_035307785.1 Gemmataceae bacterium
CATCGCAGCGGCTTCTTTTACTCCTGGGACCCTTTTTTGGCCGCAACCTTGGCCTTTGCGTAGGCATTGCGCACCGCTTTATCGATTGCTAAATCATTCCCGCCACGATAGTAACATTGCCGTCGCCGTGATCCGACGGCGAAGGCGCTGGTTTCCTCATCAGTCCAAAACAAGTAGACTTGGATTTCGCTTCCATCTACAGTTTCAATGTTTAGGACTCCATGGACGACCCATTGCGTTGTGTCCATGAAATCGATGTATTTAGGCTCCAGAGAGTGCAAAATAATCGGTGTGTCTTCCGCCTGAACTTCAAATTCGGGTACCTCCCGCAAGTTCTTGGGTTCATGGGGGAATAGCTTGGCGGTCATTCGCCTGACCTTCGTCGGGTCGGGAAGCCGTTGGGAGAAATTGGGCACAATCTCGTAAAGTGCGACCACTGTGATCGCCAGCACACCAAACAAGAGCCATTTGACAGCAGTACGCCATTTCATTGCGCTAACTACTTCCGGCTAAACCCCACCACCGTCATGTCGTCGCCTTGTGGCCGGCCGGCGGCGAACTGTTTGACATCAGCCAGGATGGCCGCGCCAACGGCAGCGGGGCCGGGCAGCGCTTTGCGGATCACCTCCTTCAGCCGCTCGGGGCCATACAGTTCGCCAGTGGCGTTACGGGCTTCGGTGATGCCGTCGGTCACGAGCAGCCAGGTGTCGCCGGGCTCCAGCGTGAGCGTCAGTTCCTCGTAGGGCCGGTCGATGATGCCGAGCGGCAAACCGGCGATTGCTTCTCCCATCTCGGCCACGTCGCCGGTCTTGGCGTCGCGGCGCAACGGCGGCAGATGGCCTGCGTTGACAAGCGTTAGTGTGAAGTTGTTGAGATCAATCACGATGGCGGCGAACGTAACAAAGCGGCCTTCGCTTCCGGCCCGGTCGAGCAGCGTGTTAAGCCGGCGAACCGCGGCGGGAGCCGTGGGCTCCGTGGCGAGGCAAAACCGGGCCGCGGCCGACAGCCGGGCCATGAGCAGTGCGGCTGAAACACCTTTGCCGGAAACATCGCCCAGCGTGACGGCCAGCCGGTTGCCGGGCAATGGAATGTAATCGTAGTAGTCGCCGCCGACGAATTGAGCCGAGGCGTAGTAGTCGAAAAACTCCATCTGCTCCACGTGCGGCCGCTCCGCCGGCAGAAAGCTCTTTTGGATTCTCGAAGCGCCTTCGAGTTCCCGCAACTCGTGATGCATGCGGGCCAGCTCGACGGCTCGCGCGGCCTGCGTGCTGGCGCTGGCCAGCACGTCGAGATCTTCCTGGCGAAACGGGTGGCCTTTATCCGGCGTATCCAGTTGAACGACGCCCAGACACTCGCCCGACTGCGTCAACAGCGGCACGCACATGATCGACCGGATCTGGTGCAGCCGCACGCTCTGGCTGAAATCGAAGCGTTGATCGGCCCCGGCATCGATGCTCAGAATGGCCCGGCCGGTTTTCACGGCGTGGCTGATAATCGTCTGACTGATCGGCAACGTGTTTCGGCCGGGGTCTTTGCGAAAGCGCGTGGCCTTCGGCGCGAACTGGCCGGTGGCGGCATCGCGCAACAGAATGAAGCCCCGGTCTGCTTGCGGGAAGATCACGAACAGGCTTTCGAGAATCTTCGGCAACACGTCTTTCAGTTCCAGAATGTTGCCCAAATTGCGGGAGATTTCGAGCACGGCACGAAGTTTGTCTTCCGGCTTTACCTCCAGGCGCAAGTTCTCGCCGACTTCCAACGCCGAGACAATGGAGCCCGACTTAAGGTCTTCAACCACAGGCGGCAGGCCCATTGTCTTCTCGAAATCTTGCTTGGTTGTCTCTTCGCGACAAAAAGTGGCGTCGAGACCGCAGAGTTCGACGTGGTCGTTGTCTTGCAACGGCGCTCGCTGTTGAAGCCGCTGGCCGTTCACGAAGGTCCCGTTCAAGCTGTCGAGGTCTTCGATGAAATAGTCGTTGCCGAGCTTCACGATCATCGCATGCCGGCCGGAAGTGCGGCTGGAAGGAACAACAATATCGCTGGCCGGATCACGGCCGATGATCGTGACCTTGGCCCGCAGGCGGTACTCGCGATCCTGCGTGCGATCTCGCAGTACGGCCATTTCTTTCTCCTTACTTCGAGCTTCGCCACCTGGGCGTGACAAGGTGGCAAAGTGAGGGGGGTGACAAGTGACACGGCATCAGCCGCGGTCTGGTTCACCTTGTCACCCCGTCACCTTGTCATTTTTTCTTCTCAAATGCCTTGACTGCATCATCCACGTCCGGCAGAATTTCGCAAATGCGATGCAGGCGAATCAATTCAAATACGGTCAGCACGGGTTTGTTCACCCGACAAATCTTCAGGTCGCCGTTGACGCTGGACAGGTACTTCAGGCAGGAGAGGATTGCGCCGCAGCCCCGGCTATCGGCGAATTGAACGCGGTTGAGATCGAGCACAATCTTGTTCTGGGCATGCAGCACGGGATCGATCTCGCGGCGAAAATCGTCGGCGTTGCTGGCGTCCAGCTCTTCCGCATGCACTTCCACCACGGCCACATTGCCAACAATGTTCACCGTAAATTCCATCGTAATCTCCGAATTTATTGGACTGATCGGCGCTTCACCATCCGGATCCCGCTTTTTCCTTTCTCCTCCTGAAGATAGGCCACGTCATCCACCGACTCGCGAATGAGAAACACACCAAACCCGCACTGCCGGCTGCCGTCGAACGAGGGCGGCGCCACGCTCTCCGGATCGAAGGAGTACCCGTGATGATACATGGTAACGGTGATTTGTCCCTCGTTCCCTTCCACCGTGACATCGACCGGCCGGCCCGGCTCCCGGTCGTAGGCGTGCAGCATGATATTCGTGGCCGCCTCGCTAACGGCCAATTCCAATTTGGCCAGTGCTTCTGTCGCCGATGGCTCGGGCCAGAGCGCGCGGCACTGCTCGCGCACGAAGCCGCGGATTTCGGCCAGTTGCTCCAAATCGCTTGTGAACCGGCGGCTCGCTTGTTCCATGCCCGCGTCCTCTTGGCAACTTCCCTTATCATACCGAAAGTACCGAATGCCAATGGCAGATTGAAATCAAAATCTGGAAATGCCCGGCGACGGTAGTCCTTGCGCTTGTATGCTTTCGGTAGTGAGTTTTCTTTTTGCGAGTGACTCTTATGAATCCTACTGCGATTGATGCGGTTCCGGATATGGCGGCGCTGCGGCAAGCGATCCTCGAACACGCCACCTACTCGCTGGGGGCGAGCCTGCAGGAACTTCCGCCGCATGAAATGTTTCAGGCTGTGGCCCTGGGTGTGCGCGACCTGCTGGTGGATCGGCTGCTCGACACCAAGCGGCGCTACCAAGGCGCCTCGGCCAAGCGGCTCTATTATCTTTCGCTCGAATTCTTGATCGGCCGCTCGCTCACCAACAATTTGCTGAACCTCGGCATGCTGGAAACGTGCCGTGAGTTGCTGCGCGAAATGAACCTCGACCCGCATGAGATTGAAGAAAGCGAAGTCGATGCCGCGCTCGGCAATGGCGGCTTGGGCCGGTTGGCGGCCTGCTTCCTCGATTCGCTGGCCACGCTCGACATGCCGGGCTTCGGTTACGGCATCAATTACGAATACGGCTTGTTTCGCCAGGAGATCAAAAACGGTCAGCAAGTGGAACGGCCCGATAACTGGCGCACCTATGCCTCGCCCTGGCAGATTGAGCGGCCGCAAGAGGCCGTCCTGGTTCCCGTCTACGGCCGGGTGGAACATGCCACCGACCGCGCGGGCGGCTACAACCCCATGTGGCTCGACTGGAAAACAGTCATCGGTGTGCCCCATGACATGCTCATTGCCGGCTATGGCGGTAAGACGGTGAATTACTTGCGGCTTTACTCGGCCCGGGCGTCGCAGGAATTCGACGTGGCTATCTTCAACGACGGCGATTATTTCCACGCGGTGGAAGAGCGCGTGCAGTCGGAAAAAATCACCAAAATGCTTTACCCCAGTGATTCGCAGGCCGCGGGCCGGGAGCTTCGATTGGTGCAGGAGTATTTCCTGGTGGCCTGCGCCATGCGTGACATTGTGCGGCGGCACCTGCGCGACCACCTGGACTTCGATTCCTTCCCGGATCAGGCGGCCATTCAATTGAACGACACCCATCCGTCGCTGGCCGTGGCCGAACTGATGCGGATTCTGGTGGACGAAAACAATCTCGAATGGGACAAGGCCTGGCTAATCACCACCGCCACCTTCGCTTACACCAACCACACGCTCATGCCGGAAGCCCTCGAACGCTGGCCGGTGGCCCTGCTGGAAAAAGTGATTCCCCGCCATCTCCAAATCATCTACGAGATTAACCGCCGGTTGCTGGAGAGCGTAAGCAAGCGCTGGCCGGGCGACGTGGGCAAGCTCGAGCGCATGTCGCTTTTCGAGGAAAACAACATCAAGCAGGTCCGCATGGCGAACCTGGCCATCGTCGGCAGCCACGCGGTGAACGGCGTGGCGGAAGTGCACAGTGAACTGGTGAAGACCAAACTGGTGCCCGACTTCTACGAGTTCTGGCCCGAGAAGTTCCAGAACAAGACCAACGGCGTGACACCGCGGCGCTGGCTGGGACTCTGCAACGCCGGCCTGACGAAGCTCATTGTGGATTCCATCGGCGAACATTGGATCACCGATCTGGATGAATTGCGGGCGCTGGAGCCGCTTCGCAATGAGGCCGCCTTCTGCGATCGCTTCTTGGCCGTGAAGCGCGAAAACAAGCAACGGTTGGCGAATTCCATTGCCGATCTGACCGGTGTGAAGGCTTCGCCCGATTCGCTCTTCGACATCCAGGTGAAGCGCATTCACGAATACAAGCGCCAACTGCTGAACGTCTTGCACATTGTCCATGACTATCTGGCGCTGGTCGATGACCACGTGACCCCTCTGCAACCGCGCACCTACGTCTTTGCCGGCAAGGCCGCGCCCGGCTACGTGGCCGCCAAGCAGATCATCCGCCTGATCAACGACGTGGGCCAGATCATCAACAACGATCCGCGTTCGCGCGACTGGATGAAGGTGGCCTTCGTGCCCGATTACCGCGTGTCGCTGGCCGAGATCATCATTCCCGCGGCTGACCTGAGCGAACAGATTTCCACAGCCGGCACGGAGGCGTCGGGCACCTCGAACATGAAGTTCGCGCTGAACGGCGCTCTCACAATGGCCACGCTCGACGGCGCCAATATCGAAATCCGCGAAGCGGTGGGGCCGGAGAACATTTTCATTTTCGGTCTGACCGTGGAACAAGCGCAGGCCGCGCTCGCCCAGGGTTACAAGCCGCGCGAAATCTACTTCCGCAGCCCAATAGCGCAGCGCATCCTGCAAGCCTTTCGCGACAACCGCTTCTGCCCGCGCTCCCCCGGCCGGCATGAATGGGTCTACGCCCGGCTGCTCTCCGACGGCGAGCCATACCTGCATCTGGCCGACCTGGAATCGTACCTGCAAACGCACAAGCAAGCCGAGCAACTCTACCGCGACCGCAGCGCCTGGGCCGCGAAAGCGATCCTCAACGTAGCCCGCATGGGCCGCTTCAGCAGCGACCGCACCATCCGCGAATACGCGAAGGATATCTGGGGGTTAAAGAGCGTGCGGTAAACCACTTGTCCGATCCGAACGGTTGCACCCGCTTTTCCCTCTCCGCTCGGGGGAGAGGGGCAGGGGTAAGGGGAAGGGAGCGGTTGGCATCCCGGAGGGATGCCAGCTATTAGCCGGTGGTTGAGCGCAGCCATGGACATCCCGGAGGGATGCCAGTTATTAGCTGGTGGTTGAGCGCAGCCATGGGCATCCCGGAGGGATGCGAGCTATTAGCCGGTGGTTGAGCGCAGCGATACCACCGGTCGGCTGAGGTTTATTGAGGAACGCGACCCCGGCAGGGGTCGCAGCGTCGTTTCCAATACCGGCGCGCTGCGACCCCTACCGGGCTCGAGCATAGGGACGACATCGCGGACCGGTGGTGTCGCTGCGCTCAACCACCGGCTAATAGCGGCGACCCCTGCCGGGGTCGAGCATAGGGACGACATCGTGGACCGGTGGTATCCCTGCGCTCAACCCCCGGCTAATAGCTGCGACCCCAGCCGGGGTCGACGCATATGGACGATCACGGACTGCGACCCCTATCGGGGTCGAGCATATGGACGATATCGCGGACCGGTGGTATCGCTGCGCTCAACCACCGGCTAATAGCTGCGACCCCTGCCGGGGTCGAGTTCATGCATACGAGCGCCGAGCGCTCGATCCCTAACAAGGCGTTTTTTCCATAGTGTGAATTAGCACGATCGGATAATCCGTTTAGTGCGTCAATGGCCTCTAATTCCGGCTGTTTTAACACGGAACGCCAAGCATGCCCTCTACCTATCTTAGCCTTCATTATCATCTGATCTTCGCCACCAAGAATCGCGAGCCTTTTATTGTTCCGGAATGGCGGCCGCGCTTGCATGAATACCTGGGCGGCACAATCGCGGGTTTGGGCGGGTTTCCTCAAGGTATCGGCGGGGTGGCCGACCATGTGCATCTGCTCGTCGGTCTGCGCGCGACGCATTGCCTGGCCGACTTGATGCGCGAATTAAAAAAAAACGCTTCGATTTGGATCCACGAGCAAATTGGCCTGCCTACATTTGCCTGGCAGGAGGGCTATGCGGCGTTCACCGTAAGCCCTCCAGCCCGGCCTGCCGTACAGAAATACATCGCTAATCAGGAAGAACACCACCGCGTGAATTCGTATCGAGAAGAATTGATCGCCATGCTAGAAACGGCCGGTGTGGAATACGACGAGAAGTACCTTGATTGAAGGTGAAGGAATGCGATAGGCATCCCGAAGGGATGCCAGCTATTAGCCAGTGGTTGAGCGCAGCCCTTGGCATCCCGAAGAAATGCCAGCTATTAGCCGGTGGTAGAGTGCAGCCCTTGGCATCCCGGAGGGATGCCAGCTATTAGCCGGTGGTTGAGCGCAGCGATA
>DATGHS010000420.1:0-2523 GCA_035307785.1 Gemmataceae bacterium
TCCGGTGGCGCGCCCGCTGGCTTGACTCCCAATAGCGGCAGCGTAGCCGATTCTATTGCCGCCATTGGCCGGGATTACGAACTTCTGGGCGATCTGCACCAAAAGCAGGGCAAGATGAACGAAGCGATTGATGCCTACAGCAAGGCCGTGCAGGCCGCCAAGACGGCCACCATTGCCCAACCCGCCGGCGAAGACGCGAAGGCCAACGTGGAGAAAGTAAAACAGCGCGTGCGGGACTTGAGCACCAAGTTGGCGCGTGTCCTGCTCGATGCTGGCCGAGTCGACGAAGCCCGCAAGGCGCTGGAAATGGACACCCAAATCAAGGTGCTGCCACCGGCCGCGTCCGGCCAAGCGCTGATTTCTCTGCCAGCCAAGCTCACGATTTCCGCCACGAAGAAGCTACTCGATCAGGTGGGCACTGGAAAAATCAGTTACGACGAGTTCCGGAAACAGGTGACGCTGGATTACAGCTCATTCAATGAACCCGCGCCAATGCCGTCGGAGCCCAAGAAGAAGTGACCGCGGGCAAAATCAGCCGGTAACGCGAGCGACCGGATTCAGCGATGCCGCTGCATCCGGTTGCTCGTGTTACCGGCTCACAAAATGATCCTCGGAGATTCCGCAAGGGCTTCACTCCGCGGTCAGGCTTTCGCTCAGTTTCGACAGCGCTTCGCTTTCGATCTGCCGGACGCGTTCACGGGTGAGGCCAAGGCGCTCGCCGATCTCTTTGAGCGTCTTCGGTTCCTCGTCGTCGAGGCCGAAGCGCATGCGCAGGACCGTCGCCTCGCGCTTGTCCATCTTGTCGAGAAGAGACATGACTTGCTTCAGGTCGTCGGTATCCACCATTTCATCGTCGGGCGCCTTGGAGCGAACGTCAGTGACCATTTCGTCGATCGACCAACCAGTTTCGGGCTGATCGGTCTGGGGAGCCGAGTTGTAAACGCGGATGGCCTTCTTGATGATGTTCAGCTTCTTCTTGGGCAGGCCCAGGAAGCGAGCCACTTCTTCATTGGTGGGCGGGCGATCGAGTTCATCTTGAAGCTTGTTGGTGGCCCGGCGCCATTTGGCCAGCAGTTCCACCATGTAAGCCGGGATGCGGATCGTCTTGGCTGTGTTAACCAGTGCCCGCTTGATCGATTGCTTAATCCAGTAGCTGGCATAAGTCGAGAAGCGGGTGTTCATGCCGGGGTCGAAGCCTTCGACCGCTCGCAGCAGGCCCAGGTTGCCTTCCTCGATCAAATCTTGCAGAGCGAGGCCTTTGCCGGTGTATCCGCGGGCAATGTTCACAACCAGCCGCAGATTGGCCCGCACCATTTGGTCGCGCGCTTCGGTGTCGCCGGTCTCGATCTTGTAAGCAAGGTCTTTTTCTTGTTGGGCGCTGAGGAGCGGAGTTTCATTGATTTCGCGCAGGTAAGTTTCCAACGGCGATTGCACGGCGTCACTGCGTGTTCGGCGCTGTTGTCGGGGCATAAGCCAGTTCCTGCGTGAATGACTCCGAAAAATCGGAACGCCGCCTGCGAAGCCACCGTCATGGTGCAAAATCGAAAAGCCATCGGCTCCGCCAACGGGTATCGACCGGGCGGACTCATAATCTGGAAAAAAGCCAGAGCCGGGTCCGCGCCGGTGTTGAAATTGTACTGGCAACTCGCGTGCAACGGTTGCGACCGCTGGGCTAAATGCAACCGTTGCAGCCGGCATAACCGGTGCGAGCGGTAAAATCGATCATGGCGAGCGTTGAGCCGTAAGGCTGACGTGGGCGCCCACGTCGGCCTTACAGCTCGACGCCCGCCCAAAATCACTGCGGCTGGTCCGTCTCCGGCAGCGTAAAGAGGGGGCCGCCGGCGCCGGTGCCGCCGCGAAGGTCGCGAGGTTTCTCTTTGGCGGATTCGGCAATTTCTTCTTCCGTCACGCCGCCGTAGAGGTTCTTCCGGCTCAAGCCAATCTTACGATCCTTTGCCTCCACGCGCAGGACTTTTACCTCAATTTCGTCGCCTTCTTTCACCACGTCTTCCGGCTTGTCGATCTTGTCATCCGCCAGCTCAGAGATATGGAGAAGGCCCTCAAGACCCGGTTCCAGCTCCACGAAGACGCCGAAATTGGTGAGCTTCGTCACTTTGCCTTTCACCACGAGGCCCGGAGTATAGCGGGCCGGGATGTCGCCTTCCCACGGGTCGTTGGCCATCTGTTTCAGGCCCAGCGCCACGCGCTTTCGCTCCTGGTCCACATTCAGCACCACGCAGGTGACCTTGTCGCCCTTCTTGACGACTTCATTCGGATGACTAACCTTGCGCGTCCAGCTCATGTCGCTGACGTGCAGCAGACCGTCAATTCCTTCCTCGATTTCGATGAAGGCGCCGTAATTCGTAAGGTTCCGCACGGTGCCAACCACGACGGTCCCCGGCGGATAGCGCTCGGCCACCTTGTCCCACGGGTTCGGCTGCACCTGCTTCATGCCGAGGGAGATTTCCTGCTTGTCACGGTTGATGTTCAGCACCTGCACTTCGATCTGGTCGCCGATGCTCA
>DATGHS010000421.1:0-18176 GCA_035307785.1 Gemmataceae bacterium
ACGGATGCAATCTTTTGGATCGCGTCGCAATCGAAGTCGATCACCGCCGCCGCGTTCATGATGCTGGTGCAAGAAGGCAGCGTCAAATTGGACGACCCGGTGGAAAAGTTCTTGCCGGAATTCAAAGAGCAAAAGGTAAAAGTCGATGGCGAATTGCGCAAGCCACGACATCCCATCACCGTGCGCGAAATCCTGAGCCACACGAGCGGCCTGCCATTCAGCACTCCGGCCGAGAAGCCGACGCTCGATACGCTTACGCTGAAAGAAGCGGTCAAGAGCTATGCCGAGGCGCCCCTGCTCTTCGAGCCGGGCACGAAGTACCAGTATTCCAACGCCGGCATCAACACGGCCGGGCGGATCATCGAAGTCGTGAGCGGCATGCCCTACGAGGACTTCCTCCAGAAGCGCCTGTTTGATCCGCTCTTTATGAAGGACACTACGTTTTGGCCAAACGAGGAGCAATTGAAGCGCCTTGCCAAGAGTTATAAGCCGAATGCGACGAAAGACGGCCTCGAAGAGACGAAGATCGGCCAATTGCAGTATCCGCTCAGCGACCGCAAGCGCCAGCCGATGCCGGCCGGCGGCTTGTTCTCGACCGCCAGCGATGTCGCCAAGTTCTGCCAAATGCTGATGAATGGCGGCAAAAGAGGCATGATACGCTTCTTATCAGATGATGCCGTCAAGCAGATGACGATGAAGCAAACCGGCGATGAAGTTAAGGAGAATTACGGCCTCGGCTGGTCGGTCAACGGCAATGGGTTCGGCCACGGCGGCGCGTTTTCGACGAATATGTCGGTGGACACCAAGCGCGGGCTCATCACCGTGTGGATGGTGCAGCACGCCGGCTACCCCGGCGACGGCAGCAAGAGCCACGGCGTATTTGTGACGGAAGCGATGAAAGTGTTTGGGGAAGGGAAAAAGTGATTGTCCGTGGGGCACCTTTTCAACGTGCCCGTATTCTCGCGGGCACGTTGAAAACGCGCCCCACGATTTTTGTTATGGCTTACTCATGCCCACGAAGCTGCCGTCATTCTCGCGCGACAGCGCCCACAGGAACGCGCCCAAATCCGGGCTTTCGTAATAGAACCCCACGGAATTGATTTTCACTTTCGGTTCGCGATTCCAGCGCTGCTTGAGGATGGCCCGCACGTACTTGCCCAGCTTCTCTTCGCGCTCGCTGGCGCTCAGCGGCCGGTCCTGATCTTGCACTGCCAGCGGACCCAGGTTCGGCAAACCATCGGACAACAGGTAGATCGTATCGAGCCCTTTTTGCCGAAACTCGAATGCTTTCTCAAAGCCGGCGTACATATTTGTGTTCCCGTCAACCTCGGTAGCTTCCAACCCGTGGCGAACCTTTTCAATGACCTTCTCGCTATTGCTCGAATCGATGTCGATCCAGTCAGACCGGTCGCTAAACAAAAACCGTGCGTTGTCGCTGAACACGATCACCTGAATTTTCTCGAGATCCGGCAAGCTCTTCAGCAACTTCACGGTCGTTTCAATCACCGCGGTCCATTTCTCGGGCGCCTTGGTTTTTTCGTCGATGTAAACCATGCTGCCGGAAATGTCGATCAGGAAAATCACGCGCCGGCCGGTGAGTTGAATGCCGGCAAAGCGGTTGTCGGCCGCCAGCCGCACGCGCGTAAGTTGCTGGTCGAGGTCGCGCTTTTGGATTTTCAGGGCTTCAATTTGCCCCTGCACGTCGAGCATCAATTCCTTGCGATTCACCAGATCGCGCTCCAGTTCCTTCACACGGGTTTCCGCTGCGATCCATTTTTTGTTCTGCTGCTCAAGGTCGGTCTTGGTGGTTTGCAGCGAGTCGGCTGAAGTGCGCAGGTTCTTGATCAGCGCGTCGGCATCGTGAAGCTGGTCTTCCAAAGTCTTGATGCGCGTCATCGAACTCGTGAGTTTTTCGTCCTTGGCGCGCACGAGCGTTTCGAGTTCCAATACATGCTTGCTGGTGGCCGACAGGCTCGTTTCGTTCGATTTCATCTGGCCCTGCAGCGCGGCCAGGTTAGCGGAGACCTTCTCCAGATCCTTCGTCTTCTTTGCCAGCACTTCGGCCAGCGCGGCGGCTCGATCGGCCTCTTTCTTTTTCTGTTCGTTCAATGCTGTAAGATCGCTTGACAGCTTTTCGCGCTCTTTCGTGGTCTTGGCCAGCATCTCGGCGGTCGCATCGGCCTTGGCTTGAAGCGAACGAATCGCGTCGGCCGCCTTGCTCATTAGCTCTTGCGCTTGGGATAAGTCTTTCTTGGTCTGGTCGCGCTCGGTGGTGAGCGTGGCGAGAGTCTGCTTGTTGGCTGCCAGTTCTTTGCTTAATGTGTCGGCTCGGCTTCGAGCTTCGCTCAGATCCTTCTTGCTATTTTCAAGGTCGGCGGCGCGTGTCGCAGCCAGTTGACGCGCGTCCGCCAAATCTTTGCGAAGCATGCCGGCGTCAGCCTCGGCAGCCGTCAGTTTGCTCTGCGTCCGGTCCAGTTCCGCGATTCGGTCGGTGAGCATTTGCCGCGAATAAGCCAGGTCTTTCTGCAATTCCTCAATCAGGTTCTGCGCGCTGACCAGATCATTCTGCGTCTGGCTCAGTTCCTCTTGCGTCTTGCCGGCCTTGATGAAGCGCTCCTTGGCCAGTTTCTCGTTGTAGAGCCAAAGGAAAATCACGCAGCCGAGCGCGCAGCAAAACACGTCGAGCATCGACAGCGTGAAGAGCGTGGGAACGCGATGGCGGATGCGCATGGGATTATTCCATCAATGATCGAAACGAGACGTTCGCCGCGGAGTGGGGATGCTGACTTCGCGGTTAACGGACCTTGGATCGCGCGGCGGCTCGGGCAAGAGGATCGACGCGTCGAGGTGCGTGCGCGGCAATTCTTCGCGCAGCCAGCGCGGCGCGAGCAAGATCGCGGCACGAGCCCCGGCATCGGCCGGTAACATGGCAGCGCCGGTGCGCTCGGCCATATGCTGGTGCAGGCCCAACGCCAGACCGGGCAGCCGGCCGGCAGCATACGTGAGCCAAACCGCATGCGGCGGTTCCGGCAGCAAGCCTTGCACGAGTTCACGAGCCAGCGCGACGGTCTGCTTCACCAAGCCGCTGCAATAGGAAATGAAGTCTTCCGGCTGCTGCGGCAATTGCTGGTACCAGTGCTCCGAGCGAATGGTGAATTCCACATTTTGGCTCTGAAGCAGGCGGTCCAGCGCATCGTCGAGTTGATCATAAAGCGCTTGTTCGGCCACGGCCGAATCACGCGGATCGCGACGACACACGCGCACGCAACGGTCCGACAGCGCATTGAGTAGCCGATCCTTCCAGATGCGCAAATTCAGTTTGGGCTGAATCGCGGTCCCTAGCATGCGTACCTGATCGGCATTCGAAGAAACGAGCGCGGCGGAGAGTGCGTGGTCATCAACGTCAATAATGAGCGCCAGCGGCGGCCGGCGTTCAGCCGGATCGGTCGCGGCCAACAACGCCACGGGCAGCGCCGCTGAGCCGCGCCAGGGCAGCTTCGCCTTTTCCAGCAATGAATTCAGAATCGCAACCTGGGGCGTGGTCAGATAGCTCGGAAGCGTCAGCGTGAGGTGTTCCGGCACCGGACAAACCGATTGCACCTTTCCTATGGCCAAATCCAGCAATCCGGCCGCATTGAATACGTGTCGGCCATGCCTGAATTCGCGAGTCGTCCCCAGGTCGTTCAGGAAGTCGAAGCACACTTGGTGCGGCAGTTTCCGAGCCAGCGTCAATGCCGGCCGGCCGATTGCGGGCGCGGACTTTTCCAGGCTGACCGCCAGCGGCAACTCTTCGTGCGGCTCATCCAGCGCCACCGTTCGCGGCGGCCGGCCCTGGGCGCAACACATCACTCGAACTCGGCTGGCGTTTAAATCCAGACCCAGAACGCCGGTGACGCCCGTCGCAGGCAGGTTCGCTTTTCGTTTCCAGTTGACCCAGCTCATAGGGGCGACCTCGGCTTGTTTACGTTCGCACCAAATCCGCATGTTCCGCGTGCGGATCGTAGAGCCGCAGCAGCATGTGCTCCTGGCAATACTGCTGGCAGTCGATAATCAGCGTCTCTTCGCTGCGCTGCACGCTGTGCAGGAAGTACATGATCACGAGGCTTAGAGCCAGCGCAATCAGCGTGCAATCGAAGGCGAAGTTTAGATGGTGGGATGCCTCGGCAATGAAAGCATCGCTAGTCTTGCCGGAGCCCGCCATCGTGAAGCTCGCCGCCAGGCCCCGTACGGTGCCCAGGAAGCCCAGCGCGGGAATGGCCCATGTGAGATATTGCACGGTGGCCATGCTGCTCACGAGCCGGCCCTGCTCCACATCGGCTTGCGTGCGCACTACTTCGCCTACATCTGGGGCCGAATGGCTAATCGCGTATTTGCCGAGAGCGAGGCGGATCATTTGAGCGAGCACATACGGCCGGCGCTGCGTGACTGTATCCAGCTTTCGCAGCAATGGCCGCGCGTCTTCGGGCAGAATGCGTGCGCCTTCTTCTGTTGGCAGCAATTCAAGTTCAAACGCTTGTCGTTGCCGGCGCACTTCCATGCTGCGCTTCAGCAAGATCAGCCCGGCCCATGTAAAGAAGCAATAACAGGCCACTTGTTCGGGGCCGATGAAAAGCCGACGAATGCGCTCCGGGGTCCATTTGCCCGTGGGGTCGAATTGCGAGGTGTCGCCGTGTTGCGTCCACCACCACAGTGGCACGACAATGCCGGCCACCAAAAGGAGAGCAATAAACAACAGCGACCATTCGCGCGAAGATTTTTGGGATGGGGTAATTGCCATGACTGTTCCTGGGGAATGAATTCTTCCCATCATACACGACCGGCCAATAGGCAATCAATCGTGCGCACGAAAGTTTTGCCAAATTTGCGGTTCCGTCAGCCGCCAAAGTTTGTGGAATTCAGCAAAAGCGCGTGATACACTGTCTTTTCCATAAAACGGGGTTGCGCCATTCTACCACAATTTACCGGATGCATTGCCATGCTGAGGTTCTCCACCCTTGTCGGCGTCTTCGCAATTCTCTTTACGGCATCCTTCGCCGGAGCGGAAGAGCCGGCGAAGCCGATTCACTTCGAAGCGCAAGAAATCGCGAAGGACCTGAAAATCGGCTACGCGGTGACCGTGGCCGACATCAACGGCGACGGCAAGCCCGATATTATTGTGGTCGATAAGCACCGCTTGGTCTGGTACGAGAACCCGTCGTGGAAAATGCACACGATCATTGAGGGGACGACCAAGCCCGACAACGTGTGCATCGCGGTGCTGGATATCGACGGCGACGGGCAGCTCGACATTGTCCTCGGGGCCGACTGGGCGCCGTTCAATACGAAGAGCGGCGGCACGCTCCAGTGGCTGAAGCGCGGTAAGACGCTCGATGAACCGTGGACGATGTATCCCATTGCCGAGGAGCCGACCGTACACCGCGTGCGCGTGGCCGACATCGACGGCAGCGGCAAGCAGGCCATCGTCCTTGCCCCACTGATGGGCCAAGACAGTTCCGCGAAGGCGAACTGGATGGACGGCCGCCCGGTGCGCATTCTCGCTTACCCAATTCCCAAGGACCCGATCAAGGGCCCGTGGACGCCGGTGGTGCTCAGCGATTCGCTGCACGTCGTTCATAACATCTGGCCGGTGCCGCAAGGCAAGGGCCAGCCGGACGCAATTTGGGCTGCCAGCTACGAAGGCGCCAACCTGATTCAGCATCAGGGCGACAAGTGGCGAACGTTGCGGGTAGGCGCCGGCAACCAGGCAAACCACATGAGCAACCGGGGCGCGAGCGAGATCAAGGTCGGGAAGCTAAAGAACGGCAACCAGTTCATCGCCACGATCGAGCCGTGGCACGGCAACCAGGTCGTCGTTTACACCGACGAAAAGGGCGAGGATGGCCTGCTCAAGCGATTCGTCCTCGACGAAGAGCTGCGCTGGGGCCATGGCGTGTGGTGTGCCGACCTCGATGGCGACGGCGACGATGAGCTGATCATCGGTGTCCGCGACGACCCAAATCCAAAGGCCGGCGACAAATTTGCATTGCGGCGCGGCGTGCGGGTCTATAAATGTACCGACGGCAAGGGCGAGAAGTGGACCCGGCAAATTGTAGACAACGGCGGTGTGGCGGTCGAAGACTTGATTTGTGCCGACGTCGACGGCGACGGCCGCATCGACATCATCGCCGTGGGCCGCCAAACCGGGAACGCGAAAATCTATTGGAATAAGAAGTAACTGCCGCTTGCGGCGTAGGCTCGGAGGAGGATGCCGATGAATCACAGGATTAAGCCGCTGAATATCCCCGACGGCCCCTTCGTCGCCATCGATTTCGAAACTGCGGATCGCGGCAGCGACTCCGCCTGTGCCATCGGTATGGCCCGCGTGGAAGGAAGCGAAATCGTTGCCCGCAAGGTCATGCTCCTCCGGCCGCCGCGACAGTACTTCACCTTCACTTATATCCACGGCATCACCTGGAGCGACGTGAAGGATTCGCCGACATTCGCCGAAGCGTGGCCCGAGCTGCGCCGATTCATGGAGGGCGCTCATTTCCTGGCGGCGCACAATGCGATGTTCGATCGCCGCGTGCTGGAATGTTGCTGTTTGCAAGCTAGTTTGGACGTTCCGCAGACGCCCTTCCTTTGTACCTTGCACCTCTCGCGCAAGACCTGGCGGCTGCGCTCGAACAAGCTCAACGATGTTTGCGCGCATTTGGGAGTCGCGCTAAGACATCATGATGCCGGCTCCGATGCCGATGCGTGCGCGCAAATCGTGATCGCGGCGAAAAGGCACGTCTCACAAATGGCGAGCGCCGTACCCTACGCCGAACCTGAAATTGACGCAATTCATGCCATTAGCACTCGCGGCCCCTTGTGAGTCGCGCAACGGGCCAAAGTCAGAGCCGCGCACGGAGCGCAGCGCAGTAAGCGGCAATCACTGACTGGCCGCTTACTGCGCTGCGCTCCGTGCGCGGCTCTGATGTTGCGCTTCGCTGTCGTGTCTCAGAATTCGAGAACGTTGAACACCAGATCGGGCGTCTTACGGCGATGAATTTGCCGCGCCACCTCTTGCCGTAACAGACTGCGCGCGCGTTCCAAATGTTCTCGAACTTCCGCCCAAGAGAAACGAGATTTCGTGGCCGAATGCACTAGCACCAGCAGGCGTGTCGAGTCCGGGGCCGGCCGCACGTCCACCACGAGCAAATCATTGAGCAGCGAATCGGCACAACCGGCAAGAGCGAGGTTCAGCGTCTCGCCCACTTGCTTGCAGAGCTGCAGCGCTTTGCGGTTGCGCACGGGCCGCGGAAATCCGCGTTTGTCATCGCGCGGATCGAGGCCGTCGTCTGGGCCGAAAGTATCGCACAACGCCTCGGAGAATTTGCGTTTTGGTCTTGGCTTGCGTGATGTCATATCCCCCCAAGACAGGATCGCCTCCGCGCGGGTTCGCGCAGACCGCGAACCACGATTTCTTACAATACCTCTTTGCAAAAAGTCTCGTATCCGTTTGGTAAAGGAAGAACCAATGAAGCCACGCTTGCTGACGCCCGGCCCGACACCGGTTCCCGAAGAAACGTTGCTCGAACTGGCCAAGCCAGTGTTTTATCATCGTTCACCCGAATTCCGAGCTTTGCTTGCAGAGGTGACGGAGGATTTGAAATACGTCTTCCAAACCAAGAACACCGTCCTCACGCTGACCGCTTCGGGCACCGGTGGCATGGAAGCGGCCGTCGCGAATTGCTGCCCGCCGGGCTGCAAGGTCATTGGCGCCATTTGTGGCCGCTGGGGCGAGCGCTGGCGAAATCTCGCGAAAGCCTTCAACCTGGAGATGATTCAACTTACGGTACCTTACGGGCAGGCGGTGTCGCCGGAGACACTTGCCAATGCGTTAAAGGATCATCCCGATACCACGGCCGTCTTCGCCACGCTAAGCGAAACCTCTACTGGCGTCCGAAGCGATATTCAGTCGTACGGCAAACTCGTGGCCGCCACGCCGGCGCTCTTTATTATCGACTCGATCAGCGGCCTGGGCGTGACCGAGTGCCGGACCGATGACTGGCGCATCGACATCAATGTGACCGGTTCGCAAAAGGCGCTGATGTTGCCGCCGGGCCTGGCATTCATGTCGGTCAGCGACAAGGCCTGGGCGAAGATCGACGCCAACACTGCCGCCCGCACGTTTTACTTCGATCTAAAGAAGTACCGCAAGTCGCTGCAAGACAGCGATACGCCATTTACCTCCGCGCACACGCTGATTCGCGCTCAAAAGGTCAGCCTGAAAAAGCTGCGGGCCGAAGGATTGGAGAACTGCTGGGCCCGCCATGCCCGCATGGCGGCCGCCGCGCAGGCCGGGGCGAAAGCGATGGGCCTGGAACTTTACGCCGGGCAACCGGTGAACGGCCTCACCGTCATCAAGGTGCCGGAAGGCGTAGACGGCAGCGCCACGCTCAAGAAGATGGAGAAGCAATACGGCGTAAAGCTGGCCGACGGCCAAGACACACTCAAAGGCAAAATCTGGCGGCTCGCCCACATGGGTTACATCGACCAATTCGACGTACTGGCCGCGTTGTCGGCCTTGGAACTCGTGCTGCTGGAAGGCGGCTTCAATCTCACGCCCGGCGCAGGCGTCGCTGCGGCGCAGAAGGAATTGGGACGAGGGTTGTCAAAGTAGGACTTTGGCCGCTTGCGGCTTAGCCCTAAGCGGTAGTTCCACGCTAGAATGCACTGGGCAGCGCAGTGGATGAAATCCTCAGGCGATTGGGAACATCTCGTGAGTCGGCCACGAGATTGGCGCGAAAGGCAGAGGATGCAGAAAAAACCATTGGAATCCACGGCGTATCGGTTTCGGCCGGCATTCCGAAATTTGCCTATTCGGAAGCAATCCGAACAAACGTGGAAACACACTTTCGCGTTCATGAGACGCCAACCCAAAGCGACCCGTTGCACCGAACCGTGGAGCTACCGAAGCCCGTGACACCGGAAGTAGCCGAGATCTTCAATCGTCTATTCGGACGATAGGAGGCGCGCATGACAACCAAATCCGAACCCATTTTGTCGCTTAGTGAGGGCGTAAATGACCCGTCTCCAGTTAGCCGCGTCATCGCTTTGGGCTATTACGACGGTCCGACAGAAGGCATTCTTCAGTTTGGCGACGCCGGCCCGGTGTTCCGATTTGAGTTGTTGGAGCAGTCAGAGAGCGCCGAGTCCGACGAATTGGATGTCCGCGTCTATGGTCTTTATCCACTCGCCCAAGATTCACTAATGCGATTGGTTGCCGCGTTAGCTCCGTACAAACAACCCACTTGGCCAATCTGGTGCCCCACCTGGACATTCCCTTCCGATGAGGTTCGCCATTCCATGGATCAGGAAATCGCCACGATTGTGGATCAGGCGGGCCAATTGGCGTGGATACTGATAGGCCAAATCGGCAGGAGTCCCGTGCGCCTGGTGCCGGTTAAACTCGCACAAGCTTCATAACGATACGGAAGACCCGTCATGCCCCGCGTACTTATTTGTGATAAGCTCGAATCCTCCGGCACCGAGTTGCTCCAGCACGCCGGCCTGGAAGTCGATAATCGCCCTGGCCTCACGGGCACGCAGCTTCAGCAAGCACTGCAAGCTGCCGATGCGGCGATTGTGCGCTCGCAGACCCGCATCACCGCCCAGCTACTGGATCAACCTGGCAAGCTGCGGGCGATCGCTCGCGCCGGCGTCGGCGTCGATAACATCGATGTCGCCGCTGCCACCCGCCGCGGCATCGTCGTGATGAACACGCCGGGGGGAAACACGATCAGCGCCGCCGAGCATACCATCGCCCTTCTCTTTGCTTTGGCCCGACACGTTCCCGCCGCTGACGGCAGCGTGAAAGCCGGGAAGTGGGAGCGCGGCAAGTTCGTCGGCACGCAACTGGCCGGCAAGACTATCGGCATCATCGGCCTCGGCCGCATTGGCCGCGAAGTGGCCCGGCGCGCCGCCGGGCTCGACATGAAGGTCGTCGGCTACGATCCGTTCCTCACGCCCGAGCGCGCGGCGGAACTCGGTTTTGAAGCCGTGGCCAAGGTGGAAGAGCTTTTCCCTCGTTGCGATTTCCTCACCGTGCACGTGCCGCTGACGGATGAAACCAAATCACTCATCGGCGAAAAAGAATTGAAACTGTTAAAGCCCGGTTGCCGGCTCCTCAATGTCGCCCGCGGCGGCGTCATCAACGAGGCTGCGCTCGCGGCTGCGCTGAAATCCGGCCAGGTGGCCGGGGCCGCGCTCGACGTCTTCAGCGCGGAGCCCTTGCCCGCCGACTCGCCGTTGTTGCAAGCTCCCAACGTCGTGCTCACGCCGCACCTCGGCGCTTCCACAGTGGAAGCGCAGGAAAACGTAGCTCGCGAAGCCGCCCTGTTGCTGATTGATTTCCTGACGAAGGGGATCGTGTCGTGCGCCGTCAACATGGCCGCGGTGGACCGGGCTGAACTCGAAGAGGTTCGCCAGTACATCGACCTCGCCCATCGGCTTGGCCTTCTGCAAGCCCAGATGGCCGAGAGCGCCATTAACCGTGTCGAAATCACCTACCGGGGCGATGTTACGAAGAAAGGCACGTCACTTATCACGCAAGCCTTTGTCGCCGGGCTGCTCGAAAAGCGCCTCGCCGAAAGCGTCAATCTCGTGAATGCCGAAATGCTGGCTCGCGAACGCGGCATCGAGGTGGTGGCAACGAGCAGCCCGAAGAAAGGCGACTTCAGCACCCTCATTCAGACCGACGTTTCCACCGAAAAAAGGAAGAATACCGCCAGCGGAACGCTCTTTGGCAACCAGTACCTGCGGCTCGTGCAGGTCGGCCCGTTTCGCCTCGACACGTATCTCGATGGCACGATGCTGATCTTCCCACACCGCGATGTGCCGGGCCTGATCGGCCATATTGGCACCATCTTCGGCCGGCACCACGTCAACATCGCCCGCATGGCCATGGGCCGCGAAAGTCCCGGTGGCGAAGCCATTGCCGTCCTTAACCTCGACAACGAACCGTCGCCGGCGGCCCTCACACAGGTGAAAGGCCACCCTGCCATTCATAGCCTCACGGTGGTGAAACTGCCGTCGGCGGGCGAGATGCCGGCGTGGCTGGGCTAACGCATCCGTCGCACCTGGGGCCTCACGATGACGGTTACGCCGCAATCATCGGACAATCAGCAGCCTCCCACGGAAGCGCAGCATCCCGCCGCGCCCCTGGAGCCGATGTTCGTCCGATTCGGCGAGTACGAATTGATTGAATTGATCGCCCACGGCGGTATGGGCGTCGTGTACAAGGCCCGCGATCCGAGGCTCAAACGGATCGTAGCGCTGAAGACCATTCGAGCCGGCGGCGCGTCACATCCGGTGGAGGCAAAGCGCTTTCGGGTTGAGGCCGAGGCCGTCGCCCGATTGCAGCATCCGAACATTGTTGCCATTCATGATTTCGGCGAGCAAAACGGCGAGCCCTTCTTTACCATGGATTACCTGGCCGGCGGCAGCCTGGCCACGTACCGCTCGGAACTGCTCTCCGAACCGCAAGGACTCGTAGCCATCATGGTGAAAGTGGCCCGGGCCATTCACTACGCGCATGAGCAGAAGGTCATCCATCGCGACATCAAGCCGAGCAACATCTTGTTGGATGAGCACGGTGAACCCAAAATCGGTGACTTTGGCCTGGCCAAGCTCGTGGATGCCGATGCCGGCATTTCCACCACGGGCACGCCCCTGGGTACGTTCGCCTATATGTCGCCCGAACAAGCCAAGGGCGATCTCGAACAGATCGGGCCTGCCAGCGATATCTGGAGCCTGGGCGTCGTGCTGTATGATCTGCTCACCGGCCAGCGGCCATTCGACGGCGCTTCGCGGGTGGATCTTGTGCCAAAGATTCTCTTTCAGGAACCGTCTCCACTTACTGCCATCGAGCCGCAAATGGATCCGGAATTGGAGAGCATCGTTTTGAAATGCCTGCGCAAAGACGTCGGGGAGCGCTGGGAGACGATGCAGTTGTTGGCCGATGCACTACAAGATTGGTTGAAGGGCCAACCTGCCTCCGAATTTCGTTTCCGACCCAACCTGGCGCGAGCAACTGATGCCACAACGATGCAAACTGGAGCCGGCTTGTCCACGGACGCGCTCGAGACAGTAACGCGCGTGCAGCCAATCGCGCGCTATCGCCGTTGGCTCCTGCTGGCCGGTTGCCTGTTGTTGGCGGTCGGCCTGGGGTTCGGCGGATGGCAACGTGGCTGGTTCAGTTCATCCGATGAGACTCCGGAAGAACGAACGGCACGCCAGGAAATCGAACGCCAGCTCGCCCTTGGCCAAAGCGTGCAGTTGCTCGGCGAAAACGACCAACCCGCCTATTTCAAATGGATCGGATCGCCGGGGAGCATCTCGACCGCGGTCGACGGCGCCTTCACCATTGAGGCGAAGCAAATGGCGATGTTAGAGTTGGTCCGCAACCTGAAGGCGCCGCATTATTCGCTGACGGCGTACGTCCGGCACAACCAAGGTGACGGCTGGGTGGGTCTGTATATGGCGCGTACGATTCAGCCTACCGAGGAGCGTACGTCCAGCCCGCAATGGTTTGCTTCGGCACAATTTGCCGACGTCGGAACGCAGGCGCGCGAACAAAAAGATGCCGCCGGAAATGCGGAAAGTCTGTTCGCGGTTTGGGGCCATTGCTTACCGCCAACCGGCAGCCCCAACCAACGCACCCTGAATAATCGCCTCGGCGCGCTGGTTCCATTTTCACCTACCTTACGCGAACCCAGTGACTGGCGAAGGATCGAGGTGCGAATGGACGAATCCGGCATCTCGCTGTTCTGGGGCGAAACCGGCCAAGCGAATTTTAAGGCCGAGTCGATTAGCCATGCCGACATCAATCGCTGGATGATGAAAGCAGACACCGGCAAGCCGAAATTCGACCCTCCCAGCGGCGGCTTGTGGCTGCGCGGCGGTGTTGGTCTTTTCGTGTGGAGCAGTTCCGCGTCATTCAAAAATGTAACAATCAGTCATTGACTTATCTGATTCGAACGAATAGCATCACTTTCCCAGCTTAGCCAACCTAACCATCTTGCGGAGTCTGCCATGCCGGTAACGATTACCTCGTATTCTCCAGACGGGAACGTTTGGAGCAATCTCGACTGCAACGCCGTCAATCCGCCGCAAGTTAAGATCCCCTATTTTTTGCGCGGAACCAGGGACGTTGGGGAAATGGTCTATCTTGCTCCAGTTCCGGGATGTCGTAGGGCCATTCCAGTCATGGATGACCCAGGCGGCGACCCGACGAAATGGATTTGCCAGATAACCTGCGGATGGAATGATACTGTTTTGGGGTATTGCACGGTAACCGCATCGGACGGCTCCAGTTATCCTTGCTATTTCGATGTGCAAGGCTTCTTCACTCCTCCGCCCCTTCCCGAAGCACCGGCGAAAAGCAGCCCGCCCTCGGCCACCGGCGTTAAGTCTGCGTCGCTGCCGCCGGGCGCCGTGTCTGGTATCCAAATCATTTACCCGACGATCTTCGCGGACAACAACTTGTCGGCTCCCACTCCGCTCATCGCTTATGGGATCATCGGTGTGGCCGTGGACTTGGAGTGCGAATTGAGGGAACTGGGCACACCGTATGGCTACCGATGCCGGAAATACGTCACACCCGTGGGACATGCCTGGCAGGTTATCTTCGGCAATGTGCCAGATCAGACATCGTACCTCCTTACCGTTCGGCCCAAGGGCCCTACGACGGATCCCGGCGACAACGTGATCTTTCAGGTCTCCGCGCGCGGACACTGCTGTTGCCATTGATCCGGCGACCGCGCGCGAATTGGTCAGCCACGTTACAGATCGACCCTCGTTCCCTCAGTAGCGCCTGGTTCCGTGAGTACCCTTTCCATCCGGTAGTTGACGAACTCTACCCCGCGCAGGCTCACCACCTGCGGGGTTAGCACCACGAATCCTTGGCTTTCGAAAAACGGCCTGGCGGTGATGCTGGCCTCGGTGAAGAGCCGGGCGATCCCGAGCCGCTGCACCTCCGCTACCACGGCCGACAGTAACAACCGCCCCACGCCCCGCCGCTGGTGATCCGCCGACACGAAGAACCGGTCGATGTGCCCATTTGGTTCCAAATCAGCAAAGCCGACCGGCCGCCCCGCCTCCTCAGCCACCGCGACGAAGCGCCCGGCGAACCGGCCCGCCCAGACCTGCGCGTCGATGTCGTCCGATGCCCAGGCGCGAATCTGGTCCGGGGAGTAGTCGCGCGAGTTGACGCGGCGGATCGTATCTCGGACCAGCGCCAACAGCGCCGGCGCGTCATTGAGCCGGTACGCGCGTAATATCACCATCCGCGTCCCTCGTTTGGGGCGGAACCGACGAATAAAGCCCAGCCGCGGCAGCCTCACTTTAGAACCGGGAACTCACTACAAATTAACATTGCGGCCGCCCTTTGCTACAGCGCTGGTTCAGCGTGCTGCTCCGCCTCCACGAAGCGCCCTTGCCACATCTTCGTGGTAATGCGCGTATCCTGTATCCGCACCCGATCACAGACGACCAGCTTCCCGACCTTTTTGCACCACGCATCGTAGCCGAAATTCTCGATATAAATCAGCCCATCGCCCCGGACAAAGAACAACAGCCGGGGGTAAACGAACAAGTACGGCTGGGAACCGATCGGTTCAAAAGACCCGCGAGACGGATCGTAGACCACCAGCGGATTATCGCTCTCCAGTTTCTCCGCTGCCAGCAGCTCATCCATGTGGCTCGCGCGAAAACCCGTGTCGTCGGTTAGCCACAACCCTTCAACGACCGGCCCCGGTCCGGCCGGCAGGTCGCGGAAGAAGTAGCCTCCGATCATCTGGAGGCAGAAGATGCCAGCGAACCGAACCGGCTTGCGCGGTTCGCCACCAAAGGTCTGCCGGAGATACTCGACAAACACTGGCATCCGGTGGATCGCCCAGACATGCGCTAGTTGTCGAGCGATACTTTCGCAGACGCGTTGGTGATCCAATCCGGCGCTCCTAGAGGGCGCGACCGCGTGATGCCTGCTTCGCTGAACACATTGTACACCGGCCGGGGTACCCGGTGAGACGTTGAACCCTGTAATCATGGAGTGCCGCCGCAGTCATCTGCAACGGCTGGAGCGATCCTTGCCGGGCGCGAATTGCCCCCACTGAATTTCGACGCCTTGTCCCGGCACCCAAATGCCCCGGCATCTACAGTCAATGTTTCGGTTATTCTCGCGCGCCTGGCATGACACAAAATGACCGCCTTTTTCAATTTTCAGTCCAGGCGCTTCGGCCGTAACTTATCTGCTGCAAATATCTTGCGCAACGGCGTTCATCTGCGCTGCAAAAAAACCGGTCACGCTCATCATGGGTCCTCCTCGTCATGATCAATGGGGGATCTGCGCGCCTTGGCGGCTCGATCGCACTACGAAACGGCCGCAGTTTTCTGGCATTCCATGGCACCCCCAACCGCAGCGCGCGCAATTCACGCCGCCGAAGTGTACGATCCGTTTACGGAAGGTCAAAAGAAAAATGAATGAGAGCCTACCGGTTTGCTGCCGCGCCATCTTTCGCGTCGAAGCGCATCGACGCGCCCCATTTTGCGCCGGTTCGCCCACCTCGAATTGACGGCGCGCACCGCGAGCCGCCGAAGGATACGATCCGCCCCCGGCGAAGTCAAGTTAGCAGATTATGCGACAGTCGTGTCGGTATCAAATGGTTATGTGGCGAAGTGTTTTGCAAACCGAAATGGTTCCTGGCAACCTGGTTCCCGCGCGATAATGGCGAACAGCTGCTCCTGTCCCCCTTACAAAGAACCTCGGATGTCCCGAATGCCCTCAATGCCCACTCGGTCCCAATGACCCAAGTGTCGCAACCAACGCGAGGACGGCTGGCCTTTCTTCTTCCCGCTACCACGCGAAAAACGACGATGCGGTCGGAAGTTCACGATCTGCCTTTGGTGCATACGAAAAACGCCCTGAATTCTCCGTTGCTGCAGCAGCGCCAGGTGCACAAACGAGGCAAACATGCGGTCGCCGACCAGCACGTCGCCGGCTGCTAGCGCCTCGTGCGTGGCCGGTGCCTGAACGGCGTCACTGGTATGCAACGGCGCGGCCAAGACCCTCAGCAAGAATACGGTCCCGGCATGAAACAGCGCCAGTATATGCGCCACGGGAAAACCACAGCCCGGCTTCTGATGGGTGGGTCGGCCCAAGTGTTGTTGCAGTTCGGGGGTGTCGGGGCTCGAAAAGCTCGAGCCATCTACCAACCAAGGCCGGTGGCCACGCCAGCGCCCTTCATCGCCGAGCGTGGCCTGTAAGTGCGTGCAAACTTGACGCAGCAGCGCCGCGAAGAGAAAGCAGAAAAGGGAACGCCCTAATTATTCTGACGCGCGTCGGAATAACTAGGGCGTTCCCCTTATCGCCCACTTTTTCGCCCATGATTTGCTAACGAGCCAGCCGGTCGAGCGACTCCAGCAGCCTCGCAATGTCGAGCGGCTTGTAGTAGATCGCATCGACACTTTCCAGCATGCTCTCTTGCACGAGCGGTTCCGCCTCGGGCAGGCCGGTAATAACTACTGCCCGCGCCATCGGAGTGATTTCGCGAGCGGCACGAATTACGGCCGTCCCGTCCGCATCCGGGAGTCGCAAATCCACCAGCACAACCTTGTAGGAACAATCCTTGAGCCGGTCAGCGGCCGTCTTGGCGTCGCCGGCCAGGCATACGCGATAGCCACGCTGGCGCAGAATGTCCCAAAGGCTGGCGCACAGGTCCGGGTCGTCGTCCACGATCAACACGAGGGGCTGACCGACCGCTTCGCTCACGAGCGCGAGCAGGCGACTTAAATCGACCGGCTTGGGCAGAACCCGCCAGACTCCGGCCCCAAGGGCCGCGTCGCGCGTGGCAGGGTCTGTGTACGCCGAAACCAGGATGGCGACCGTACCGGATCGGAGTTGCCGGATTTGGTGGTACAGTTCCAGCCCGGACATGCCAGGCATTTTGTAGTCAAGCAAGGCGATGTCATACGGCTGTGCCTGAACCTTCGTGAGTCCGGCCAGCCCGTCGGCCGCGGTGTCCACGCGGTACCCCAGGTCGGTCAGGATGTCGGTCAGGCTTTGGCAGTTGTCGGCATCATCATCGACCACCAACACGGTGGGCGGATTTTCGGCAATCATGGTTCCCTCCTCAATGCGTCACGGCATTCAGGCGGACGGTAAACGTCGAGCCGGCGCCGGGCTGGCTCGTCACATGCAAGCTTCCCTGATTTTTTTCCAGAATACTCCGGGCTAGAGCCAGCCCAAGGCCTAAGCCCTTGGCTTTGGTGGTGAATAGCGGCTCGGTGATCCGGGCCAATTGCTGAGCCGACATCCCAACTCCGGTGTCGGTCACCGTCACTTCAACACTATTCCCGCTCCGTCCCGATAGGATCAACGTTCCTCCGGTGGGCATGGCATCCAGCGCGTTGCGGATCAAATTGGATATCACGATGCGCAGTTGGTCCGCGTCGGCCAGGGCCGGCGGTAAGGCGGGCGCCCAGTCGTGTACTACCTGAATGTTGGCCGGTTGTCCGTTTTCGCTAAGTGCCTCTTCCGCCACCTGCCGAACGTTGGTTGGGCGCAGGTCCGGAACAGGCATTTTGGCGTAGTTGGACAGGGTGGTGATGACGCGGTCGGCAGTCTGTACGTTTTGCTGGATTCGCTTTAAGTGCTGGTCGCGCTTTTCTGCAGGCGGATTCGCCACGTTGAGCAAGTAATAAGCCGACGTCTTAATATTGTTCAGCGGATTGCGCAGTTCGTGGGCCACGCCGCTGCCGACCTGGCCGATCGTCGCGAGCCGGTCGAGCCGCTGTTGCCGGGCAAGAAATTCGGCATGATACGCATCTTCGATCTTGGCCAGGTCCAGGTCGATCACTTTGTTCAGCGAACGCATCGTCGCGGCGAGGCCGGCCTGGTCGCCGGTCCAGTTTGACCCGAGAACCGCAATCAGGCCGATGCGGATCCGCGAAAGGGCGATACTGGCGTAGACCTGTTCAAGACCGATTTCAACGTGCCGGTGCCCGACTTCGAGGCGCCGCTGTTCGTACTTCGAGTCATAAGGCCCGGAAAGCATTTCCCGCAACCAGACGATTAGAGTACGCTTCAAGCGCTCGATCTGGACTTCGCCACCGGTGATCACCCGGCGCGCCGCCGGATGGCGCTCGATCTCGGC
>DATGHS010000422.1:0-18598 GCA_035307785.1 Gemmataceae bacterium
AGACGTTGATGAAGCAAATGCGTGAAATGGAAGTCGGGCTAGCAAAAGACCGGGCCGACCTGGCGCGCCAGCGCACGGAATTACAACGTCTTCATGTCGAAGTCAAGCACGAACTGGAGCAACTGGATCGCGGCGATGCGAGCATGAAGGAGCGTCTGGCTCAGTTTCAACGGCGTCATACGGAAGTGTTTGCAAGACCAAGTCATATGCAGACGCCGGCCGCTGCGCCGCCTCCCCCGCCACCCCCAGCGGAAAACCCGCCGGCGCCAAAACCGCGCGACAGCGTCCTCCGCCGTTTCTTCCGGCATGACTAGCCGCAATCATCCGATGGTCTGCGACTGCACCAGGAAATGCCGCCGGCCCACATCGCCGATGTAAACGATCACGAACAGATAATCGCGCGTTTCGAGCACTTCCAACGAGCAACCATTGCTGGCCATGGTGGATCTGTCGGCGTCTTTCGCCATCTTGAATTGGGATTTCTTCAGCACGTATACCTTGGCCATCCCTTCGCCGCGCAGGAAGATCAGCCGCGGAACTCGATGGCCCATGAAATCGACAATCTGTTCATCGCGCAATAGATTGGGGTCAAAATCGGGCGGCCAGTCCATAGAGCCCCCGTGGCGCTCCATAACCCAGCTCACGTGTTCCGGCGACGGAGCGACCTGTTGGGCCTCGCGATCCCCAATCACATTCAGATCAATGGATTGCGGCCGGTTCCACCAAGACCAGGCCGTCAGCGCGATGAGCAATGCGGCCGCGACTGCGGCCGAAGTCTGAATCAGTTTCCGCCGCCATACTCGGCTGCGATCGATGGCCAGGGAGGTGTGAATCTGGGCGCGCAAGCCATCGGGAATCGAAATATCCAGCATGGCGCGCGCGACGCGGCCGTGAAACGCCCGCTCGCGGCTGATCTTGGCGCCGCATTCCGGGCATTGCGTCAGGTGCTCTTCCAGCGCTTGCCGATCCTCGGCCGACAGCTCCTGCGGAGTTTCGGCAAACGGCAACAGAGTATTGGCAAGTTTACAATCCATAGTCCGCAATCCCGGCAAGCATGGGGCATGATTTCAATGGCCCCACGTTATCGTTTTCGGCGATTTTGCTCCACGTCAATCCCGGCGTCCGTTTTCGGGCAGCAGCCTTTGCCGCAACTGTGCCTTCGCGCGCGCCAGGCGCGACATTACGGTGCCGATCGGCAAATCCATCTGCTCGGCAATGTCGCGATAACTGAAATCGTCGAAGTAAAACAAGATCAGTGGTGTCCGAAAACCTTCCGGGAGTTCCTGCAAGATCGCCTGCAAGCGCTCCGGCTCCACGTCGGGCAGCTCGCCATCGGGCATACCGGGAAGCTCCGCGACGCTATCCAGCGAAACCTGCCGGTGCTGCTTTTCGGAGCGCACCTTGTGGAGGTACGCGTTCCGGAGGATGCTGAACAGCCAGGCTTTGGCCCGGTTGATGTCCCGCAGCTGACCGAACTGGGCTTGGGCCTTGCAATAGGTTTCCTGGGTCAGATCGCCGGCCTCGTCGGCCGAGCCGGTGAGCCGGTATGCGTAGCGATACAGCGCGACATAATGGTCATCCACCAGCCGCTGCACGGTACGCTGGCCACCGGGCGATCCCATGGTGCGTCCCCAGTATTAAGATGAACCCAAAGGGCGATATTTATTCCCAGTTAATATCTTATTCGTGGCGGTGATTGATTCGTTTTAAAGCCCGGGGACGGAAGTCCCTGGGCGCTCCGGCGCCCCGAAACTTTGCTGAATTTCAGGATTTTCTCCTTGCCGGCATCAAGGCTGAAAATATTTTGGGAATAAGTCTCATTTGGGCGCATCCTGAAAGATGTGCCGCCGGTCGGGGATCGGCGGGACCAATGTTGAGTTATTCACTGAGTTTCAGAGGCGAACACCAATGAAGAAGCTACTAGCGGGCTTAGTTGCAAGTTCAGTTTTCTTGATGGCAATTGGCTGCGAACCGGAACCGACTTCGGGCGGGAAGAAGACAACGGAAAAGGCCACCGAGAAAGCCACGGAAAAGGTCTCGGATAAGAAGACCGAAAAGGCCACCGAGAAAGCGACAGAGAAGGCCACTGAAAAGGCCACACCCAAGCCGGAGCCGAAACCCGAACCGAAGCCCGAGCCCAAGCCGGACAACAAGGACAAGCCAAAGCCCCCGACCGATAAGTGAGCGATTGTTTGTGTCAGGATTTACGTTTGATGTCGTGGGACATCAGACTTAATCTGTTTGTTCCCCAACCTAGGTTGAAAGGATCCTACAAGTGAAGAAAGCAATCCTCGTTCTGATGGCCCTCGTTTTGGCAACCGGCACCGTTACCATGGCGGTCGGCTGCGACGGCGGCGACACGAAGAAGACTGGAAGCAAGTAGTCTTTGTTAGCTACCCGAACGCAGGGCCGGCCAATGAGATTGGCCGGCCTTGTGTTTTTTGCAACGCCGCAAGCAGCCCACGAGGGAAGAGCCATGTGGAAACGAATTGGGGTTTGCCTGTCCGCTCTGGCGCTGCTGCTTGCCGTCAGCGGCTGCGGGGGCGAGCGGGAGCCGAGCAAATACAAGGACCAGGACAAGCCGAAATCGACGGAAGAGAAATGAACCACAGATTACACGGATAGCACGGATAAGAACTCTTGCAAAAGTTCTTATCCGTGCTATCCGTGTAATCCGTGGTTGGTTTCTTCATTCCCTCGTTCGATGCCGCTCCTGCTCTTGCAGAATCTTGCGCGCCCGGTCGGCGTCTTCGGCGCGCGTCATGATTTCAATCTCCAGCGCGCCCAGGCCCGGAAACGCGGCCTGATTCTCATTCCCAATCTCGCACGCAATTCCCTCGGCGTTCAAGGCATTGCGAATGATCTCCGCTTCCACCGGGTTGCTCACAGTCTCAATGGTGACCAATTCATCGTTGCTCATAGGTTTGCTCCACTGATCCGAAACCGCACATTTTCACGCAAGCATTGTATGATGGGCGAATGGCGTGCCGCCGGGCAAAAATGTAGGTCAAGCGTTCCGGCCTGACCGCTTTTGAAATGCAGTCAGGCTGGAACGCTTGACCTATTTGGACATGGATAAGTCGTATCGATGGCTCCCAGCCGGCTGAATGCCCCTGTTACATCTCAATTACGCATCCACTGCCAAATGCGACCGCAGCTTGCGGAGCGCCTTGTATTTCTCATCGCTCACGCGTTCGGGCGACATGCGGAGTGCTTTCGCCATTTCCTGCACCGAATGCCCTTCCATGCTCATGCGCAGAATGCGCTTCTGCCGATTGCTCAATACCTGGTCGGAAGCCCGGTCCAACACCTCGCGCTGTTCGTTCACGCCCGACTGCAACGAATTGCTTCGATCGGCCACTTCACTTTCGAGCGACGACCACTTTTTGCTGCGCTGCGTGCGCTTCTTGACCGCGTCGATGGCGCGGATGAATTCGCGCCGCTCTTCGCCGTCGGCCTGCAGGACCTTGGCCCACGATTGGGCCGGCAGACGCTGGAGAAGCCGGCTAAAGACTTCCTGCGTGCAATCGTCCCAGGCGTCGGCCGGCAGCCGGGCGTTGCGCCAGCAGGCCGAGCAATAACGATTGATGTCGGTGATCGCTTTATCGTAGGTTTCCCCCGCCGAGGCCGTGGCGCCTTGCACGGCCATGGCCGAGCCCACGAGCAGGGCCACCACGATGGTGCGGGAGTTCAATACCGAGGGCATTTTCGCTTTCATATATTCAATTCCTCGGAAACCGAGCACGAAGATGGACAATCCCATCTCTCAACAGACTCCGGCTCCGCCAAATATCGCCGATCCAACAAAGAAAATTGCAAAATTCTACGCCGGCCCCACAAAAGTAATACGCCGGCACTGAAGGACATTTTACCGAATTGCGGGGAAAAAATGTGCCCAGGTTCCGTACGGTAGCGGAATTCGCAAGAATTCCGTCTCGCGGGATGCGGAATTCTTACGAATTCCGCTACTCGAATTGGGTCAATTTCTCAACGCAGGCCACGAATAGCGATTCGCGGAACGTCTCGGTTTATAGCTCGATAGGATTCCACTTCCTGTTCGATCTTTTCTAAAGTGAGAATCAGGCGCGAATCAATGGCCGGGAGATCAGGTGTGCGAAGTGCGTAAGGAATGCTGGGCGTCTCGCGGGGCGGCACAGTCAACACTTCGATTTCGGCCGGAATGCGGACCACGTCGCTTTGTGGTACTTCAATTCGGAACTCGAGCGTCTGGAGATCAAACGGCGCGGAAAAAGGCCTGAATGCAGCGGGAATTACGCATTGGTCGTTCGCCGTCGCCGGCAACTCCGGCGGCTTCGCGCTCGAATCCGTCGGCGTGCTAAATATACCGAAGCTGATAAGAAGTATGGGCGAGATGCGCAAAATGCGGTCCACGGTTGGGCTCCTTCCCAAAATGAAATCTGAGGCGCGGGAAGGATAGCCGTTTCGGCGATCGGAGCAAGATCAGGTTTCGTGCGATTTGGTAGCGGAATTCGCAAGAATTCCGATCATTGGCTATCGGAATTCTTGCGAATTCCGCTACCGGCCTTGTCCCACGCTTACCGAAAGAGCCCGTCGGGCAGCTTCGCCTCTGCACTTGCCGGCGGTGGGATATCCAATGCCTTGGCCAGAATTGATGCGGCTGCTTGTGGTGTTACGAGATCGTCACGTGTTCTTTTTGCGATCCCGGGTCCAAACGCCAGCAACGGTACGTGTGTGTCGTATGAATGCGGTGTACCGTGAGTGGCGCCGCTCTTGAACGAACCAACGAGATAGTATGGTTTCGAGACGAAGATCACATCGCCGCTGCGCTCTGGGTGAAAGGATTTGCGCACCCGGCGGACGATATCGCTGTCGTCGGCCGAGTCGGGCAGCATCAGTTGCTTGCGGGTGTAGGCCCAATGGATCGATTCCTGTTGCCCTAGCCAATCGGCCAGAGTGCTTGCCACCACGTCCACGTCTAATTTCCGAGCTTCGATCATCCGCTGGTTCAGATAGATGCCGCCTTCGTTGGCCGCTTCAATCCATCGGCTCTTGGTGTCGCCGGGTTCGCCAAGTTTTTCGCGGAGGTGCGTTTCCGCCGCGCTAAACATGCTGAGTGTGGGCACGCGCTTCGCCTCGCGCCCCTGTGCCTGGGTTGCTTCTGGAATCGGGCAGATTCCGTGATCCGCACTCAGGACCAGCACATAACGATCGTTGCCGACGTGTTCATCGAGAAACTTCAGCAGGTCGCGAATGATGAGATCGGAGCGCAACGTAACATCCAGGACCTCTTGCGAGTCCGGGCCCCAAACATGGCCGATCAGATCGTTGCTGGAAAAGCTGATACTGAGCAAATCGGGCACGTCGCGCTGGCCGAGCTTCTCTTCGACAATGGCCTGGCGCGCCAGGTCGAGGAGCAATTGATTGCCGAACGGTGAACCAGCCAAAGCGTCGTAGTATTCCTTGTCGATCTGCTTGCCGAGGCCGAAGGGGTGCGGGAACGACCGTCCCTGATTAAAACCCTTGCCGGCGCCGGGAATGACGGCCGGCCCGCCGAACGTCGTGTAATCAATGTCATTGCGCAGCCGCTCCCATTTCTGACCGAACCATTTGTCGCACCGCTTGCTCTCGTTGAACTTCGCCACCCAGGGATGAACGCGGTCGCGATAGTAGGTCGAAGTGACAAACTGGCCACGGTCGAACCAATAGGCGCCGTCTGGCTTATGGCCGGCGGGCAGTATCGCAGAGCGATCTTTGAGCGACAGGCCGAATACTTTGCCCTTGCCCTGCGTTACCTGTTTCAAACTGTCGGCTAACGAGGGAACGAGCATTCGCTCCGGCGAGCCGAAGCCCTTCAGTATTTTCTCTTCCGGCGCCTCGTTCTTCGCGGCCGGCGGAGGCTTCGGCGGGGCAGGGGGGAGGGGCGGCACGCGTTCATAGCGCGGCGACGTGGAACAGTTTACCGTCGCGGCTTCCTTGCGATCGTACCAGGTGTTGGCCACGATGCCGTGCTTGTCCGGCGAAGAACCGGTTAACAGCGACGCATGCCCCGGCCCCGTGGCCGTCATCGCATAGGGATAATGGCAATTGGTAAACCAGGTTCCCTCCTGCTCCAACCGGCGGAAGCCGTCGGTTGTGTATAAGTCCTGCCAGCGCTGCAAATAGTCGCCACGCATCTGGTCGAACACAACGAGCACTGCCAGCTTGGGCGGTCGCGCAGTCTCCGGCGGCTTTGCCTCGGGCGTCTTGGTGCAAGCCGATAGCGGCAAAAACAGAACTGCAAAGAGAAGAAAACGAAAGCGCATGTCGCAGCGGCTCCACAATGATAAGATGGGCGTCAGGTTAGCTTACGGTCGCTTAAAGACGTTTACCAGGGAGCGGAAGTGAAGACTGCGAGTAGAATTCATGCACGCCGCGTGATTCCATTCATCCGAACGACTTACCTTTTCTGCTTCCTAGCAATCGCCGGCCTTGCGTCCCGTTGCTTCGCCCTCGAGCCGAGCGAGGTCTTTCTCATCGCCAACAAAAACATGCCGGAATCGCTGGCCGTGGCCGAGCATTACCAGCAAAAGCGCGCCATCCCGAAAGAGAACCGGATCGTGCTCGACCTGCCAAAGACCGAGGATATTAACCGAGCCGATTACAATAGCAAGCTCGTCGCACCGCTTCGCGAAGCGCTGAAGGATCGCAAGGACAAGATCAAGTGTTTGCTCTGCATTTATGGCGTGCCGCTGCGCGTCGGCGGCGATGCCCCGAGCGACGCGGAGAAGACACAGCTTGAAAAAGTCGAGGCCGAGCGGAAGACCAGCCAGGAGAAAATGAAGCCACTCGAAGCGCGCATCAAGGAACTCGAGGTGAAAGTCAAAGCGGATCCCAAAAGCGAGGAGGCGAAAGACCTGGAACAAGCGCGGGACGAGCAGAAGAAGCTAGCGAGCGCTTTGAAGTTTCTGGAGAACCGCCAGCGCTGGCTCTCGCATGCGGAAAGTCACGCGGCTTTGGACAACGAATTGATGCTCTTGTGGTGGGACAAATACGAATTGCGCCGGTTTCAATTGAATCTGCTGCATTTTCAGGTTCCGGAATCGAAGCGCAAGGAAAAGCCGCCGGTGCTCATGACTGCACGGCTCGATGGCCCCACGCCGGAGGTCGCCAAGCGGCTCGTGGACGACGCGATCGAGGTCGAAAAGACCGGCCTCAAGGGAATAGCCTACGTGGACGCCCGTGACATCCGCTTCGATCCCAAGAGCGACGATGGCTACGGCTATGGCGGCTATGACGAATCGATGCGCGAAATGGCCGCGCTCTTGAAGGATCAAGGCAAGATGGAAGTGACCCTCGACAACAAGCCGGCCGTCTTTGCCCCGAACAGTTGCCCGGAGTGCGCGCTGTACTGCGGCTGGTATTCGCACGGCAACTTCGTCGATTCCTGCGGCTTCGTGAAAGGGGCCGTGGCCTGGCACCTGGCCAGCAGCGAGGCGGTGTCGCTCCGCCGCAAAGATTTGAAGCTGTGGTGCCGGAATATTCTCGAGAAAGGCGCTGCCGCCACGCTCGGCCCCGTCGCGGAGCCATACACAATCGGCTTTCCGAAGCCCGCGGAGTTCTTCGGCTTCCTGGTCACCGGCGAATACACGCTGGTGGAGTGCTACTGCCGCACGCTGGTGCTCACCAGTTGGATGTGCACCCTCATCGGCGACCCGCTCTACAACCCGTACAAAGCGACGCCGAAGCTCAAGAGCGAGCAGGTTGTCCCAAGCCCGAAGGGCGGGAAGTTTGCGATGCCGGTGAAGTGAATTCGTAGGACGCTGCTTGCGTTTCGGGACCGCTGACAAGCAAGGTTTTAGTACGAAACGCTTCGTGCAGGTTGAGTTTGGTTTCACGAGCCGGAGTTTCGTATCCAATGCCGAACGTAGAACGGAATTTATTCCGTTCCAGCGAGACATTGGAACGGAATAAATTCCGTTCTACGTTCCGATGCCGTGATTTTTGCTTGAACCGTATCCAAGATGTTGATACGTTTCACCAACTCGTTCCGTAGCAAAGCTGACAAGCAACCTGTGCGCGAAACGCAAGCGGATTTTTTATCTTCACTTAATCGGCGAATAATCCGTCGCGTTCATGTAGGTGGATTCCACCTTCTCCACGAGTACGCCGTTCTTTTCCGACTCGGCCTTTGCCTTCATCCAATCCGGATCATCCCGGAAAGCTTGCCAGCTCTTTTTTGCCGCTTCCTGGCTCGGGAAGGCGAGAACGTAAATGAGCTTCCGTTCCGCTTCCTTTGGGTCGGTTGGGTTCCAGAACGCGATGATCGTCATGCCGTGCTTTTCGAAGAGCTTGTTCGTATGGTCGCGGAAGCGGGCGTGCAGCGCTTCCATCTTGCCGGGGTTGGCATAGTAGACGCGCAGCTCGAAAACGCGGGCGTCGGTTTTCTTGTCGGTTTTCGGTTCGTCGGCGTGTGCCATGCTGAGTCCCATCACTCCCAAACCCAATACGCTCAGGGCAAGTTGCATCCACGTGTTCATCATGATGTTCTCCGCGAGGTGAATTTCCAAAGACTGACTGAACGAAAAACTAAGGCGCTCGCACCGGCACGTCAACGGTGTTTGACTATTTCTCACGAATATCCACGCGGATATGCAGTTCCCGCAATTGCTTCTCGGTCACTTCGCTCGGCGCACCCATCATCAGGTCCTGCGCCTTCTGGTTCATCGGGAACGCGATCACTTCGCGAATGTTCTTCTGCTCGGCCAGCAGCATGACGATGCGGTCCACGCCGGGGGCGATGCCGCCGTGCGGCGGAGCGCCGAGCTTGAACGCGTTGATCATGCCGCCGAAGCGCCGATCCACCACCTCGCGGCCATAGCCTGCGATCTCGAAGGCCTTGTACATGATGTCCGGGCGGTGGTTTCGGATGGCGCCCGACGAGAGTTCGACGCCGTTGCAAACGATGTCGTACTGGAAGGCCTTGATGTCGAGCGGGTTCATCGTTTCCAAGGCCTTCATTCCGCCTTGCGGCATCGAAAACGGGTTGTGGCTGAAGGCGACCTTGCCTTCGTCGTCGAGTTCGAACATGGGGAAATCGATAATCCAGCAGAACTTGAAGCAGTCCGGCTCCACGAGGCCAAGCTCTTGGCCCAGACTCGCGCGGATTCCGCCGAGGACTTTGCAAATCTTGGCCACATCTTTGTCCGCGGCGAAGAAGATGGCATGCCCCGGCCCGGCCCCACACTGTGTCAACAGCTTCGCGCCGACTTCCGGCGTAATCAGCTTGGCAATCGAGCCTTTGAATGTACTGTCAGGTTGCACCGTGATCCAGGCGAGGCCGCCAAGCCCCTCGGCCTTGGCGCGTTCGTCGAGTGTGTCGAAGAATTTTCGGGGCCGGTCGGCACACTTCGGCACGGGCAAAGCCCGCACGGTCTTGCCGGCCATGAAGGCGATCTGTCCGCCGCCGAGAAGATCAGTCACATCGCGGATTTCGAGCGGAATCCGCAAGTCGGGTTTGTCGGAGCCATATTTGAGCATCGCCTCGGCATACGGAATCCGCGGAAACGGTGCCGAGGTCATTTTTTTGCTCGGCGCGAATTCCGGAAACAGCCCGGTAAACAGCTTCTCCATGGCCGCGAATACGTCTTCTTGCGTGACGAAGCTCATTTCCAGGTCGAGCTGGTAGAACTCGCCGGGCGAACGGTCGGCCCGGGCATCCTCATCGCGAAAGCAGGGAGCGATTTGAAAATACCGGTCGAATCCGGACACCATCAGCAACTGCTTGAATTGCTGCGGCGCCTGCGGCAGCGCGTAAAATTTGCCGGGATGCACGCGCGACGGCACCAGGTAATCGCGCGCCCCCTCCGGGCTGGAACTCGTCAGGATCGGCGTGTTGTATTCGAGAAAGCCCAGGTCCACCATGCGCCGGCGAATGCTGGAGATCACCTTCGAGCGCAGAATGATGTTGGCATGCAATTGGGTGCGGCGCAAATCGAGCATGCGATACTTGAGCCGCGTGTCTTCCGGCACTTCCTCTTCCGGAAACACGCTGAACGGCAACCCGCCGTCGGCCGTCACCGGGCCGAGCAGCTCGAAGCTCTGGACAATAACTTCGACTTCACCTGTCGGCAACTTCGAATTGACATTCTCTTTGGCACGCTCCACGACCTTTCCGTCCACGCGAATGACGGTTTCCTTCGGCAAGCGCGACATCTCGTCCAAAAAGGGCGCATCCTTGGGAATCAGCAACTGCGTGAGGCCGTAATGGTCGCGCAAGTCAATGAAGAGCAACCCGCCGAGATCGCGGCGGTTATGAACCCAGCCCGACAGGCGAACCTGGGCGCTGGCATCCGATTTTCGCAATTGGCCGCAAGAGTGAGTGCGATAGGTATGCATGAAGTCCCGCAAAGTGCTCTTTTCGATCGTAGAACGGAATTCATTCCGTTCCGTAGTTGAGTCGAATCAATTCAGCACGGAATGAATTCCGTTCTACAATTTTGGCCACGGCACGATAGCTATTCGTATGGGAGCTTTCCGAACCCGACAAGGTTAGCCGACATTTAGCGCGTCTACGACCGCCACTTCTGGCTGCATACGGGGTTTCTACGAGTGAATCGACTCGTATTTTGCACTCAGGCAGCAATTCTGTGGAAAGGAGCCATCATGAGAAGCACCAGCGTCATTACAGCAATCGTCGGCATCGGTCTGCTTTACGGCAGCGCTCACGCTCAAGATTGGCCGCAATGGCGCGGCCCGAACCGCGATGCCAAGGCTACATTTACCGCGCCCAAGGAATGGCCGAAGGAACTCACGCACAAATGGAAGGTCGCCGTGGGCGAAGGCGTGGCCACGCCTGCCTTGGTGGGCGACAAGCTTTATGTCTTCACACGGCAGGGTGCCGATGAGGTGATCCTGTCCTTGAATGCAGCCGATGGAAAAGAAATTTGGAAGGACAAGTACCCGGCGTCGGCTCCAATCAAGCCAGGTTCCGGTTTTAACATGGAATTTGTCGGCCCCAGAGGATCACCGGCCGTTGCAGAAGGAAAGCTGGTCGCGCTCGGCGCCAGTGGCACACTTTCCTGTCTCAATGCAGCTGATGGTAAAGTCGCCTGGCGCAAAACGAATGACAACAACCATCCTATGTTTTTCACATCGTGCTCGCCGATCATCGTTAACGGCCTGACCATTGTGCAAATGGGCAACGAAAAAAGCGGCGCCATTGTGGCCTATAACCTGAGTGATGGAAGCGAAAAATGGAAGTGGGCCGGCGACGGCACCGACTACGCTTCCCCGATTACGGCCACGCTCGGCGACGTGAAAACGATTGTGGCAGAAACGGATGAGAAAATCGTTGGCCTGAATGCCGCCGACGGCAAGCTGATTTGGGAGGCACCGTTCCCCAAGCCCGGCCGGGCTTACAATGCTTGCACGCCCGTGGTCGATGGCCAGGCCTTCGTTATCTCTGGCGTCGGGCGGGGCACCAAGGCCCTCAAGGTCGAAAAAAGCGGCGACTCGTACAAGTCCAAGGAACTGTGGGTTAACAAAGAGAATGCCGTTCAGTTCAATTCACCAGTTGTCAAGGACGGCGCAGTGTACGGCATGACGATCAATAATGTTTGGTTCTGCATCAATGCCGAAAGCGGAAAAACGGCCTGGACTGCTCCGGCGCCAACGGCCGGTGGCGGCAAGGGCGGCCGCGGCCTGAGCGGATTTGGCTCGGTGGTGGATGCCGGGACCGTCCTCTTCGGCCTCACTCCGGCCGGAAAATTGGTCGTCTTTCAACCTTCTGAAAAGGAATTCAAGGCGCTGGCCACCTATACCGTCGCTTCCGGCGACACGTATGCATATCCAATTATTTCCGGCAATCGGATCTTTATTAAAGATAAGGATTCGCTCACGCTGTGGACGGTCGAGTGAGCTTGTCGAGAGTGGGGTCCAGTCTTATTACTGATCTTCGCCCCCGGACGGCGGTCCGAAAGGCCGCCGTCCGATTTCTTCTCATATCCACAAGGTTGTTTTCACGATGAAACGCGCTTCGCTCTTATTAGCCTCAACGGCGCTCGCGGCGTTTGCTGCTGGTTGCAATTTGTCGAGTTCAACGAGTTCATCCAACCCACAAGGCGGGCCAAATCAAGGCTCGGCCGCGCCGGCTTTTGACACCGAGTCCGGTCCTCATGCTGCCGGGAAAAAGGCGATGGTCGCTGGTGGCTGCATGCGCTGCCACAAGGTTAACGGGGCCGGGGTCGGCGGTCCGCAGATGGGTGGCCCGCCTGGAGGCGGACCGGGCGGTCCCCCAGGCCCTGGTGGTCCGGGACCCGGGGGCCCGGGCGGCCCCGGCGGCGGTCGCGGTCCCGACCTGGGCAAAGTCGGCAGTGATCCGGAGCACACGGTTGACTGGTTCATCAAATACGTGCGCGACCCGAAGTCGTTCAAGCCGAATTCCCGAATGCCGGCCCAGCCCGAGGCCAAGATCAGTGATGCCGATTTGCGGCTGGTGGCCGAGTATCTGGCCAGCCTGAAATAAGCGATCCTCCACGAGGAGTTCGCAACATGCTACGCAGTGTGGAAGAATGATCTGTACCTGATGTCGCAGTTGCTATTCCGCCACAAGTAATGTCCAGGCAAAGCCCAGGGACGGAAGTCCCTGGGCCTTCGCGATCAGGAACAACCCAATGCCCAAGCTCTGGAAGAAAGGTCGCGGTAAACTCGGCTTCCTCCAACCGCTGCTCGGCGCATGGGTGGCGCACGCCGAAAGCCCCATGGGTCCGTTGCGCTGCACGCGATCCTTTGACGAGGTGCTCGGCGGCGCTTACATCCGTCTGCAAGCGCGCTGGGGCTTCGCGAATCCCGAGAGCAAAAAGCTTCTGCCGGAGTCGTACAAGAATCGTGGGCCGTACGAGGAGACAGCGCTTATCGGCGTGGGCGACAAGGGCGAAGTCTGTTTCTGGTCATTCACCTCCGACGGCAAGCACTCACAGGGGAAGGTCGCGGATGTGACCGACCTTCACCCGGAAGCCATCGGCTTCGAGGCGCAGATGCCCGCCGGGCTCGCGCGCATGGCGTACTGGCCGAACTGCGAGGGCGGCTTTATCTGGGTAGTGGAAGCGAAAAACGCCAAGGGCTGGCGGCGCTTCACCGAGCATCATTACCGACGCGACTCGGACAAGAATTAGCTTTCCGATTGCATTTGCGTTGCCGCCATTCGCCTCTCATCTCATGTTAATCTTTTCAAAACGTGACCGATTCTTCCGCGATCCCCGTGCGCGCAAGTCCGCCATGCTTCGCCGTTATGCAAACGGCAGGGACAAACATAAATCAAGAATCTCAACCGGAGATAACGTCATGATTATCAAGAAAATCCTCGGCGGTGTGGCGATTGTCGGTGCCCTGGCCCTTTTGCCCGCGGCAGCCTCGGCTCACGACCATTACCATTATTACCACGGTTACGGTTACCCGTATTATGGATATTACCACGGCTACTATCACAACTACTACCGCCCCTACTATTACGCGCCGACTATTGTCGCGCCGGCCCCGGTAGTGGTCGCCCCGGTCGTAGGGTCGCTCGACGTGTTCTACCGCGGCGGCATCGGCCAGCCCTGGTCTCTCTACGGCACCTACGCGACTCGATTCGATGCCAACAACGCAGCCCAAAGCCTCGAAAGCGGCGGCTATTCGGTAATGATTCAGCCACGCTAGCGCCTACGTTCACGAAGCGGGCCGTTCATCAAAGGAGTTGATGAACGGCCTTTATGTTTTTCCGGCCGGTCGCGGCGCGCTCGGTGCATAAGATGGTTAGCGATGCTTCGCAGAAGCGTTGGAGTGCACAACGCTTTTCCGAAGCGTTGCTAACCAAGGAGTTGTCATCAATGGCGCGTGACATCACTCAGCCCGATCCCGCTGTGGTTCTCGATTTGCTCGAAGCCTTTCGCCGCTCAAAGTCCATGTTCACGGCCGTGTCGCTCGGCATCTTCGATGCCCTGGAAGCCGGGCCGAAATCCCTTGCTACTCTTTCGCGCGAGCTAAAAGTCAGTACCGATGGCTTGGAGCGGCTGCTCGATGCCTGCGTCGGCCTGCAACTGCTGCAGCGCGGTGAACAGGGCTACGGCAACACGGCGGCCTCCGCCGCGTACCTGTGTAAGTCGAGCCCACAACGGCTCACCGGCTACATTGGCTACTCCGACAAGGTGATGTGGAAGCTTTGGGCCAATCTCGAAGACGCCGTGCGCGAGGGCGCGCACCGCTGGAAGCAAACCTTCGATCTCGATGGCCCCATCTTCTCCCATTTCTTTCGCTCGCCGGAACAAACGCGCGAGTTCCTCATGGGCATGCACGGCTACGGGCTTATCAGCTCGCCGGTCGTGGCGGCGGCGTTTGACCTGAGCCGCTTTCGCTGCCTGGTCGATCTGGGCGGCGCCACCGGGCACCTGGTGATCGCGGCTTGCCGGCGCTATCCGAATCTTCGCGGGGTCGTTTTCGATTTGCCGGAAGCTGTCGGCCTGGCGCAAGAAATTGTCAGCGCAACGGAAGTCGCCAACCGGATCACGATCACGGCCGCCGATTTCTTCAGCGATCCGCTGCCGGAGGGCGATCTGTTTTCCCTGGGCCGCATTCTGCACGATTGGAGTGAAGCGAAGATTCTGAAATTGCTGACGCGCATCTACGAGCGCTTGCCCAAGGGCGGCGCGCTGCTGATTGCCGAGAAGCTGTTGATCGAAGACAAAACCGGCCCGCGCTGGGCGCAAATGCAGAACCTGAACATGCTCACGTGTACTGAAGGCAAGGAGCGAACCTTGAGTGAGTACGAAGCGCTATTGATGCGCGTCGGCTTCGCGGAAGTCACCGCCTGCAGGACGCCGTCGCCGTTGGATGCGGTGCTGGCGGTGAAGGGGTAGATTTGCGTTTTCCGTGGGGCACGTTTTCAACGTGCCCACGGATTTGCAGATTTCCTGTTTCTTTTCGCGCCGAAAGCGGATAGACTAACCAAGGCACGCGAGGGTTAAACCATGGACTTCGATCCCACCCAAGGGCACATCCTGATCTGGCAGCCGCCGCTGCCGCCGGAAACCACTGTACTTATTCCCACGAACCCAACTGCCGAACAGGTGGATCTGCGCGCCCCGGCGCCGCCGGGCGATCCGCCGTGCTGGCTCACCGAACATTACTTTGAAGGTGAGCATGCCGCGCTGACGGTGGACCACACGCAACAAAGCGACGACACAGCGCACCATGCCCCTAAAGCCGAAGACAAGCAGCCCGATGGGCAGAGCCACACCGTTGAAATGTTGGCGAACCTCATCGCGACCAATGCCATGCTTGAATTCACGCTGAATTTGGGCCGCCAAGAAAAAGATGAAGACGAGGAAAAGAAGCTCAAGGAAAAGAAGGAAGAAGACGAGCCGCTCTGACACAGCCTGGCGCACGTAACGGCGGCTTCCAGCCGCCGTTTTTGTTGCGCCAAGCTTCCCTAGCAGCGGCTGTCACCGGCATGCGCAACGAAAGACGCTTCCAGCGCTGGGCGCCACCGTCTGGCGCAAGTTGCTCCTACATAAGCTCTTAAGAGATCTCCCCGCCGCGGCTGACGAACTCGTTGCCACGTTGCCGTCGTTGCCGCGAACTGCGAACCCGCCCGCCGATTTCGGCAACGAGACGGTTTACTAGATTGAAGTTGAATACACGCGCGCGCACGCCGCTTCGTAGCAGCCCATCAATTCCGACCCGGCCGTCACGCACATCGTCAGATCGCGCAGCAACCCGTCTTGCAGCGCATAAATCCAGCCATGCACGGCTAGTTCCTGGCCGCGTTCCCAGGCTTCCTGGACCACGGTCGTCTGGCAGACATTGACCACTTGCTCGATCACGTTGAGTTCGCACAGCCGATCGTGGCGCTGCTTCTCATTCGGCAGGCGCGAGAGTTGGCACGCATGCTTGCTGCGCACATCTTGTACGTGCCGCAACCAGTTGTCGATCAGGCCCAGGCGGTCATCGCGGAGCGCGGCCAGCACGCCGCCGCAGCCGTAGTGGCCGCAGACAATGACATGGCGAACGTTTAGAGCGTCCACCGCGAATTGCAATGCCGAGAGACAGTTCAAATCGGTGTGCACTACCACGTTGGCCACGTTGCGATGCACAAACATCTCGCCCGGTAGGAGGCCGACAATCTGATTCGCCGGCACCCGGCTATCGGAGCAGCCAATCCAAAGATACTCTGGCGATTGCTGCTGCGCCAGGCGGGCGAAAAACTCGGGTTCGCGCCGGGCCATATCTTCGGCCCAGGCGCGGTTGTTGGCAAAGAGTTGACTTAAAACGCGCATGATTCTTTATTGCTACTGCTGCAACCGCAATATGTACACCCGACCGCCCAGCATGTCGGTCACGATCAAATATCGGTCGTTCACCACGAAATCCGCGCACCACCAGGTTTTGCCTTTGAGGGCCGGCAAGGCGATTTCGCGCGCTATCTGTTTCGGCGCTCCGGTCCAGAGGCGGACCTTGCCGGCCGCGCTCACGGTGGCAATCTGCTTGCCGTCGCAGGCCGCGGCGATGCCCGCATTCGGCTCTGAAGAGGCCACGATATTATGTTCCTTGCGCGATTCCAGATCCAGGCGATTGACATCTTTGATGTAGCTGTCTCCGTACAGCAACGCCTTGCCATTGGGGGAAAAAGCAAAGTAATCGTGGGCGCGGTACAGGCCATGGATGGAGCCGAGGGCGTCATCCTTATTGGCCGTCACGTCGTGAATGGTCACCTGATGCGCTTTCATTTCCGGGAAGAAATCGACCGCCACACGTCCGCCATCCGGCGAGTAGGCCACGCAACAAGCGAACCCCCCAACGCGGAATCGGCCCTCTTCCGTGCCGGATTCGGTGGAACGGAGTTGAATCAGACCCGTGCGGTAGCCAATGGCCATTTGTTTGCGGTCGGGCCGCACGGCCCAGCTTAACGCTGACACGCAGTTGTTGCTGTTGAATCCTGCGGGCGGCGGTTCCTGATGCTCAAGTTTCAGTTGAGCGGTGTCCCAGATCGATAAATCACCGTCGACATTTACGCCGGCAAGGCGCTTATTATCGGAAAGAAAGACCTTCCCCACCACATCGTGACTTTTGGGGAGCCCTCCGAGGTGTTTCAGATCCGGCACGCGCCAAATGGATGTCGGATATTTGCTGCCGCTCAATGCTAGCCGTGAGCAATCGGGGCTCACGGCGGGATGGTGAAGCGTGCCCGTCCCGCGCGCCAATACGACCAGCCCGACGACTTCAGCAGGAATCTTGTCCGGGTCTCCAAATACGTCGGTCGCCGTCTCCGGCGGAATGTTTTCGCGGCGGAGCTGATCAAAAGGCGAAGCGCCCGCCGCGACCATGGTGGTTTCCGTCTCTGGCATCGGACCTTCACCGCGCTCCTCGTCGGGCATTTCGGCCGGTCCCGTTGGCACGGCGCCCACCGGAACGCAAACCACGCGCAGGCCGTGCGGGGTCGAGCCTCTATTTACCCTGCCACCGCCGCGCACGCCGGCCCGGCAGTTCAGGGCATTTTCCGCGTAGCTACCGCCGCGAGCGATGGTTGAGCCGTTTGCATTCTCGCACCATTCCGACACATTGCCGTGCATATCGTATAGACCCAACTTGTTGGGCTTGTATTTGCCGACAACCACCGTGCCGTTTTTTCCGCTGCCCAGGAAGTTGGCCTGGTCAGGTTTCAACTCGTTTACGTTGCCGTCTTTGAAGTAATAATTGAACGAGCTTTCCTTCGGATCGGTCATTGGCCCGCCGCGGCAGGCGTATTCCCACTCGGTCGGTGTGGGAAGCCGGTAGACCCAGCCGGGATTCTTGTCGCGATCGTTCAGCTTCGACATGAAATCGTGTAATTGCGGCCGCTGAATGTTATCCACCGGCAAGCGCTTGGGATCCTCGCCCGGTGCGTTGCGGTGTTGGCTCGGATTAGCACCCATGATTTTTTCCCATTCGCCCTGGGTGACTTCGTACACCCCGATGTAATAGTCGTAAGGCATTTCTTGGAGATCTTGGCCGGCCACGCCATTGCCCCCGTTGCGCCAGAACTTGCCCTTGGGCACTTTCGCGAACTCCATGCCAAGGCCGTTCTTGAATTTCGGCGGCGAACCAACAAGCGGTGACGGCCCCGCGGAGGCCGTCGTTCCTTTGAAAGCAATTTGCGTAATGCGAAATGCCGACCAACTAGTGAGCAGAAACAATGAGCGCTTGTCCGGGACGCCATGAGTGTCCAAAATCGAAAGCCGCGCCAAATCGTCGGACCAATCGACAATGTTGCGGCCATCGAGCCAGGCCCTGATGCGCCCTTTGCGAACCGAGCAAATCAATTCGAATGGCTTGCTGTTTTCGATCATCGCGCCTTTGCAAGCCGTGCCATTCTTATCCAGGCTCTTGCCGTCGATCCAGGCGAGACCGGACAAGTGATCCTCTTTAGGCCAACCGTCCGCGTTCACCATCGCCTGGGATTTCGGCAATGCCAACCCGACACCCAGGGCGTCTTCGCCCTGTTCGCGCGTGCCGACGATCTTCAGGTCGTACTCTTCCCCAGGGGTAACCGGGATGCGGATGCGCGAGCGATTGGGCGGTTGTGCCGCCGGAACCGACAAGACGCCATTGACCAATTGCCACT
>DATGHS010000423.1:0-32735 GCA_035307785.1 Gemmataceae bacterium
GCCGGTGGCAATTCAGCGGGGCACGACGACGGAAGTCGCGGTCGAAGGGCAGATGAACTTCCAAGGCGCGTACCAGATGCTTGTGGCCGGCGGTGGAATCGAAGCCGAAGTCCTGCCGGCATCAAAGGGCAAGGAAACGCCGGGCGAGAAGCCGCTCCAGGTGAAGTTGGTTAAGTTGAAGCTCAAAGTCGCTCCCAGTGCCGCTTTGGGTGTGCGCGAGTTTCGCCTGGCTACAAGCTTGGGAATTTCGAGCCTCGGACAACTCGTTGTCGTTGATGAGCCGGTCGTACCAGAGTCCGGCAATAATGCGACGCTTGCTAAAGCGGACATGATAGCAATCCCCTGCGTTGTTTGTGGCAAAATCAAAGCAGCGGAAGCGGTGGGCTGGTTCAAGTTTTCGGCGAAGGCCGGACAGACCATCACGCTGGAAGTGTTTGGCGCCCGTTTGGAAGACAAGATTCATGACTTGCAAAAGCACATCGATCCGCTAGTCGTGCTTCTCGATGCCGAAGGCCGCGAATTGGCGGCGAACGACGATTTCCTTTTTTCCGATTCGCTGCTCTGTTACGCGATTCCGAAGGACGGCGCCTACTTCGTGCAGATTCGCGACGCCAAGTACGAAGGTGACCCGCGCTGGGTTTACGCCATGCGTATGACCGATCGGCCGTTTGCTTCGCAGCTCTATCCGATGGCCGGCAATCCGGGCCGGACTGTCGTTGTTGAGCCGATTGGCTCGGCAAAGCTGGTGCAACCGAAAATCACATTCACTGCGCCGGCCGCCAAAGGCATTTACGAAGTGCAATTGACGGCTGGCGGCCGGACGACAAACCCGGTGGCGTTTTATGTCACCGATTTGCCCATATTCATGGAGCACGAACCCAACGACACTCCCGAGCAGGCGAATCGTGTTACTGTTCCTGTCGCCATTAACGGCCGCATCGGTAAACGCCGGGACATGGACCATTTCGTCTTTCATGCAAGGAAAGGGCAGGCCATTCGTTGCGAGGTTAAGGCCCGGCGCTTCGGCACGCCGCTCTGCTCGTGCCTGGATTCGTTTGTCGAAATTCTGAATGCGAACGGCCAGATTTTGCAGGCCAACGACGATGACATCGGCAAAGATTCCGGCCTCGTGTTCAGGCCGCCGGCCGATGGCGATTACGTCGCGCGCATTCGCGATCTCAACAGCAAGGGCGGCGACTCATTCGTTTATTGCTTAGAACTTGATTTCGCCAAACCCGATTTCCTGCTCCGCTGCGACCCCGGCAAGGCGATGATCGGCCCCGGTTCTAGTACAGCTTGGTATATCCAGGTGACACGTCAAAACGGTTTCGCGGGACCGGTGGACGTGCAGATCGCCGGTTTGCCGGCAGGGGTTTCGGCCACGCCGTTGTCGATCCCACCGAGCATGACGCAGGGCGTGGTTGTGTTGACGGCCGACGAAAAAGCAAAAGTGAGTGCCGCCATGGTCCGCATCACGGGCCGTTCTAAGGAGCCCGACCTGGAGCGAATCGCCACGGTGAGCGAGGAAATCTATCTTCCCGGCGGCGGCCGCGGCCGCTTCGAAGCACAGATGCCTGCCGTGGCCGTAACCGAGCCATCGGACATACTGCGCGTCGAAGTCTCGCCCAAAACGATATCGTTGAAGCCGGGTGAGGAAATTAAGCTCGACGTGACGATCCATCGCCGGCCGGATTACGTCAAGAGCGTGTCGTTGGATGTGCTGCTGCGGCATCTAGGCTCGGTGTACGGCAACCCCTTGCCGCCGGGCGTGACCATCGAAGAAGGCAAGAGCAAAACGCTCATCGGCACCGGCAACAAGGGCCACATCGTCCTCAAGGCCGCCGCGAATGCCGCCCCAATCGAAGATGTGCCTGTATGCGTGCTGGCCCACGTATCGATCAATTTCGTGGTGAAAATCAGTTATGCCAGCGCGATAATTCCGTTGACGATCAAAAAATGATTGCGGATTGCAAAGCAAATACTGATAACAATCGTTACATTTGTAATTGGCGATGAATCCGCAATCCAAAATCCGCAATCCGCAAACCGAAATGGGACATTTCGCTGATCGCCTCGCCGCTGCTGTTCATGCCAAAGGCACTCCGCTCTGTGCTGGCCTCGATCCGCGCTGGGGCTCGCTTCCCGGATCAATTCGTCAGCGCCACGCTGGTAACATTGCCATAGCATATGAGGAGTTTTGCTTCCGCGTCCTCGACATCGTCGCCCCGCTGGTACCGGTCGTGAAACCGCAGTCGGCATTCTTCGAAGCGGCTGGGCCGGCAGGCATGACTGCATTGCAGCGTGTCCTGCGCAAAGCGAAGCAACTGGGTCTGGTAACGATTCTGGATGCAAAGCGCGGCGACATCGCCTCTACGGCCGCGGCTTATGCCGAGGCTGCATTCTCAGAATTCGACGCCGACGCTCTGACCATCAACCCGTACTTGGGCCGCGATTCGGTCGAACCCTTCTTGCAATTTGCTCGAAAGGACGGACGCGGGCTCTTTGTATTAGTTCGGACGAGCAATCCCGGCAGCGGGCAGCTCCAGAACCTGGATTGCGGCGGCAAAGCGCTATATGTGCGCGTAGCCGAGGAAGTACGGAATTGGGCGAGCGAAAACAAAGGCGAGTGCGGTTTCGGCGACGTCGGGGCTGTCATTGGGGCGACGCAGCCGGCCGAACTTGCGTCATTGCGAAAATTGCTTCCCGAGGTCTGGTTCCTGGTCCCCGGTTTCGGCGCTCAAGGCGGCACCGCCGCTGATGTCGCCGCGGCCTTTCGACCCGGTGGCTTGGGGGCAGTCGTTAATAGTTCACGTGGAATCACATTTCCATTCGCGCCGGATGATCAGAACTGGGAGGCTGCGATTGACGCGGCCGCCCGAAAAACGATTCAGTCACTCACTCCTGCCCGGGTGTAACCAAGTTCTTTGGAGTGCAATAAGGGGTGGAATCAGTCCGGGCCGGCAGCCGCGGTCGTACCCGCAGCTGGCGCCGCATTTCAGATTTCATCAAAAACGAATATAACCCCCTGAAATTCGGCACTTTGGGTGAAATCCGGCGCCGATTCCCTTGACTAAGCCGCATCGGGATCGCACACTGCGGCAGCAATGAACTTCTCACGGAAGCCGGCTCCCTCCTGGAAAGCCTAGTTGCGCGCTCCTCCACGAGGCGGTTCTATTCCGATTGACAAGCTCGGAAAAGGCAGGCAAACTAGGCAAATCTCGCGGTCCTAAATTGGAAAACGTTTGCGGCAAGGAGCGCCCGCATGGCGACCGTAAGCCCGACAACCTCGACATCGCATCTTTCACCTTCATTTGCAGACCTGCTTCGTCCTCATGTCATTCCTGCGGCGGATTTTGATCAACATCTACGTTATGGCTACGCCGCTCAATTGCTGAGCACTCTTTGCGCCGTCAGTCGGCCAGTCAAGATTCTCGAAGTCGGCAGCAATGTCTTGAACCTGTGGCCGAATTATCTTGAAAACGTCGAGGTCACGCGATCCGATGTGGACAGCAACTGTGCTGGTCAGCCCGACTTCGTGCAACTCCAACCGGATGAACCGCTGCCATTCGAGGATAACTCCTTCAATGCTGTGGTAGCGATTGAAGTCCTGGAACACATGCCAGCGAGTAGCCGGCCGCAGTTCATTCGCGAATGTCTGCGTGTGGCACAGTGCGGCGTTGTTCTATCCTGTCCGAACGGTGTTGTGGAAGTGATGGAAGCCGAGGAATTGGCGGCCCAAGCATTCAGCTTGCGTACCGGCGACAAGCACCCATTTCTTCGCGAACACCGGGAATTTGGTTTGCCAGAAGAATCTGAGATTCGTGCCATTCTCGAATCATGTGGCTTGCCATTTTGGGTGCACGGTCAGGCGCCGTTGGACATCTGGCTGGCTTCGATGTTGTTATCCGAGCATGTTGCGCGTCATGCGTTGCAGCGCGAGCTTGGTCAGCGACTGACCGGGCTCTGGCGAAAACATGATTCCAACATGCTGCCGTATCGCAAATTCTATGTTGTTGCAAAGTCAGCGGAAGCCGAAGCAGCGATGGAGGAAACCACTCTATCCCGGGCATCTATCGTTAGCGAGCAGAACGCAAATCCAATTGCGCCCTCACACCTGACTGGTAGAAGTTGGACAAAAATCGCCTCGGTACTAAATACTGAGCACTCCGTACTTAGTACACAGCATGCGACCCCCCGAACTGCTTCACGGGCGCTTATTCAGTCGCGCTTATTGAACGAGACTTTTTTCGCCGAGGTCCTGAACAACCTCGCGGGCGTGAGCGCCCAAGGTCTAAGCGATCTTGAAGAAGAGCGGCGCGCGCTGCATGAACGTAATCAAGTGTTGGATCACCTGATGCGCTGGAGCACGAGTACCAGCGGTTGGAAGCTTACGGCCCCTCTTCGAGCGCTGCAGCGCACCTTCTTTTCCCGCAAATACTCGCAAGAAAGCCTGCTTGCCTGGAATGACCTCGAACCCGGCGCCGGTGCCGATGCCGATAATGCGCCCGGAATTGGGTGGCGTTCCACCGGGAAGGATCCGTATTTCCTGCTGCCTTGCGTCTTCCCGGCAGGTTGGATTCGCATCCGACTCGAAATGTCAGGCTACGTTCGGGGCAGGGCGGAGCTGTATGCCGATACCGGCGAGGGCTTTTCACCGGAATCATGTTTGGAACGCATTACGTGGAGCGGACCGCTGAGGGATGAGATCTTCGTCTATATGCGAAAACCGTTATTTGCGATTCGCCTCGATCCCATGGATTGTACCGGAAGCTTTCGGCTGGTGCAGTTCCAGGTCGAATCGATCCCGTCTCTGAAAGCGTTCTTCGAAGCGCTCACGCGAAAGCTGAAGCTACTGTGGAATTACCATTGCACGGGTCGAGTTCTTTGGCGCGGCCTGAGCATGCTCGGTCGCGGGCAATTTCGCCAGGTAATCGAGCATATTTTTCAGGGCCTGCCGGACTCGCGGCGACTCGATGCCGGCGGTCATCGTGAGAAGGCGGCGTACGCCGAATGGCGCAAGCAACATGCACTCACAGAAGAGGATTTCCAACGGCTTCGGGCCGAGGCCGAAGCCATGGTCGATCCTCCGATGATTTCTGTGATTATGCCAGTCTACAACACGCCGGAAACTCATTTGCAGCGGGCCATCGAATCGGTCCGGCGGCAAACGTATCCATTTTGGGAATTATGCATTGCGGACGATGGCTCCAGTGCCGAGCACGTTAGTGCAATATTGAATTGCTTTGCCGGTTTGGATTCGCGCATCAGAATCACCCGTTTGCCGAAGAACGCTGGCATCTCGACCGCTTCCAATGCCGCGTTAGGAATAGCGACGGGCCGCTATATCGCCTTGCTCGATCACGACGATGAGCTTGCCGAACATGCGCTTTCGTTGATTGCGCGGGAGATCGTCGCTCACCCACAGGCGGACATGATTTACAGCGATGAGGACAAAATTGAGCCGGATGACTCCCATTCCACGCCGTTCTTCAAGCCCGACTGGTGTCCCGACTGGTTCCTCACCTGCATGTATACGTGCCACCTCGGCGTTTATCGCGCCGAACTGGTGCGGCAACTCGGCGGTTTCCGCTCCGAATACGACACCGCCCAGGATTACGACCTGGCCCTGCGGCTGGTTAGCCACATTCAGAATGAGGAGCGGCGGAAGACACCCTTCGGATTCGGCGAAGAGCAGCGGATTCGCCACGTGAGCGACGTGCTTTACCACTGGCGCAAGGCCCCGGGCTCCACCGCCAAAGGGCACAAGGCGAAGCCGAAAGCGGCCCAAAAGGCCATCGAGGCCGTGCAGAGTTATCTCAATTTGGTCGGCCGGCCCGGCAAAGTGGAAGCCGGCGCCTATCCGGGCCTGCAGCGCGTACGCTATGCGATTCAGGGCCGGCCCAAGATCAGCATCGTCATCCCCAGCGCGGGGAAAGAGACGGTGATCAATGGCCGCAAGACCACGTTCATCGGTCACCTGGTCCGCAGCATCCGCCGACTGAGCACGTACAGCAACTATGAAATTCTGGTAATCGACAATGACGACATGCCGGTGGCCTTGCGTCAGGAACTCGACGATCTCGACGTGGTGCGCATTTCCTACACCGCGCCGTTCAATTTGTCCGCCAAGATCAATCTGGGCGCCGCGAAGGCCGACGGCGATTTCTTGCTCTTGTTAAATGACGACATGGAGATCCTCACGCCCGATTGGCTCGAATGCTTGCTCGAACACGCCCAGTGGCCCGAAGTCGGCGCTGTAGGGGCAAAATTGCTATTCCCCGACGGCCGGCTGCAACATGTCGGTGTCACGTTTCTCGATCAGAAGCCGTACCACCACTTTTATCGGTCGCCGGGCCACGAGCCGGGCTACTTTTGCAGTCACCTCTTGGTGCGCAACTACAGTGCCGTGACCGGCGCTTGCCTGATGGTGCGGCCGGAGGTTTATCACGAAGTAGCTGGATTCGATGAATCCATGCCGTTGAACTTCAACGACATTGACCTATGCTTGAAAATCCGCGGGACCGGTCGGCGGATCGTGTATACACCATACGCGCAGCTTCTGCATTATGAATCGGCCTCGAAAACCGGCTGTTTTCCGGAAGAACTCGAAGCCTTCGTGCAGCGCTGGGGCGAGCAGATGTCGCACGACCCATATTACAACCGGCATCTGGCCACCGATACGATTGATTATCGGATTGGCACTACTCCAGCCATAAAAGACTTGCACCCTCATTGAATGCCGAATGCACGTTAGCTCGTGCTAAGGAAACAAGGATGTTTCGATTCTGTCACCATCGCGCTGCCCATTATCTCTTGTTGCTCGTCAGCGCGGCGGCGCTCACCTTACCGAACCTGGGCCGGCATTCGCTTTGGGACGTCGATGAAGGAATGAATGCCGAAACCGCGCGGGAAATGTTAGAATCGGGCGATTACGTGGTCTTACGATTCAATTACATCTATCGGGATTCCAAGCCGGCCCTGTTGTTCTGGTTGCAGGCGGGGGCGTATCATCTTTTCGGCGTGAACGAATTCGCGGCCCGTCTCCCCTGTGCCATGGCGGCAATTCTGAATGTTTTGCTCATTTACGAACTTGGCCGAGCTATGTTTTCGCCGGCCGCCGGGCTGCTCGCAGGGTTCGTGCAGATTACCGCGTTGCTCGCAGGGATAACGTCGCAGCTGGCCATTCCTGATGCGCTGCTGCAACTGTTCACAACATTGACCTTTCTGTGCTTTTGGAAAGCATACACCTGCCGCCTGATGCAGAACCTGCCGTCACGACGGTGGTACGTGGCGCTCGGCATTTCATGCGGGTTGGCCATTCTCGCGAAGGGACCTATAGGTCTGGCGTTGCCGGGCCTGATTCTGATCGCCTTTTTGCTCTGGCAACGGGAGGCCCACCTGTTTTGGACTCGCCGGACCTTACTCGTCTTGCTTGCTTGCTGGCTAACCGCGGCACCTTGGTTCATCCTCGAAACCATTCAAACTCACGGCTGGTTCGCGAAGGGCTTTTTCATCACCAACAACGTTCATCGCTTTTTTCGACCGATGGAAGACCATCGCGGGCCGTGGTATTACCATTTAGTCGCAATTCTGTTTGGCTTTGCACCTTGGTCGGTATTCTTCGGTCCCATGTTTTGGCAATCGCGGCCATCGTTTCTTCCGAAGCAAGCAATACTTCCGAAATGGCAATCGGAATCGGCCGTTCGACTATTGTGGTGCTGGATCGCCGCTTACTTCATGTTCTTCTCGGTGGCGGCCACGAAACTGCCGAATTACTTGCTTCCGCTCTATCCGGCCCTGGCGCTGATGACGGGCCAATTCCTGGAAAGCTGGCGACAGCGACAAGCCGGCCGGAGAGCCGCTATTGTCTTCTGCACCGGTATCCTGGTATGTGCCAGCCTGGCCATTGCGGCAACAATGCGATTCAGCAGCAGTTTCGGTATGCATTTAGCCGACGATGGGCTTATCAAACAATGGGCCTGGGTTGCTCTTGTCCCGGCATGTGGTGCAATTGTTGCCATCGTCTTCGTCTTGTGGCAACGGCGCACCGAAGCCGTTGTCACGCTGGCAGCGACGGCGTTGGCGTTCGTCGGTGCAGTTATTGCCGTTATTGTTCCGGGGCTCGAATCCTGGCGAGCGCCGCGACAATTGGTCGCCAGGGCCGGCGCGTTGCGACGGCAGGAGGAAGTCCGGCTCGCCAGCTATCATTACACTCGGCCAAGCCTGGCCTTCTACAGCCAGCGCGAGGTGCATCAACTCGATACGGAAGACGAAGTGCAAGCCTTTCTGAGGCATCCGTTGCCGGTCTATTTGTTCATCGCCGAGCCCGATTGGGAACCGATTCGCAAGGAAGAAAAGGTCTCGGGTATCGTGGTGGCTCGTGCCTGGGATATTCACAAGAATTGCTGCACGCTGGTCGTTTCCAATCGGCAGCCAGCCGGTCAGACGAGTTCACGGTTGGTTTCAAGTGCGGAATAGTGCGAAGATTCTTCAGATCGAAAATTACCCGTCTCCCGAATACGATAAGGCGGCTTGCCCTGGCTCTCGAAGTAAGTGCGAGCCAGCAGTTCGCCTAGCAAGCCGGTGGTTACGAATTGCACTCCGCAAAGTTCGAGCATGACCGTTAATAGCAGAAGCGGATTTCGCGTCATGTGCAAGCCTTCCGCAAAGCGCATGTAGACGGTCCCGACGAGACTTCCAAGACCGAGCAACATGAGGGCCAACCCGATGCCGCCAAATAAATGCATGGGCCGCGAGAGAAAACGGTCGAGAAATAAAACCGTTAGCAGATCGAGACCCACCCGTAACGCACGTGAAAGGCCGTACTTGCTGCGACCACTCCGCCGAGGATGATGGCGCACGGGAATCTGCGCGATCTTCGCGCCCTGTTGCTGCGCGAGCGCGGGGATGAATCGATGCATTTCGCCGTAGAGCGGCAGCGACTCTGCCAGGTCGCGCCGCATGACGCGCAGCGTGCAACCGAAATCCAGAAACTGAACGCCGGTGAGGCGGCGAATGACCTGATTGCCTAACCAGCTGGGCACGCGGCGCAGCAGCCAGTTGTCTTGTCGCTTTTGTCTCACGCCGAGCACGATGTCGTAACCTTCAGCGAGCTTATCGAGCAGGGCAGGGATGTCACGCGGATCGTTTTGAAGATCCCCATCCAGTGTAACCAGGTAGTCGCCGCGCGAATGATCGATCCCCGCGTGCAGTGCGGCCGTCTGCCCAAAATTCCGTCGAAAGCGAATCCATTTAACTTGCGGGTCGTTTGCCGCGATCTCTTTCAGCGCGAGGAACGATCCGTCGACACTGCCATCATCCACGAAGATGATTTCCTTGTCGCCGTCCAGCGCGTCGAGTACTTCGCATAGCTGGCGGTGCAGTGCCGGCAGGTTCGTCTTTTCATCCTTGATGGGAACAATTACGGAAAGCATCGAACACGGCCTCACGTCAAGGCTGATTGGTAAAGTTCAGTTCCCGAAAGATCGGCTCCATGCCGAATTGACTGAACGAGTTTTGATCGGCATCGACCAAGTCGATGTATAGCGTGTACTTTCCTGGGGCCAATTCCGGGATGCCGATCGTCAAATCGATGTGGTCGCCCGGCGAAACCGTCGCGTCGAAGAGGCCGGCGCGCTCCTGGAATACAACTTCGCCATCGGCAGCGGTGATTTGGTAACGGGCATGAACTCCCTGCCACGTGCCGGGTCTTAGCTTCCAAGGTCGAATGGACTGATTGTAGGCTCGCAATACAAGTGTCGCGGCTTGGTGGGCATGAAATGCATCCGGCACCGTCCGATCGGGCGACAGTTCAAGTTTAGCCCGGCAAGCACCGGGGCAATACTGCTCGTTTACCCAATAGCGAAACAGTTCGGGTGAATGAATCAGCTGTTGCGCATGCAGCCATTCGTCGTAAAAGTCGACGAACTTTTGAATGTTCTCGGTGCCGTTGTACGGGATGTAACCGAAGCGAAAACTCATCTGCGTCCGTGCTTCGGCCAAGGACACACCGGGCTCTAACAAGCGGACTATAACTGCTGCCAAGCCTGTGCGATCCACGCCTTGCCGGCAATGCAAGAGAATAGGGTACTGCGCGTGCTCCAGCACTTGCACGAGCCGTTGAACTTCCGCCGGCGGCGGCAGTCGGATGGCCGACAGCACAATGTCTTCTTGCGAAACGTTGCGCTCGTGGGATACCCGGCTTTCATCCTGGTACCACGTGAACTCAGGACACGGACCGCGAAGGTTGACAATGGTGTGAATGTGGTAGCGGTCGATCAGTTGATTCAATCGCGCTGGCGAGAGTTGCGAGCTGCGGTAGACCCGGCCCGGTTGCACGCTATGGAGATTATCAAGAAGCAGGAATTGGAAGACCTGGACAGCTAGACAGACAAGCGCGCCCGCCACGATTCCCCGAACGATAGCGCGAGGGCGAACGCGTGACGGCTTCTGCACAGGCCGCAGCCGCGCCACAAATGCCGCGCGCGGGTTGCGCTCCAACACCACCATGGTCATGTACCGTCCTTGGCAAATGCGCAGCAGGAAACCCGCTGGTTATGGCGACCATGATGCCAAAAGCGTCTAGGATGGGCTAGGTCATTTTGCGGTGGTGCCAAGCGGGACAACCGAGGAGAGGCCGTGCTTTTGAATCGAGGAAATCCGTGATTACTCAGGATTTCTTTAGCTGTTCTTGCCACTGGTCCAGCAATTTACCGATCTCGCGGTAGGCGAAGTCCAGATTGGCCAACTCGCTGCCGACGTCTACCGCGGTGGCAACATCGCCGGCTTCTGCGCTGCCCTGGGCAAGCTGGAAAAGCACCTCTTTGCGTTGGCCTTCCTCGTTGGAGGGAATGTGGGCGAGCGCTTCCTGGAAATTGCGCTGGGCCAGACGCCAGTTATTGCGCGTCTTGAAGCTAAAACCCAGATACATCAGCGCCCGCCAAAGCGTCCGGGGATCTTTGCGCGCTTGCTGCAATTCGGTAATGGCTTCGTCTACCAGGTTGGCCCGTAACAACCGAAGGCCCAATTCCACCCGGTGATTCATTTCCGTGGGAAAGCGGTCGGCCTTTAGCCGAAAGAGTTCCAGTTCACGCGTGTTGATCTCTTTCAGCAACCGTAAGCGAATGCGGCGCAGTTCCTGCTCTTCCTCGTACGATTCCGGATCAATCTGGGGATCGGGCGTGGGCGGCAATCCTTTGATTTTTTCTTCGGTGATTGCCAGGTTGCGCCGGAACGGTTCGAGATCCAATTCCATTAATTCGATGCGCAATTGAAAATGCTGGCCGGTAGGGCCGAGGCCATTGCGCAACACGTCGCGTGCTTCATCGTAGCGGCCGGCTCGTGTATAGACCGCGGCCAGTTGCAAATAGGGAAGCGGATCAGTCGGGGAACTGGCAATCTTGCTTAAGAGCGGGGCCGATTCGCGAGCTACGCGGTCATTCACCGGCGCGACATCGGTCCAATCTTCCTTGGCCAGCGAATTCTCGGTTTCCGGCTCTTTCTTGACTTTGGCGCCCTGTTCGTATTGCCCGCGGGCAATGGTCTCGTTGGCCGCCAAGTCCTTGGTCTTGTTGTGCGCCTCGGCATCGGATGGGATGGCTTTGTGCACCAAATCCCACAATGCGATTGCTTGCGCGAAGTTCCCGCGCTTCTCATACAACTGTGCGAGCTTGCGGTTCAACGCGGGATCCTGCCCATCGCGCTGCCGGGCTTGTTCCAGCAGCCAGACCGCCAGATCAGTCAGCCCCAGCGCTTCGGCTGCTTCGGCCATGTCCATTTGTGCGCCGAGGTCCCACGGGTTGCGCGCCAGGACTTCTTCGCCGTGCTCCAATGCTTTGAGGTAATCGTGGGTGCGTTTTGCCGCCTTGATACGCGCTTTGTAACCGGAAGTGCTGATCATCGCGAACCGGCTGCCACGCATGTTGTTCTTGAATTTGGCCTTCTGGGTGCGGCGCAGCTGTTGGCGGTAAACGAGGTTTGCCGGGTCCAATTTGCAACAGGTTAGGAGCAGCTGGATGCCGTAATCGTAGTCACCGGTGCTGATGACTTGATTGGCTCGCTCAAAGCGCTCCGCAGCCACCCGCCGCTGTTCTGCCGTGGGTTGAGGAATTTTCGACTCCGCGCTCGGCAACATGCGTGGCCCTCGAGTATTCCGGTGCATGATCTGAGGAGAGGCACTGTCAGTCACGCTGTCGCTCTCCGGTCATGTTGGGCGATAAAGCAAGTATATCGTGTGTAGATGAGAAGAAAACAGATTTCTCCAATTTAGGCAGCACTTCCGTTGGCCGCATAACTGAGTGGGCTTGCGCTTATCGTTTCTTCATGTCCACTTTAGCTTAAAATGGTAGGCGCAGACAGATTTTGGTGCAAATGCTGTCCAAAATTGTGATTATTTTCCTGTGGGAAAACTAGCTAGCCGCAATGGAAACCCGAATTGTCAGATTGGACAACATCGAAACAAGCGCGACGCTGATCCATGAAGCGGCAGCGATGTTGCGCGAAGGCAGCCTGGTCGCATTTCCCACGGAAACTGTTTACGGACTTGGCGCCAATGCGCTCGATGCAAATGCTGTTGGCCGAATCTTCGAAGCGAAGGGCCGGCCGGCAAATAATCCGATTATTGTCCACATTGCGGAACCCGAAAGTGTACGGCAAGTGGCAGTCAGCTGGCCGGAAAACGCCGAGAAACTGGCACACCATTTCTGGCCTGGCCCGTTGACGCTGGTACTGCTACGGTCGCCGGCGCTGCCGCCAATTGTGGCTGCCGGTGGCCCCACCGTGGCCGTACGAATGCCGGCTCATCCGGTGGCGCTTACGCTCATTCACGCCGCCGGCGTTCCCATCGCGGCTCCGAGTGCCAATCGCTCCGGCGAGGTTTCCGCCACCACGGCCGAACATGTGCTGAAATCCCTCGGCGGCCGAATTGATATGATCCTCGATGCCGGATCGACACAAGTTGGCTTGGAGTCCACCGTGCTCGACCTCGCGCAAACGCCGCCGCGGTTACTACGGCCCGGTCACGTAAGCCGCGCGGAAATCGAAAAGCTGATCGGTCCGATTGCCTGGTCGGAAGTGCATGGGTCAGCGCCGACCGCCGCCTTGCCTTCGCCCGGATTGCTGGCAAAACATTATGCGCCGCGCACATTCACCGAATGTATAAATCCTCCGGGACTCGAAATAATACGGCAAAGGAGTCAACACGGTAGCCGGGTAGGCTGGCTCGCATTTGGCGAACCGGCCGAACGCATTCCCGGTGTGGTTACTGTGATCATGCCGCAACATCCGCACGACTACGCAGCACGTCTTTATGCAGAATTGCACCGGCTCGACGCTATGGGACTCGACCGAATCATCGTGGACTGGCCACCGGACAACGACGAATGGCTGGCGGTGCGCGACCGCTTGCGGCGAGCTTCGGCTCACGACTGAGGCACCGGCCCACGGCTTCGCCAGCAATACCAGGTGGCGATCGTACGAAACGGCCGCCAAGGCTCGGCAATCTCCAGTAACTGCGGGGCCGACGGCAATTCCTTTAGATCATAATGATCGCGAACGGCTGCCTTCAGGCCGAAATCGCCGACCGGCAGCACATCTTCCCGGCCGAGGCAAAAGATCAGGTACATGTCCACCGACCACGGGCCGATGCCGTGAACCTCCAGGAGATGCTCGCGCACTTCTTCATCGGAAAGCTCGCGGAGTCGGTGGATCGGCAAGCTGCCGTCAAGACAGCGGCGGCACAGATCGCGCAGTGATTTCGTCTTTCCTCCGGACAAGCCACAGACTCGAATTTCCTCATCTGCCAGGCGCTGAATGTTTTTCGGCGTTAGACCTTTGCCGTCCAGTGCGTCATGCAGGCGGGTTTCGATCGTCTTCGCGGCCCTGGTGGAAAGCTGTTGCGCGACAATAGTGTGCACCAGCACTTGGAAGTAGTCGGGATTTGGTTTCAGCGTGCAGGGGCCGATTTGACGAATGATTTTCCGAAAGATTGGCGAATTGCGGGAAAGATGTTGCTCCGCTTTCTTGAACTGGGAACTCATGCATTGAATCCTTGCAATTCTCGCACACGGCGAGCAATTTCGTCATTTTCACGTCTTGGTGCGACACTCGCCGCCGGTGGCCGTTCGGCGAACCAGAAGCCTAATTTGCCAGAAGATCAAGAACAACAGCGGCACCGCCACGATGCTGCCCACAATCACGAACGCTTCCGGATGCTCGCGCCAGGAGTTGCCCTTGTCGGCACTCTTGTCGTTGCCACGGAAACTATCAGCGACATTGCCGAAGCCTGTCGCGGGCTGAGCGGCGACCGCTTCGAGAACCACGCGGCGATGTTCGCGCAACAATTCCGGCCGGAATCCTCGAGCGTCGACACATTCGTTGAAGATCGTTCTGGCCGCGTTTACGTCTCCCTGGGCGTTATAGATTTCACCGAGCAACCAATACAACTGCGCATCTTCCGGAAGCCAAAGCACAAACTGCTGCACGATGGCCAGTGCATCGCCCGGCAATTTATTTTGCTCCTCTGCTGCGATCTTCCCGGGCTCGTACTGGCCAGACTCACCAACAAACTGAACTGGGAAAATGGAGTCGAGATTCTGGTGCGCGGCCCGCAGTCCCTTCTCTTGTTGTTCGCGAAGCCGCTCAGTTTCGAGCTTCAAGAACAGTCGCTCCAAGCGCAAAGCCCAGGCAGTCTGTTCGCCTTGCAGGCCTGGGATATGTTTGGGCCGTAATTGCAAAGCTTCCAACTGGTAGCGCGGCGCCTCCGGATCGTTTTTCAGGTGATACACAAACGCCAGATGGATTTGAATCAAGAAACTTTGCGGAAACTTCTTTTGCGCGGTGCGCAATATCTCGAGGGCCTTATCCTCTTCGCGCAAGCGAATCAAATCACCGCTCAAGGCTGCCAGGTCCAATTCGTTTAGATCTTCGACGCCCTTGGCCAACAGTCTGTCGCGTTCCTGCTGGCAGCGCTGGCGCGCTGGACTTGGCTTGTTCATGGCAATGGCCTGGGCATCCAGGAACACCAGCCGGAATTGGTCAAATGGCATCGCTTCGGCTCTGCCGTTCTTGATCGTGAATTCGGGCGTTTGACCGGGAATGTATATGCCGGCTTGAATGGCACTGCATCCTTCACATGCGAACAAAATAGCAACAGCGACTAGGAAGCATTTCATCCCGCCATCTCCCGAGGCGCTTGACCGTGGCTTTCCAACCACGCGCGCGTCTGTGCGGTTACGTCACACCCGCCGGTCAAATTCGAGAAAAGCACAATCGGCGTGTAAATGAAACCCCACGGCACTCCCCACCAGCCCAGAAGCAAGCTCATGAAGATATAGGGAAGAGCCCGCAACCAACGATGCTCATCCGGCGGCATGAAGATAATGTCGGTAGGCCGCCGCAGCGTGAAAACAAAGCAGGAAACACAGTATTCGAAGAAAACGAACCGCCAACCTTCTTGGAGCAAGGCATCGATTTTGGCAAAGCTCTTACCTTCGGCGCCTTCGATGCGCAATTTGTTAAGATGCGTTGGCATACGATTTGCGACTTGAACCTCTTGAGCATTTGCCATGTCCATTTTATGTATTCCGGCTCGAAAGATGGGCAATCGATGCCTAAGCCGATGGCAAAGAGCTTAGAATTGGGGATAACAATGTCAGCGGTGAAAAATGTGGGAGAATTAAAGCGATTGGTCGAACAACGTACCGGCTTTCGAGTCCGCGATGTGTTGGTGGAGTTAGATCACGACCGAGTTGTGCTCCACGGCCAAACGCCGAGCTTCCATGTGAAACAATTGGCACAAGAGGGCATCATGGACGTCATGCGCGGCGTTCGTCTTGTAAACGCTATCAAAGTACGCAACTGAGACTGTCCCCCCGAACCGCTTGCCGCTCCTTTTCTGGCTTCGCCAGACGGCAAGCGGTTTAATTTTTCTTGGCCTCATAAACGCAAGTCACTGTCGTTGTAATGCCGCCACGCGGCGTGAAAGCGCCCACAACTTTGCAATACCGCGGCCGACATATGGCCACGAAATCATCGAGCAAACGATTCACGACCGATTCGTAAAAGATGCCCTCATTGCGAAAGCATTGCAAATACAACTTCAGCGACTTCAGTTCAACGCAGGAAGCCTCCGGTGTATAGATAAACGTAATGGTGCCGAAGTCGGGCTGCCCCGTCTTCGGGCACAGGCTCGTGAATTCCGGGCAGACGATTTCGATGCTGTAATCGCGCTGCGGCGACGGATTGGGGAAAGTCTCTAATTGATCGGAACTCGGTTTTTGCGACATGATGGCACTCAACAGGACCTTTGGTTAATCAAGGAATTCTATGCAGCCGGAAAAGAAGCGCGCGGTCGTGTTGCTCAGCGGCGGGCTGGATAGCGCCACTGCCCTCGCTATTGCGCGCTCGCAAGGATTCGAAGTCCATGCGCTGAGCGTCGATTACGGCCAGCGGCACCGCGTCGAGTTGGAGCGGGCCCGCCAAATCGCGGCGGCCCAGAAAGTCGTTAATCATGTTCTGGTACCTGTCGATCTGCGTTCGATTGGCGGCTCCGCACTCACCGCCAACATCGAGGTCCCTAAGGATCGTTCCCAGGACGACATCGGCCACGGCATTCCGATCACTTATGTGCCCGCACGGAACACAGTTTTGCTCGCTTTGGCTCTCGGACTTGCTGAATCAGTCGAAGCCTTCGACATCTTCATCGGCGCCAATATCTACGATTACTCCGGCTACCCCGATTGTCGGCCGGAGTTCCTGGAAGCCTTCGAACGCCTGGCAAATCTGGCCACGAAGGCCAGTGTGGAGGGCAAGGGCCGATTTCGCATCCACGCGCCGCTCATTCGCTTGACAAAAGCGGAAATCATTCGCCACGGCATCGGTCTCGGCGTGGACTATTCGCTCACGTTGAGTTGCTACGACCCGGATGAACACGGACGGGCGTGTGGCCGATGCGATTCGTGCCAATTGCGGAAGAAGGGATTCGCGGAGGCGGGAGTGACGGATCCAACGGACTATCGATGAGAATGCCGCTTGCGGCGTTGCAACGCCGCAAGCGGCCAAACGCGGTTACTTCACATCCAGCAGCTTCTTGATCTCGTCTTCGAGACCGCCGATCTGGATGCTGCGGCTCACGACCTTGCCGTCCTTGCCCACGAGGAACAGGTTCGGAAGAACCATGATGCCGTACTGGACCGCCAGCGGGCTTTCCAGGGCACCGGATTCATATAGGTGAATTCCCTGCACCGGCGTGCGATTAAGGAAATTCAGGGCGTCGCCCGGATTGTTGTCCAGGTTGACGCACACCAGTTCCAGGCCCTTGCTGCCGAAGCTGCCTTGCAGCGACTTGATCTTGGCGAAGTCGCTGATGCAAGCGTTGTTCCAGCTAGCCCAGTAGTACACGATCACGACCTTGCCGCGCAGTTGGCCGATGTCGAACGGCTTGGCGTCGCCAAGCGTGCTGCCTGTGAGTTCCATCGGCTTGCCTTCGGCATCCAGACGTCGAACGGCGCCTTGGGCCTTCTTGGCCAGCACATTCTTCGGATATTGCCGGGCCAGCGTGTCGTACCAATTGCGGGCTTCGGTTTCCTTGCCGACAAATTCGCTCACCATGCCAAGCTGGAGCAAGGCATCGGGAGCGTCTTCAGCCATCGGGTAAGTGTCGTAGAACTTCTTCAGCTTCTCACGCCATTCTTCCTGGACCTTGGCGGTCTCGACTTTTGGCGCCATGAGCTTGGCCGAGTATTCGGCCGACATGGCGCGATATTCAACGTAGCCGGCCATGCGCATGTCGCCATCCTTGGCCATGCGATCCCGCAGCGCCACGAGCCGCTGGAAGGAAGAATGATCATTAGCCTGGCTGTTCTGGGCGGCGGCGGAGTAGCAGTCGGCTAGTTGCTTGAGCCAGCTTTCGCGCTGTTCGCCCTTGCTGATTTCCGCAAGTTTATCCAAAACGGCGGCGCGAGCCAGGTTATAACGGACGATGGCTGCCCCATCGGTCATCATCTTGGGCGCTTCGGCATCCACGGCGCGGAGCTTATCGAGCAACGGCTTGCTGTTTTCGTCCACGACGATGTCGCTGCCGCCCTTCATCGGGTTGCGGTCGTCGGTGTCGGCAGCGTAGCCTGGGGCCGGAGCATCCACGATCTTCCACGCCTTGCCGACGAGAATCATTTCGCCGGTCTGCAGGAAGTCGTGTTTGCCATCATTGGCGTAGAGTATCGTGCCGCTCTTGTAGCGTATCAAATCCTTGTTGCCGCCGAATGAATCGGCCGGAATGCACTGCGGGGCGGCCGTCTCGAGGTGAATCCATTGCGTCTTTTTGCTCAGGTTGATGAGGCCGGCAGCCGTGGTGTTGAATTTCTGCTGAGCGCGGGCCATCTTTTCCTTGATGCGATTGAGTTCATCGGCCGGCAGTTCAAGGACGCGCAGATCGTTTTCGTTGATCATCAACGCTTTGACCCGGTCGAAATCGCGGGCAATGACCGACTGGAGCACTTCCTGGCTGACTTCTTCCGGGGAGATTTGTTCCCAGTGATCGATCTTGCCGATTTCCTTTGAATCAATGCCGATCTTCATGCCGCCCGGCCCATACCAGCGATACTGATCGGCCTTGCGATTGAAGTTGGTGTCGATCTCGCGGTACACTTCCTGGCCGTCCAGATAGTACGACCAGATGTCGATGTAGCGGTCGCCGTTGCTGTCATAGAAACGGCGCAGCGGCAAGCCGCGCGGGTCGCGCAGCAAGTATCCGCTGCCGCCCTTTTCGTCCTTGAGCACTTCGACTTTGCAGGCCGAGTATTCCGAAGGGTTCGGGGTACTGATGACCACGTCCATCTTCGGTTGCAGTTTCAGAAGGTCTTCGACCGTAGGAGTGGCGGCGCGAGCAGCTTGCAAGCCAAGCAAGAGCAGCAAGCATCCGCAAACGCGCACCCCGACCCGTATGTTCGCCATCCGTGAACTCCTTTCGTCCTTAAAAGGACCAGACATTGTCCTCTCTATCCTTTTCATTCGACCAACGCCGCCTAGAGTCTCCGTGAATTCGCGGAGTGGGAGCGCCATTGCCGAAGTACAATCGTTACGGTTTTCCAAAGCTTGGCCAAGCAGTAGCTTTGACGCGCGGCCATGCAGCGTAGAACGGAATTTATTCCGTTCTCGAACTCTGGAACGGAATAAATTCCGTTCTACGTTCGGTTTCGAAATGCCGTTGGGAGAGTGCGAAAACGAAATGAAATGTTTCAAGTTTGCGGTCTGAACCTCCTGTGCCGGTCCTGTGTCTTTCACGTCATCACTCGCGGCCGAACGTCACGGAATGTCATCGGCGCGGACATTGACTTTCGAGCGGAAGAGCGCGGTCAGAGCGGCTGGGAAAAGGTTGCCGCCAAAACTCGATGAATTGGCCGCAGCCTATACCGAATCTGAGACTTGCAATTCAAAGTCTCGCCAGGCCGCGAACCTTGCCCAACTTGACGGTTTTCTGCGGGCCGAGTATATTTCTTGCATGTATTCACGGACGGATACATACCAAATGGTTCGGCTTCGATCCCTGCAACCCGCGCGGCTGGGAATCCTCTTTCCGCATCACTGTCGGCGACCTTGCTCGCCCCGGCTGCGAAACAGGCCCTATACAGCCAATCCCGGAAGCTTCTCTTCCCATGCAGGCGCTGAGCATTTGGTCCTGCTCTTATCGGGTGGGCTCTTGCATCGCGGGTGCATCTTGACCATAGACCGGGCAGCGCTGACCAGACAAATTAAAGAAGCCAACGACATCGTGGCCGTGATCGGTGGCTACGTGAGCCTCCAGCCCGCCGGCGGTAAATACAAAGGTCTCTGCCCTTTCCACAACGATCACCGTCCATCGATGCAGGTGGATCCGAAATGGCAGAATTTCCGCTGCTGGTCCTGCGGCAAATCCGGTGATGTCATCACCTTCATCCAGGAATTCGAAAAGGTCAGCTTTCTGGAAGCGCGAGCGATGCTCGCGCAGCGAGCCGGAATTGCCTTGGATCAGAACGACGGCGCAAACGCTGTCCGCCTGCAAATGCTAGATGCCGTCCGCTGGGCCGCCGAGCAGTATCAGCATTGTCTGCTGGAGTCCCCACTCGCTGAACAGGCTCGCCGTTATCTCGGCGAGCGGAAACTACAAGGCGAAACGGTACGCAAATTCGGCCTCGGTTACGCTCCTTTGAGCGGCGACTGGCTGCTGCAGCAAGCAACCAAGAAGTCCATTCCCTTCAAGATCTTGCAAGAAGTCGGGTTACTCGGTGAGCGCTCCGCAGGGGCCGGTTGGTACGACCGCTTCCGCGACCGCATCATGTTCCCGATCCGCGATGGCAGGGGGCAGACGGTCGGCTTCGGCGGGCGCATTTTGCCTAACTCCCCGCTTTCGGGCCGGCCTCCCAAATATTACAACTCTGCCGAGACTCCCCTTTTCAACAAGAGCGAATTGCTTTATGGTTTGGATCAGGCTCGACAGGAAGCGGCCACGGCCGGCTGCCTGGCCGTGGTCGAGGGCTACACCGATGTGATGATGGCCCATCAGGTGGGCGTCACCAATGTCGTGGCGACGATGGGGACTGCGCTGAACGCCCGGCATATTCAGCACCTGCGGCGCTCGGTGCCCAAAGTCGTGCTGGTATTCGATGCGGATGAAGGGGGCAGTACAGGCGTCGATCGCGCGCTAGAATTATTTTTGAGTCAAAACGTTGAGTTGGCGATTGCCACGCTGCCGGAAGGACTCGATCCGTGTGATTTCCTGCTGCGGGATGGGCCGGAGCCGTTTCGGCAGGCGATCGCTAAAGCGGTCGATGCGTTGGACTACAAGATCGCGCAATTGTTGCAACGCGAGGCGGGCAGCGGCATCGAAGGCCAACGGCGTGTGGTAGACTCCGTTTTAGGGGTAATGGCGCTGGTCCCGGAAGTTACCGGGCAAGATGCCCAGGTGAAGCGGGAACTGATCGTGAATCGGATTGCGCAGCGCCTCGGCGTTCGCGAAGCCACGCTTTGGGCCCGGTTGCGGGAATTGCGAGCTGGACGGAAAGAATCGGAGCAACGGCCCAGCCACGCTCAGCCGGAAGTGCAGCCGCAACGATCAGCGCCGGCCAAGCCGCACGAGCGGGAACTGTTGCAATTGCTGCTGGCGGAACCGGGGTTGGTGGCCAAGGCCCAAATGGAGATTGCCACGCAGGAAGTGGAGCATCCCGGCCTACGGCAACTGTTGGAAGGGTTGTATCAATTGCAACAAGATGGTCAGGCTCCCGAGTTGGACGCGCTGCGGCCTAAGATTACCAACCCGGCTCTGGCTCAAGTCGCCTTGGAATTGCAGCAAGTTGGGCGGCTGAGCGTTACGGATCGAGCGACCTGGTTGGAGCGGATCATTCAAGCCTTTCAAGGCTTGCGGACTCGCGAGGCAAAACAACAACTAAAGAGCCAGCTAACCGCGGCTCCGGATCACAAGACGGCCGTGGAACTGCTCAAGCGCTTGCAGAATCAAAACTTTGGTTCCGATCTCAAGCCGACCGATCCCGCGGGGGAGGGGCCGGCCAGCGAACCGTCGCTCCCCATGGAAGGATGACGGTTACCGAGATCGATTACGAGGCGAGGAGGGGTTGAATGGAAGTCAAGCTCGAAGAAGGCCTGAAGACGTTGCTGGAATCCGGCAAGCGAAAGGGCTACCTAACCTACGCCCAAATCAAAACCTACGTGCCGGATGATTCCGACAGCGGCCGCCTCGACCAGGTGTTACAAATGGTCGAGGAGATGGGCATCGACCTCATCGAAGAGTCGGAAGTCGAAGAGCGGGATAACGGCACGGCCGGCCAAAACGACGTGGTACAGGAGGAACTCGAACTCGCCTTCATGGACGACGGCGACGGCCGGCACATCGACGATCCCGTCCGCATGTACCTGACTCAGATGGGTGAAATCCCGCTGCTCAAGCGCGAAGAAGAAATCGCCCTCGCCAAGAAAATCGAAATCACTCGCAAGCGCTTCCGCCGCAAAGTCCTCGAATGTGACTATGCCCTTCGTAACGTGGTCGACACGCTCAAGCGCGTGGCCCAGGGCGATTTGCCGTTCGACCGGACGGTAAAAGTCTCGCTCACGGAGAACCTGGAGAAGGATAAGATTCTGCAGCGCATGCCGCATAACTTGAAGACGCTCGAACACCTGATGACGCAGAATCTGCAAGACTTCGCCAAACTTGCCGATGAGCGCACCAGCGAAAGCGAACGAGTGTGCTTGCGGGAAAGCCTCCGAGCCCGCCGCCGCAAGACAGTCACGCTGGTGGAAGAACTCAGCATCCGCACCCAGCGAGTGCAGCCGCTGATGAAGAAGCTGGAGCAAATCTCTTCGCGCATGGATGAATTGATGCGCGAAATCGCCGCGCTCAAAGGCCAGAAGACCATGAAGGAAGAGCGGGCGAATCTACAGAAAGAACTCAGCGATCTGATGCAAATCACGCTCGAAGAGCCGGAGAGCTTGCGCGAACGGGCCGAATCGATGCGCATCCGCTTCAAGGAATATGAGGATTCCAAGCGCGCTCTTTCTGGCGGCAACCTTCGGCTAGTGGTTAGCATTGCGAAGAAGTATCGCAATCGCGGCCTGAGCTTCCTCGACCTGATTCAGGAAGGGAATACCGGCTTGATGCGAGCGGTGGACAAATACGAGTATCGTCGCGGTTACAAATTCAGCACCTATGCCACGTGGTGGATTCGCCAGGCCATCACGCGCGCTATTGCTGATCAGGCCCGCACGATCCGCATTCCGGTCCACATGATCGAGACGATGAGCAAGCTCCGCAACGTCTCGAAGAAGTTGCTGCAGGAGTTGGGCCGCGAACCGACGGTTGATGAAACGGCGAAAGCTGCCGGCTTCACCATCGAAGAGACCCGTCGCGTCTTGAAAATCAGCCGGCACCCGATCAGCCTCGATCGGCCGGTGGGCGAAAGCGAAGACAGCTACTTCGGCGATTTCATCGAAGATCACGGCGCCGACTCGCCCGTGAGTTCCGCCTCTCATGAAATGCTGAAGGACAAGATCGAAGGCGTCCTCAAGACGCTCACTTACCGCGAACGCGAGATCATCAAACTTCGCTATGGCCTTGGCGACGGGTATACTTATACATTGGAAGAGGTAGGCAGAATCTTTAAGGTGACCCGTGAACGCGTACGCCAAATCGAAGCGAAAGCCGTGCGAAAGCTCCAGCACCCGGTGCGCAGCCGGCAACTGGAAGGCTTCCTCGATGGCGGCATACGACAGTGAATATACCCAAGCCGGCCGTTAGGCCGGCTTTTTTGTTTGAAATGGAGACAGCCAATCATGGCGGAGACGGCTAATTTGATTCGAGAACTGCACCGCTTGCACCGGCACATCCGAGACCTGAAAACGGAAATCGACGATGCACCGAAAATGTTGAAGACGCAGCAAGGAAAGCTCAATCGCGCGGAAACCAATTTGCGCGAAGCCCAAGATGCGATCAAACATCTGAAAGTGGAAGCGCACGAGAAGGAAGTGACGCTTAAGGCTACGCATCAAACCATTGCCAAGCACGAGAAGCAGCGCAACGAGGCCGGCGACAAAAAGCAGTACGATGCCCTGCAAACGGAGATCACGCAGGAGCGGAAGAATTGCGCCACGTTGGAGGACGAAATCCTGACGCTCCTGTCGCAGGTTGAGGAGCAAACGATCGGCCTTCCGCCTCTGGAAAAGGCTGTGCAGCAAGCGAAGTCCGACGTGGCGAATTTCGAGAAGAATTCGCAGGAACGCGTCGCTCGGCTCACGGCCGACCTCCGGATTGCGCAGGCGCAGCTTATCGAGGCCGAAAAAAACATTCCGGGCGACTTGCGCACGAATTACGACCGCCTGGTTCAGGCCTACGGCGCCGATGCCTTGGCGGCGGTGAAGGACAAAACCTGCACGTCTTGCTACAAGACGATTACGGTGCAGCAACAGCGGGAATTGGAAGGCGGAAGCCTCGTGGTGTGCAAAAGCTGCGGCCGGGCGCTATATCTGCAAGGGTGACTTCAGGTCACGGAATTCTTATGAATTCCGCTACTTCGAGAGGGCGGCTTCCGTCCCCTGGCGCGCGCTTTCGGCGAGCGCGTCGAGCACTCTTAATGTTTTCACGGCTTCCTCTGGAGATGGCTGCGGCTCGCGTCCCTCGAACACGGCATTGGCGAAGTCTTCCAGCATTTGTGCTATCTGGCTATCGCATTCGACCGTGACCGTCTCCAGCGATCGGTTCTCGCGCTCAATTTCGAAAGTCGCATTCCTCGGCGGCAGCCACATCTGCGGAATGCGGACGATGGCTTTCGTTCCGACGATTTCCATAGCGCCGCGAAACGGCAGCGTGAAGCCGCAATCGAAGGCACCCACGCGGCCATCGCTTAGCTTCAAAATGCCGCTCATGGAAAGATCCACGGCGTGCTGATAATCCGCTGTGGCCAGAACGCTTGCCGGCTCCGCGCCGAAAGCCCAGCGGATGCCGAAGACTGGATAGCAGCCCACATCGAGCAAACTGCCGCCGCCCATTTCCGATTGGAGCCGAATGTTCGCGAGGTCCAGCGGCAATGGAAACGTAAAGGATGCATTTACCAGCCGCATTTCGCCGATTTCACCGCTGTCGAGGAGTTGTCGAAGTCGTTGCGTTCGCGGGTGATGCGGCCACATGAAACCGTCCATCAGGTGAACGCCCTTGCGACGGCAATAATCGACGACGCGCTGCGCTTCGGCCGCAGTTGGTGCGAGTGGCTTTTCGCAGAGAACGTGCTTACTGTGATCGGCAGCCTTGCATGTCCATTCGCCGTGCAAGTGATTCGGCAACGGAATGTAGACGGCATCGATTTCCGGATCGTCTAGGAGCGCTTCGTAACTGCCATAAGCCTTCGGAATGTCTGCGGCGGCCGCCGCTTGCCGGGCGCGGCCTTCATCGCGGCTGGCGATAGCGCGTAATTCGGCCTTGGCGGCCAAAGCAAATGCTGGGAGCAATCGCTCATTGATTTTTGCGACGCCCAGGATACCCCAGCGGAGTTTTCGTGGATTCATAGACACCCTGCAGTTGACAAAACAAGTGTTGAAAGCGAGCGGCGGGGTTTGTCCCCGCCGGACGACCCGCCAGGACAAGCCCGGCGGCTCGGGTTTGAATGCTCCACTCAACGGTAGCGATACAATACCGAGGCCTGGAGTAAGTTCAAACGAGAAAAATGTATGTATCCTCATCGCATCCGCTTGCGTGGCCCATGGGAAATTCAGCCGCTTGCACTGGTCATTCATCAGGGGCCTGGGCAGTTCACTTGGCGTAAGCATGATTTGCCACTGGCTCGCACGGTGAATTCGCCCGGCTTGTGGAAAGATTGCGGACTTCCGGATTTCATGGGCATCGTGCGCTACCGTCGACAATTCGGTTTGCCACGTAAGCTGGATGAGCATGAAACCGTTTGGATCACCTGCGCTGGCGTCGCGGACAGCTGCATCGTTTGGTTCAACGGCGAGCGGCTGGCGAACTTCGCCAATCCGCGTGAGCCTTTTGAAGTCGAAGTGACGGGCAAACTTCGGGAGCGCAACGAACTTTGGCTCGACATTCACTACGATCACCCCAACGGCGGCGGCCTGTGTGGAGACGTGGCGCTGGAAATACGCGCACTGGCATGGATTCAGGACTTGCAAGTCACGCTTCAGGCAGCCGCGAACAGCGCCGTGATTCACCTGGACGGCGATTTGGTCGGCCGATACGACTCCGCGCTGGATTTCTACGTGCTCCTCGATCGCCACACGATCCTGGAACAGACCGTAGTTCCCACAGCGGGCGGCGCGGGATTTCACTTTGAAACGGAAGCCGTTCCGCTGGATGAATTGGAGCACGCGCTTCGCCTGGATTTGGTTTGCGGCAGCAGCGTCTGGTATACGATGGAACAAACCATAGTCTTGAAGAAGAACTGCGACGTAATGCAATGATTTGCGTTCGAACCAAGGATTCGCCATGCCCCTGGTGATTGCTTGCCCCACCTGCCAGCAGAAGATTCGTGCGCCGGAATCGGTCATTGGCCGGCAAATCAAATGCCCCCAGTGCAAGACGCCGTTTATCGCTCAGGACACAAGTTCTCTTGGGGCCCCGCCGATCGTCCCCGGCGGCACCATCCGCGAGCAGCTTCCATCTCACCAGCAACCTGACGGGGCCGCTGCAACCGCTGCCACACAGGGTTGGTCTGCGCCAACACCCGACGAGCTAGGCGAGGCCGAAACGGAATCGCGTGGGCCAGCAAAGCAGTCGCGTGGATCTTTCCTCGATTATCTGCTGTTTCGCCGCATGGTCACGCCGTGGATTATCATTGTCGTATTCTATCTCGGCGTGGCGGGGATCATTATCGGGGGAATCATTCAGTTTGTTTCGGCCGTTTACCTAATTGTGGATTCACGGGGTCATGCAGCCGCAGTGGGAATTGCGGTACTTTATCTTCTCGGAGCACTACTCGGCTCGATTTTTTTTCTGGTCCTTTGGCGCGTTTACTGCGAAGTGATTGCGACCTTCTTCCGAATTCTCGACAATGTGCGCGAAATCAATGAGCAGTTGCGGGAAAGGAAGGGACAAGTCTGATGCCGCTTGCAGCGTTGTAACGCCGCGAGCGGCTAATTTACTTCGTCCCGCCTTCGCCGAGTTTCTCTTCCAGCGAGCGGATGCTTTCTGCCACTTCCTCCAGATCGGGATTTATACGCAGTGCGTGCCGGAAGGCCCGCAGAGCGGCACGGGGCTTGCGCATCTTCACGTAACAATGGGCCATCCCGGCTTGAGCGCCGAAGTGATAGGGGTTGAGTTGCAGGGCCTTTTCGCAGTCGGCCACGGCTTTTTGGAACTCGCCCAGTCGGAAATAGAGGATCGCCCGTTGGTTGTAGGCCTCGGCGAACATCGGCAGGCGTTCGATAATCGCGTTGAGCCCACGCAGGCATTTGCGCAAGTCTTTTAGATGAGCGACTCGTTGTAGCTCCCGGCGATTCAAATCGCCTTCGGCCCGGAACCAGATGTTCCACATCGCGTCGGCCGCGAGACGGCGGACCTGCGTTTCCCCATCGAGCAGTCGCGCGGCCACTGCCGCGTTTGATTCCATCGTGCCGACCAGGCCAAGCGCCAGCAGCGCGGCCCGGCGAATCTGCACCGCGTTGGCTTCCAGCAAGCGCTGCAACGTACCTTCGCTGTATTTATCCGTTACCCCTTTGCGGAATCGTTCCAAATGGGCTTGCAAGCCCACGGCCCGGTCGGAAAAGAAGTCCCCGTCGGGTATGGCCGGCAACTGCTGGAACAAGTCCACCAGTAGAGCAGTACGCATGGCTGGATCCTCATATGGTCGTCTACCTTCCGTGGTTGCGGTGAACGGCCCGACAGTACTCGTCCCGCAACAACATACTCTCAGAAGTGTATGCGCGTGCCTAGCCGTGTGGCAACCCACCCACGAGGGTATGGAGGCAGCGATTTTTCCTTACTTGCGGCTACGCCGTAACTTGGGGAAGCCTGGTAATTGTTGCCGAGCCACTCGTCAACTCGGAAAGAGAAAATTGGCCGGGCACACGAAAAGCAAGCTACCCTTTTTGTTTGCGCGCATTGGCAAGTAACTTGCGAGTATCGTCATCCTTCGGATCGAGTTCGACCGCTTGTTGAAGATGCTCCATAGCTTCCTCGGTTCGATGATCTTCCAGCAATAATTCGCCCAGCCGGGCATGGGCCGAGGCGCTTAGGGGCTGGCAGAGGAGGGCGTCACGGAATGCCTCGATTGCGGCCGGTCGCTGGCCGCGGTCTTTGAAGCACAGGCCCAGATGGTAATGTGCCTGCCAAAAATCGAGTTTGCGTTCGATCGCCTTCTGTGAGTAGGTCGTAGCCTCCACGAAGTCGTTCTGGCGCCGCCGTGCCCGCGCCAGATTGAGCCACACTTCGGCGACGGTATCGTCGAGAGCGAGCGATTGATGCAGCGCCTGCTCGGCGGCGGCGAATTTTTGTTGATTCAGGAGGACTGCGCCAAGGGCCGCCCAGGTACGCGGTGATTGGGGATAATCGGTCACCAGTTGTTTGGCGGAAGCCAGCGCTTGCGCCGAGCGCCCGGGATTCTCATTCAATTCGTAGGTCATCCGCAAGCGGGCCGATTCGCCGACCTGAAACTTGCTCACGAATTCGCGATACTCGTCCGGCCAGCCGGAGTCGGCCGGAAGTTCGATCATTTTGGCCAGTTCACGGTTCGCTGCTTTGGGGTCACCCGCTTTCTGGTAGACCTGGGCCGATAACGCCAGCACTTCCCGGCGATGGTGCTCACTACTGGCCGCTGCGTCCAAATGGCGGCGGCTCGAATTCAGGTTGGCGGCTTGCAAATCGATACGCGCCAAGCCCAGGTGAGCCCGAGCGTCGGCGGGCTGGCTCGTGAGTATGGTCTCGAATTGTTTACGGGCTTGATCTAGCCGGCCCAAGCTCAAGTACAATTCGGCCAGCTGGTGGCGCAGGCCGACGACCTTATCCCCCCCCGCCAGACGCACCGCTTGCTCCATTTTCGGCAGGGCTGAATTAGGGTCGCGCAACAGTAGACTCAGCCCCTGAAAATAGAGCCACATGGGGTTCTTGGGGTCAAGGCTCGCCGCCTGAAGAAAACAAGTAAGTGCCTCCTCCTCAAAGCCGTGAGTGACAAACACACACCCGAGTTGGCCCCACGCATCGCCGGATTGGATGTCCTTTTGCACATGGCCTGTTTGTTGTTCAATGGCCTGTTGCACAGCAGGATCAATGCCCATCAGGTCCGGTTGCGGCGGCGCGACCGGCCGCTCCGGTGGAAAGGCGAAATGCCGAATGGCCCACAAACACGCCGCGATAAGCGCAAATCCGGTCAAACCGAACATCAGCCAGCGCTTTCGGCGCGAAGCAGACCGGGTAGTCGAATCGGCGTTCAGCATGTCGAATTTGGCTCAACGACGCGGGGTTCCTTCGCCTTTGCGAAGCGTCAAGCGCTGGTCGGCGGCGCAGCCGGGGAATTCTTCGACGCTGCCATCCGGCCAGTTTACGCGAATCGAATCGAGCTTATCAATGCTGCCCAGGCCGAAATGAGCCCGCGGATCATTGCTGCACAGATAGCTCGAACCGGGTTGAATATGGCGCAACCATTGCCGGGCGCCGGCGGTTATAGTTACCGTGGCTCCGTACGCGTCGCGCTTCCATTCCGGCAGAATAGCCCGAACCAAGAGCCAATGTCCGGCTTGCGGTGCAACGTTGCGATATAATCGAGCCGGTCCGTGGGCGTAAGAAGCCAGCAGATCAACGCGGCCGTTGCCAAAGATGTCCCCGCCGCACAGTCCACGACCAAGCCGCCGAGTTTCGCAGAATGCCGGGTTATCCGGCGACAAATCGCGGAAGCGGCCCTGGCCATCGCCAGTGAAGATCTGATTGCGCTCCGCGTAATCATTCCAATCGAAGCCGCGCGATTTCGAGTCGCCGGGCCGGGTCACGCGACCATTGACAATGGCTACATCGAGATTCCCGTCCTGATTGAAGTCAGCCAGGATGACGCCAAAGCCGGTGCCCCGCCAGCTGCCCGCGGTCAATCCCGAGGCAATCGTTCGGTCGGTAAATAGTCCGGGCGGACCCTGCCTCCAAAGCGTATTGGTTTCATCCGTCAGATGGGTGGCGAGCAGGGCTGGCAGACCATCGCTGTATACATCGCCGTACGCAACCCCCATATTGGCTTCGGGTCGGCCCAGGGCATTGAACGCGCAACCCCGGGCGATCGCTTCCTCGTGGAACGTGCCGTTTTTTTGATTGATCCACAAATGATTCGCATGGGAGTCGTTGGCCACGAATATATCGGGCCAGCCGTCGCCGTTGAAATCGGCACAAAGGACGCCCAGACCGGCGCCCGGCAAGCGGGCCAAACCTGATTTTACGGTAACGTCTTCAAATCGGATTTTCCCATCCTTCGGCCCCAGATTGTGGAACAGCTGGGCGGCGCACCCGGCGAAAAGATTGGGGTGGCAGTAGTCACGACGGTAGGCCGGGCCCATGCACGGATCGCCTCCGTGGTAATCGACGTAATGCACCACTACCAGATCGAGCCAGCCATCGCGGTCGTAGTCGAGAAAGGAGGCGGAAGTGGCCCAGTGTACGCTGTTCAGGCCGGCTTCCTTGGTGACCTCGGAAAAAGTGCAGTTACCGTTGTTCAAGAACAGGCGAATGCCGTGAAAACCGGTGAGCAAGACGTCGGGCAGACCATCGTTGTTGACGTCGGCGATGGCCACGCCCATGCCATAACCGGCTACGTCGAGGCCGGAGCCGGCGCTGATGTCTTCAAAAGTACCGTCTTCTTTCTGCCGAAAGAGTCGATTTCGCGCTGGCGATTTTGGCCCGCCGTTTTGCACCAGATAAATGTCCAACCGCCCGTCGTTGTCGCAGTCAAACAAGGCCGCGCCGGAGCCCATGATCTCGGGCAGAAAATACGACCCGCCGAGGCCGGCATCGTGCGTGAAATGGAGGCCCACCTGGTCGGTGACATCCTCAAACCACGCCGGTCCGGAAGAGGTTGCCGCTTGAGGATGATCCCTCTCTCGGCAACCAAGAACACCGATGGCAGCCGCCGCCAGCACTGACAATATCGGCAACCAGGAACGCACGGGCATGGGCCCGCTCCGAAAATGTTCTGGCGAATACTCAACCATGCCCGCATCCGATTGGCGCTCTGCCTTACGGCCCGACCGGCGGCATCATTGGCTTCGGGGCGGGCGTGGTAGCGGCGGCCTTGGGACCCACGGGGCCGCCAGCGATTGTTTTCGTTCGTGACTGCTTCCAGGCCAGCACGTCGCCTTTGACCACCTCCACAGCCTTGTCGATCTGCAGGTCGATGCCCTTGGCCAGGTCTTCCGGGCTCGGAATAACGGTGTAATCAGGCACCACGCCTTCCTTCTCCATGTTCACGCCTTTCATGGAAAAGACGCCGATAGCGGGAATGCGAAACGTCGAGCCGTCGATCAGGCGCACGGGGTGCGTGCCGATGACCATGCCGCCCGTCGGTTGACCCACCAGCTTGCCGAGACCCAGCTCTCGGAATGCATTGGGGAAGATCTCGGCATCGCTATAAGACTGGTTGTTGATGAGCAAGACAAGCGGTTTGGTCCACTTGCGGTCGTCGGCCCGCAACACCAGTCCTTCCCCGCCCGCGCGTGGCTTAAAGACCGTGTGCTCGCGGCCGGTGAGGAAGTTCAGCACCTTATCGTGCGTATAGCCGCCGCCGTTGTAGCGCACATCGAGCACAATGGCATCTTTGTCGAAACAATCGGAGTATAGGGCGCGCACGAAGCGGTCGAGCCCTTCCTGGTCCATGCTCGGAATATGGATGTAGCCGACGGTGCCCGCGCTGAGTTCCTTCACGCGGGCCGCATTGCGATCGACCCAGCGCTCGTACATCAGCTTCTGGGTGTCCGGCCGGCTGATCGCCTGGATCTCAATCTTGCGGCGAATCTTCGGATCCTTCATATCACCGTTGGCGGGAAGGACTTCGAGCAGCACATTTTCGCCAACTTTGGCATTTAGCAACTGGCTCCAGTTTGTCTTCTCCGTGATCGGCGTGCGGTCGACGGCGAGAATGATCTCCCCCTTCTTTAAATTCAGGCCGCGCTTGTCGGCTGGGCCGCGCTTCAGCACCTCCGCAATTCTCTTGCCCGGCCCGGTGTACGTCTCGTCGAAGAGCAGGCCAAGATCGGCCGTCACTTCTTCCGGCTGCGTGGTGTTGCCCGTGATCCCCAAGTGCGAAGCATTTAGTTCACCAAGCATCAAGTAAATGAGCGCGTACAAATCCTGCTTATGCGCGATGTGCTTGATAGCAGGGAGATAGCGGGTGCGGACGGCGTTCCAGTCCGCGCCATGAAGGGTGCCGTCGTAGAATTGGTCGCCCAGCAGCCGCCAGCTTTGCTCGAACATCTCGCGGAATTCCTCGTCGCGGCGAATGGTCATCTTCGCCGTGAAGTTGACCGCCTGCGGCTCGGGCGCCGTTGAACCCGAAGAGAAGACGGAATAACCGAGCCGGGCAATCCGGATCATGCCGTTCTGGTCGCGGAAGTAAATGGTGCCGCTGTGCTTCTGCGACCAGCGAATTTCCTGCGGCCGCAGGTTGCCGTTGGACAGGCGGTTTAATTGCCGGCCATCGCTGCTGGCCACCCAGAGATCGTCGCTATTGCTCGATATCGAGCGGAAGGCAATCCGGGCGCCGTCGGGCGCGATACTAACGGCGGCAGCGTTCATTGACGCGACCGACGTGGCGCGCAAATGGATATCGTCCCAGTCGATATCGCTGCTTGCCGGCGCGCCCGGCGCTGCCGGCTTTTGCAGCGGCAATACGTACGGCCGAAATTGCATGCCGCCGGGCCCCGGCCGTTCACTGATGAAGCCCAGGTTCATGCCGGTCTTGCTCCAACTCACGTCGTAGTTGGATGTGGCATAGCGGGTGACATTTTCGGCCCGCCAGAATGCGGCCGGCGTGATAAAAATCTCCGTGCCGAAACTCGCGTCCATTCGGGCGTAGACGAGCATCTTGGAATCGGGCGACCAATCGTAATCGATTACCTGCGGGTCGTCGACGAGCACCTTTAGTTCCTTGCCGTCGGCATCCATCGTGCAGAGCCGTCCGGAGCGGAGGAAGGCGATTTTCTTGCCGTCGGGCGAGTAGGCCGGGCCCAGGATCGCCTCTTTGAGATCGGTAAGCTGCTTCGACTTGAATTTGACAGCGGAA
>DATGHS010000424.1:0-22575 GCA_035307785.1 Gemmataceae bacterium
CAGTTCGGCGGCCCGAAGAATGTGGATAATCTACGTCGCCGCCTGTCCGACGGGCCGGATCGGCTCGTCGCTGCGGACTTCCGCCTCTCGCCCGAAGCCGGCGATGTGGGCGCCAATGTGGATCTCGTCGGCCCCGGCGAAGGCTACGAGCGCTGGAAACAGACACCGGCGTACAAGGAGTGGCAGGCGGCTTGTCCGGTTAAGCCGCCAGTGGCCGGCAATGGCGTGATCCAACCGGCAAATGCGCCTACGCCCGCACCCGCCAAGATTACACCGGCCACTCAAGCCGCCGACGCCTGGCTCAAACTCCTCGACGATGAACGGTATTCAGAAGCGTGGGAGCAGGAATTCAGCGTCGGCCAGCGAGTGGTGAAGCAGGAAGACTTCGTGCGCAACTGTAAGCAACAGTTAAACGACCGAGGCCGTCTCATATCGCGCACCCTCCGGAAGACAGAATTGCTGCCGGTCGGCTACGTCGTTGTCGAGTTCGCGTCGAAATTCACGCTCATTGATCCGGTTTTCGAGACAGTCGTCATGGCGCAGGACGCCGACGGCAGATGGCGCACGACCACATACGGCGCCACCCCACAATCCCACGCCGGGCCGGCCAAACCGTCCGGGCCGACGAACAAAGATAGAAAGGACATCAGGCTTACGTCGCGGCGTAAGCGTGACGTGGCTTCACGAATTTGCCGTCGCGCTTACGCCGTGACGCTTGTCTCAATCGTGTGGTAAGCGACATGACCTATCAGTCTGAGAAAGGTCTTTGGGCCAAATTGCTGCCCCTGCTCGGCGGGATTCTGATTGTCGTCGGCATCGGTGTGAGCTGGATCACCGGGAACCTCGGTGCCCCGTATCAAATTCAAATTGCGGTGCTTCTGACTTTGATTCCGGGCGTATTATTCTTGTGGATTCCCTTCTCGACATACTACGAAGTCACAGACGCGGCTGTGATCGCGCACAGCGGGCCATTTTGGCGGAAAATACCACGGGATGCGATCATCGAAATCAAACCGCGGCTTGGTGTATGGTATCCTTCCTGGGGCTTCGCGCTATCGCTCGACGTTCTGCTCATCCACTACCGCAAGAAAAATGGTAAGCCGGCCCGGCTCCCCATAGCAGTATCGCCGGCGGACAAAGACGGCTTTCTTCAGGAACTCCGTAACTTGGCCGCCGTGCCGATCGCGTAAACTGTGAGGCCCGCCATGATGGAAACCTCGCTAACTTGGCTCGGCCGCCTTGCCGGCGATCCCACCGACCGCGACTGGAAACGGTTGCTGGAGGTGTACGGCCCGCTGCTGCGCGGTTGGTTAGTCCGATCCGGCGTTCCGGCTGCGGACCACGACGATTTGATCCAGGAAGTGTTGATTGTCGTCGTCGCTCATGTGGCGGACTTCGAGCATCGTGGCCCGGGCGCATTCCGCGCTTGGCTCCGCGGCATTCTGGCCAACCACACGCGCAAGTTTTTCCGAACTCGATCCGAAAATCCGTCGGTCGATCTCGACGCCGTCGCCGATCCCCACAGCGAACTTGGCAAACTCTGGGACCGCGAACACGACGAACACTTGGCCGTGCGCGCCCTCAAAATGGTCCAAAACGATTTCGCGCCGGCCACCTGGTTAGCCTTTCGCCGCCAAGTAATTGACGGCCGCCCTCCGTCCGAGGTGGCGCGGGAACTCGATCTCTCGCTCAACGCCGTGATCCTCGCGAAGAGCCGAGTGCTGAAACGGCTGCGGTCGGAATTGCAGGGCTTGCTCGAATGACGAAACTTGATTAAACAGATTGCTTCCTAAAAGTCGTGGCATGCTTGGAACCAGTCGGAAATAACGCGGCTACTGCGACAGATCATCACGGTAGCGGCGGCTGGCCCAGCGCCACGTACAAGCGGAATTGCGCTTGATTGTAATCGATGGTTGCTTGAATCACGCTTTGCCGCGCGCGGCGGAGCTGATTGAGGCTATTGAGCACTTCAATCGGCCGGGCCGCCAGATTTCGTGTGCGCGTTAGCTCTTCTTGAAAGCCGTCCTGAGCTACCAGCATTTCGCGGCCGGCGGCTTCCATTCGTTGGCGGGCGGCCACAATTAGAGCCTGGGCTTCACCTACCTCCCGGCCAATGTCGTCGAGCACCGCTGCCTCGGCCAATTCGGCCTGGCGCACATTCGAGCGGGCGCGATTGTTGATCGCCCGGTTGCCGAAGCCCAGGTTCTCCAGCGACCAGACGGCCAACACGTCGAAATCGGTCCGGCCGCTGAAGTTGCCGAAGGGTGTGGCGGCCACATTGCCGCCGCCCCCGAAGGTGCCGTAGCTGAAGCCGACCGAAAGCAGCGGAAACAGCGGGCGCAGCCGGTTTTGCCGCAGCCGCGTCTGCGCTTCGCGAATTTCGGCCAGGCGCGCGCTTACCTCCGGCCGATTGCTTGCCGCAGTGCGCAGCAGGTCGCTCATATCGGCATGTTCGTCCACGAGCGCAATCGGCGCCAGTGTAGACGGGTCCGTGTGCAAACGAATGGACGGATCCATCGACAGGAGGGAAGCCAGCTGCGCCGCCGCTACCGCGGCTTCTTCTTCGACCAGTTGGGCATCCGCGCGCATGAGTTCCGCTTCGGCCAGCGCACGTTGGGCGTCGCCCTCGCGGCCTTGCCCGGCCTTGGCAAAGTTCGACGTCAGGCGCATGATTTCAGCTATCTCGGTTTCCGATTGCCGCAAAGCGCCCAGCCGCGTTTCAGCCCCTAACAGCTCGAAGTAACGCTGCACGACTTCCAGCAATACCTGATTGCGCACCGCCGCCCAATCAAAGCTCCGCGCCTGCACTCGAATAGCCGCGAGACGCGGCTCAAAGATCGCATCGCCGAGCTGAGCAAAAATGCGCACGCCTGGAATCGCAACGGTATCCGCCGCCCTGGCGTACGCGCCGAGGCCGGCATAGAGCGAGTCGACATCGTCGTACCGAATCGTGCCTGCGCCGCCGAGCAAATTGCCGCTGTGGATGCGAAAGTTCAAACCGGGATTCACCGTGGGCAACAATAGTGCGCGCGCCGCCATACGCTCCGCCAGGGCGGCGCGGACGGCTTCCTCACCGAGTCCGATCGTCGGGTTGTTGCTCGAAGCAATCGACAAGGCAATCTGGAGATCGACCGGTGATTCCCCCGCCGGCGGCGGGATGACCGGCGCCAACAGAGCAGCAACCGAGGGTGGCTCAGGAAGCGTGGACGAGGGCTTCTTCTGGTCGGCCGGGCCATCCGGGGCAGGGATCACGACCTGGGCCGGCACAACAGCGGACTTGTTTTCGGCTAATGGGTTTTTCCAGACCGCTGTTACTGTGGGCGCTTGCTTGGACTGCGCGCTCAAAGGTCTTTCTTGCGGGACAGGCTGCTCGGCCTGGAAGAGGGAACATCCGGAAGCGAATGCAACAATGGCGCCAAGCGCCAGCGCGGTCCGGCGTTGCCGTTTTGGCACGATCAACCTCGCAATTCGTTGCGTCATGGCCACTGGCATCCGTTCCCTTGAGGCCAACCTGCATTGCTCGCAAGAAAAAAACTATTTGCGTTGCGCCGATGTCGGAATTGTGGGGGAAGTCGGGTCGGGTGGCACCGGCCGGGCGAGCCAATCGGCCGGCGGCTGGCCGAGCGCCACATAAAGCGCGAACTGGGCCAGATTGTAATCGATGATGGCATCGAGATAACCGTACCGGCTGCGACTCAACAAACGTAGGCTGTCGAGCACTTCGATGGGCAGACCCTCGCGATTGCGGGTGCGCAGGAAATCTTCTTTGAACGCTTGTTCACTAGCGGCAATGCCGCGTTCATTCGAGTCGATTTGGGCAAAGCGCGTGTTGGCGCGCGCGTAAGCAGTGGCTACCTCCGCCCGAATGCGGTCCAATACTTCCACCACCCGTAGGTTCTCGCTGCGGAGGTTGCTCTGCGACAAGCGAATCGCGGCCAGGTTGCCGATGCCCAGGTTGCGCAGCGACCAGAACATGACGGCATCGAAGTCTTCGCGGTCGGCAAAGTTGCCGAACGGCACCGCGACCAGGTTGCTGCCGCCGCCGAACGAGCCGACACTGTAGCCCATGATGATATTGGGCGAAAATGGTAGGACTTTTTGCCGCTGCATTTCCAGGAAAGCGGCGCGGATGGCGGCCTGGCGTTCGCCGAGTTCCGGCCGTTGCGCCAAGGCCATGGCCAGCAATTCCGGCAACGAAACCGGAGGCGGCACGATGGCTTGGGGCACCGCATAGCTTTCGACTGCTTGCAAGCGCACGGCCGGGTCAAGCCCCAACAAGCCGCAGAGGCGGGCCGAGGCGGTCAGCATGTCGTTTTCCGCTTGCACGAGTTCGATATCGCGTTGTTCGAGATCGGCCGTGGCGCGGTTGGCGTCGGCTTGACGGCCCTGGCCGGTTTTCGCATAGTTGGCGGTCACGCGCGCCACTTCCCGGGTTTCGTCGCGATTGCGCAGCGCAATGACGCGATGCCCCTCCGTCCGCACTAATTCCAGATAAGCTGACCCCACGCGCAGCAGCATTTCGTTGCGCACCGCGGCGCTGGCATATTGTTGTTGCCGGACGACCACTCTACTGATGAGATTGCTGTAGATTCCTTCCGAAACATTGCCGGTCCAGACGAGGCCGGGAATCGTGACCGTGCCGGCGGCGACCGCATTGGCGCCAAGGCCGACATAGAGGGATTGGCGATCGACGTTGAGTATGTTCCCGCTCGATTGCTGGATGGGGCCGCCGTGCGAATCATAATTGAAGCCGGCATTGAGCGTGGGCAGCAGTTGCGCCGCCGCCAGTTGCCGGAGTGCTACTGCTTCCAACACGCGTTCCTGAGCCAAAAGAATTTGCGGGTTCTGCACGCCGGCCAACCGCAGCGCGCTCGGCAGGTCGATGGGCTGGAAGTTGTCGCCTAGAATCGTCGGCGGGGCGGCCAGGGCCTCGCCGCCATTGGGAACCGTTCGCGGCTTGGGCAGGACATCGGCGGGCTTCGGCGGCTCCTCCTTGGGCTTTTGGGCCCAACACGGCTGGCAAACTGTGAGGAAGAGAAGGGCGGTGGCCAAAACCCGGTAATGCAACCAGTTTCCATTCATGGCATTCTCGCTTCGCTTCCTGCGTCAAGACACCTGCCAATTCGGTAGAATCCGGAGGATCGCGCATCCTGCTTTCACTGATCGGCTCCGCAAATCGCGAAACTTCAATCCATCTTGCGCATTTCGCCAAGAAACATGCAGGCTGAAAAACGCGTTGTTTAATACCAATGCGCATGCGGTCGTTGCAAATCTCCGACACCGATCAGAACGTCGCGATGCGACGTGGCGTTAACGCAATGATTGTGCCATTCCCGAAATAGTGGACTCGCTCTAAGCTCCAACATTTTGTGGCTTAAAAAGCTTACAACGTAATGAATTGTTGCCGTGGGCTGCGCTATCAGCGAAAATACTCGGTCGAATTTTGCCCACGCCGGCGGAAAATCTGTCAAATGCGCCACTCAAAGTGCGAAACTCGTGCTCAGATGATATTTGGCCGAGTTTACAGCTCTAAGGCCGTCCCGATGTGAAACACGATTTCCCCGGGCCGCTCGCAATCGAACGCGCATTTCAGATTGTGAATCGCATACGTATCAGGCCAAGCGTTTAACCCACAGCGCCGAACCATTAATCGCACGTTTTTCATTGAAACGGAATTCATCATGAGGGTGAATAATCCGCCGGCCTTCATGCCACTACGTCACTTCGAATCTCAAGAAGCCGCTGGTCCGTTTCATTTCGCAAACTCTAAAATCGGTTGGAATAAGCACTTGGGAGCACTGCGAAAATTTCTTCTCCCATTGGCACGGATGGTGCTTTCGCTCCAACAGCTTCTCACTTTGAGGAAGCCCAAGTGAGCGACAGGCGCCGGGCGCTGGCCTCCGCACCGGCAAACTGTCGCCGAGCCTACCGAGCGTCTGCCTGCCCTTTGGGATTCAAGGCACGATCCTCTTTTTCGTCCGGACCGAGAAAGGCTTTAGCGCATTCATTGTGCGCCGTACAGAGTGCGCGCGCACTAGAAACGCTAACGCTCAGAAAGTAACAGCGTTCACAAGGGAGCATTTCAACATGCACACACCGAATGCCATTCACACGAAGGTTCAGCAGGTTCTCATGCAGGCGTTAAACGTCGAGCCCGAAGAAGTCACACCGGCTGCCAGGCTGCGCGACGACCTGGGAGCCGAATCGATTGATTTTCTTGACATCGTGTTTCGCCTCGAACGCGAGTTTGGCTTGCGGATCCCACGCGCCGAACTCTTCCCGGAGTCTGTTTTCGGTGGCGATCCTGCATTCGTCCGCGATGGGGTGGTCACGGATGAAGGCATGCTCGAGTTGCGAGCCCGCATGCCGTTTGCCGACCTGAGTCGATTGGAATCGGATCGACGCCTGAACGAGGTTCCCGCCCTGTTCACGGTGGATCTGCTGGACCGCTACATCGCCTGGAAACTCAACGGATCGCCGGATCAGGGAAACGGCACCGACACGCCTGATCATGGCGTGCGAGCACCGGTGCATGTCCCGCAACCTTGATAAAGACTTCGCCGGCGGAGAGAGGAGGTGAAGGGGCACGTGGAGCGGTGAAGCCGCCGTCGTGTTTCGGCCAATGAATTTCCGTTCCTGAATTGCTCGTTCCCGCTTGTGCGGAACGAGAGAGTCTTTCGAACCTTTTTTCAAAGGAGTCTTGCAATGACGAAGATCATGACATTTTTTGCAGCCGTCCTGCTAGTTGTTGGCATGACATTATGCACGCCCGCCAAAAGTGAAGCGGGTCCCTTGCGGGACCGCTGGCAGCAAGGACAGGGTTTCATTGGCTGGTTACGCGACCGGCCTGGCCTGGCCTCGGGACAATGGGAAGGCCCAGGCTTGTTCTCGGGGGACCGTTTGCGAAACTACTTCTCGAATTACTACCGGGTCGGCAACGTGATCATCAATGGGAACAAGTGGGGTGATCTCGGCTATCGTGTCCCCCACTCCGATCTTATCCGCTGGTAAGGCGCGGTGGCCGGTCACAATTCGACTGCTTGCGCATTCAGGTTAAGGGAGGGAGCGATCGAAGGTGCTCTCTAATTCAGTGATTGTTCGTTCGCAATGTCCGAGGCGACATAAACCTCAAAGGAGCGCATCATGAAGCGGCTCTTGGTTTGGACTGCAATTGGCGCGGTTGCAATAACGGTGATGTTAGCCAGGCCCAACACGGGCCACGCCCAACCGCCACCTGACGATTCCGGCCCCGGCTTTCTGAATTACTTGTTCGATCGCTGGGTGGACAATCGACGCGAGGCACGCGGGATTCCCGTCAATCGCGAATACCACGACTTCCGGAGTTGGTACGCGATCTACGGCGACCCTCCGAGCCTGGGAGACCGGTTATTTAGCCGATGGATCGACAACCGCCGGGCGTCGGGTCGTCGCTTGTTCGGAAGGAACCGCTGAAATTGATCCGAGGATGCTGAAACCGAAGTCGAAGCCCGCCGTTGACGGCGGGCTTCGACTTCGGTGTTCCGAATGTTGATTTGCAGCAATTCGACAGACAATTCCCTGTGGGCATTTTTTGTTCGCATCGGATTCAGAGGTTTACCGAGATTTCGGCTTTCTCCAATTGCCCAAACGAAGCCCGAAAAATCTTGCTTTCTCTCTTGCCGGTCCCGACGATCTTGGAATAAACTGATCTCAACCCGGCAAGAAGCATTTCGTTGAGCCGATCGCAAGCGGCGACACTTTAAATCAGGGCCGAATACTCGGTCCCAATGCCGATTCAGTTTTCGTCATACCCCTTTGCATAGCGCAACAGCGTTCGTTCTCTGCTTCGGAGACGAGTGTGTCCATTCCTTTTTTGAGGCACTCCTATGGCTCTCCATCCTTCTTTCCGGTTTGGATGGCGATTGTTCGCCATCGCGCTCGCCGTGATCGTGTTAGCCGGGCTCGTAGCCCAGGCCCAATTCCCGCCGGTTCGCCCTTCGACAGTTCGCGGCACTCCCACAATTCCGTTAGCTGCACAATCGACAGCAGTCAAAGACCTTGCAGGAAACCCAGTCTTCATTTTGTTTCCGCCTAACCCAAGCTTTCCGATGTCGCCGGGGCCATCACCTCTTAGGCCGGGTACGCCTGTGTCCACAATTAGTAATCCTCAATTGGGGCTTGTGGGAACCGGAGCGGCCGGCCAATTCCAAGGCATTGGTGGCGCCGGGGGAATAAATGGAATTGGGGGGATTGGCGGGGTCGGTGGCATCGGCGGAGTCGGAGGCGTTGGTGGGATTGGGGGTGTCGGTGGCGTTGGAGGCATTGGCGGCCAGATCCAAGGCGGACTGCAAGGAATCGGCGGCCAGATCCAGGGCGGACTGCAGGGAATCGGTGGTAATTTCCAGGGTGCTGCCGGTATCCAGGGCGGCGTCGGTGGGTTTTCGGGCGGCCAAGGCTTTGGCGGCGGTATTTCGGGCTTTCAAATCGTTCCCGGCGTCTTTGTTTTGCCGCAGTTGCCTACCGGCTACGTGGGTAGCATGTCCGGGGGCGTGGGCTTCAACGGTGGATTTCAAGGGCAGTTTCAGGGCGTCGGTGGACTACAAGGATTCCAGGGCCAAGCGGGTATCGGCGGCTTCGGCGGCGGTTTCGGCGGCGATATTGGCGGCTTCGGAGGTGGCGTCGCTGGGCTTGGCGGCATCCAGGGCTTTCAAGGCATCGGCGGCAAGTTCGGTGGCTTGAATGGGTACATAGGCAACTGATGATTGGCGGGCGGGGACATTTCGATGTCCCCATTTAGCATCCGCCTTGGCTCCGGTCTCCCTTGCGGCGTCGTTAGTGAATCGAAGTGTATGGTTAAGATTTCGCCGCGACGGTTAGGAATTGACCTGACATTTATGCCAACAAGCCTGTAAACGTATGCATTTGGCTTGTTTTCTACTTCGGCATCGGACTTGCATCACAACATAGTGTCAATACCCCGGTTTTGGTTCTAATACGGCGCATATCGAGCGGGTTTACCCGATCGCCGTAATTTTGCGATGGCCATTCCGCCACCTGGCAAAAAACAGGCGCTTCGGGCAAAACCAGCGATTACCAAACCGTGATTCGACTGCTCGAATCAACGGTCCGCTATTCGTCTGTCTCTTTATGTGGCCGCTTGGGTGGTCCTTGACCGTCATTTCTTCAAAGAGGTGCATCATGCGAACGATTGGCATTTCCTTGACGTTCTGTGCCGCGTGCTTGCTGGGTCTGCCCGCGCTAACATTGGCTCAACACGGCCATAGTGGAGGGGGCAGTTCCAGTGGCCACAACAGCAGTAGCAGTTCTGGTGGCTACAGCCACGGCAGCGGCTATTCCGGTGGCTACTCGCACTATAGCGGCGGCTCTTATAGCCACCCCAGCTATTCCGGCAGCGGCTACTCCGGAACGCACAGCGCTTACTATGGCTCGGGCAATTATTACGGAGCGCATCCGAACAATTACTACGGCCACGATGGTCATGCTTACTCTGGAAACGGCTACTATGGCCACAATGGCTATTATGGAAACGGCTACTATGGCCATAACGGCTATTATGGAAATGGCTACTACGGCCACAACGGCTATTACGGTCATGATGGCTACTATGGCCACGGCTATTACGGCTATGGCGGCTTTGGTTGGCCCGGATTCGGCTTCGGCGGCTTGCCATTATTCAGCTACCCGTGGGGTTTCTCTCGCTATGACTATGGCTATGGCGCCCCTTACTACATGGGTTCTTATTACTACGGTCCGGCCGATAGCTATGTCGCGGCGCCAACGGATTCGCCGGATATGAACTACTTGCCCGCCACCACAACCGCTCCGTCAGATGAATCCATGGACCCCAATGTAGCCAACATCGAGGTGCGCTTGCCTGCCAATGCGACACTCTGGGTGCTGGGTCAAAAGACCGACACAACCGGAGCCGTGCGGCACCTCTACTCGCCGGAACTGAAGCCGGGGGAGACTTACACCTACCAGTTCCGCGCTCGCTGGACCGATGCCAACGGAAAGACCGTGGAGCGAAGCAAGAGCGTGGATGTGAAGGCCGGCGCCTGGATCGGCGTGGACTTCAACAAGGTGTAGCAGAACTTATACCTATGAAGCGTTGAGCACGATAATTAAGCAAGCGGCCGGTGCATCGATGATCGCGACCGGTCGCTTGTTTTCAGTGTTCAAAGCGGCTCAGTTTTCGAAATCGGTTTGCCCGGCTCGCACAGCTTGCGTCCCCCTGAATCCCGCCAGTGCCTTCTTTTAATGTCATCCGCTGCGATTTCTTCTGCCGTATCATCGAATTGGCCGTTCCGGGTACAAATGCCTCCAAGGCAACTTTAACGAGGAGAAACATGAACACGAACCCGAAAGCGAACACTCGACAAACGTCACTCGCCGGTTCGCCAATCTCAACGGTCTCGCGATCGCCAACCCTCGGACTTTTCGGCGGACTTATGTTTATCTTGTGGGACAATTCGGCCCGGAAAGCCATTTCTCAGACCCCGATAGTGGCGCTCATCGCTCTTTTGGCATTCACCGCGCTCGTGGTCAGCGCCCGCTATGCACTTCGCTCCCGCGCCCGTAGAAGGTGGCGGGCCGTCTTGGATTGCTACACGGCACAGGAAGAGAAAAAGATCACCAACTCACGGAGTAATCTGCAGGCTCGTCCACAGCCATAAATGCGGCGAAAGAACGGGTGGGGCCGACGAATCATTCTTCGAGAGAAATTCAAAAGCTCGCCTCTCTTATACGGTACGTCGGCTCTGGCCCAATTGCTAATAACCTGGCGTGCCAATTCGAGTGCAGGCCTCTTTCTGATGGAGCCGCCCCGCTCGGTGAAATATTCACCGGCGTGAACAAAAACCTACCGTGTTACGCCTTCAGACTGGTTTCGGACTTCGCCATCAGGGAATGCGAAAGATCAGGTTTACCACCTGTCAGCAACGCATTCGCCAAAACGGCACAGTTCTTGCGTTTGCCCTAGTGAAAACGGCATTTGTGCCAAGCGATTGATCGGCTCACCTGCTTGCATCTCCTGAATTCATCAGATACGGAAAACGCGAGAGCAGGTGGAAACTAAAATCCGTGCTAACGATGGCGAACCAAGCTAGTTCGCCAATACGTTCTGGAATCATTGTGTGTGCTTTTGACCAAATCTGTCAGGAGATAGCGATGCAAAACGTCACATGCAAGAATTGCCAACAGAAGTTTGATTTTGACCCGAAAACCGTGTGGACTTCACCGGGCGAACTTCAACGATCAGTTAGCAGTATTCCTCCAAGGGTCGTTATCCAGTGTCCTAGATGTGAAGAGTGGCTCGCGATTGCCGTGCAGTCCATGACTACTTGTTCATATTCACCAACGTTGCAGACGTGCTCGACTAGACACCGGCCGTTCTGAATTCCTCTTCGGCTTGTCAGCCCGCTCGAATGGCGGCGGAACGCCTCATATGGTGTTTCGCGCCATACGCCAAACGAGTCTGCAAGATTGTAGCCCCATTTTTGCTCTGGAGGCAAGTCATGAACCCGCCATTGCCCGACCGGGATCCACTTGTGGAAGATCTCGCTGCCGAATTAACCACGGCGATTTACCCGGTCATGCTGCAACATGGGCTCGGACCGCGCTGGCTCGAATTGCAGCTCGACATTTGGAATTCGTTGATTGGACGGATCAACCAAATGGAGCACGACAACGTAGAACATGCTTCAAGATACCTCCTGCTCTGCATCGCAGAATAGCGCTCCCGACCAAAGCTGATAACGAGTTCACAGGTGCCGATCATAAACCGCAAACTTTCGCCGGCCCCGAGCATGACAAGAACACAAGCGAGCGGAGGGCACGTTGGGTTGGGACTGAGCCGTAGCGCGAACCAAACGTCTGGAAGTGAAGGGCGGCGCATGGATCGGCGTGGACTTCAATAGGGTGTAGCGAACCGGTGCATTCGCAGCACGACAAGAGAGCAGCTGGAACGACAGAGTAATCCGACCGGACTCTGCGAGCCGAAATCAACTTCCCCGATCCGGCTGGCAAGATCATGCCAGGGATGTTCGGCATGGTGACGTTGACGGTGAGAAGCAAAGCCGGTAGCCGCAGTTCCTTGCAGCTATTGCGTTGCGGAATTCGCAAGAATTCCGATCCGGCTGAAATCGGAGATTTCGCGAATTCCGCAACCGAATAGCCGTGACACAACGCTAAGGCCAATTCACATGGCCCGTGCGCATTTTCCAGATGTAGTATTTTTCAAACCACACCTTTACCCAATGTGCCCACGGGCCTGGGATAAGCATCTGCCATTTGCGCCGGCTGGGAGCATAGATGCGGTCGGTGTACATGATGATGCCCATATTGCCGGCGTCCATCACGCACTTGGCGTCGATTTCGGTGGATGGTTTCGGTTTCAGCGGCTTGCCCGCAATGGTGGCCATGATGTTCATCGCTGCGTATTTCGCCATGACTTCACTCACGTAGCCGGTCTTCGGCACCGAACAGCCGGCTTCGCACGGCGCCGGCGGGGCGACGGCCACGCACACTCCCGCCGCGAAGATGTTGGCATGCTGTAGGTGACGGAAATAGTCATCGACCACGATGAAACCGCGCTCGTTGCCCAGGCCCGACTTGCGCACCGCCTCCACGCCGAGGAAAGGCGGAATGATCATCGCGTATTTGAACGGCAAACTCTTGCCCGCCAGCGCGTCCGGCGGCGCTTTCCCGCCGGCAGATGCATGATGCAGATCGCCCTTCGTGAAATGCACTTGGCCCGGCGTCACCTTTTCAATGACGGCGTTGAGCGCCCAATCAATGTGCGTGTGCCGGAAAAACCACTCGGTCATTTCCCTGGCCCAGGTAAGCCCGCCGATGCCGAAGTGGCCCGCAAACGGCTCGGCCGTGACGTACGTCACCGGCACGCGGTCGCGGATTCGCTCGCGGCGCAGGGCATATTCCAAATTGAAAATGAACTCGTACGCCGCTCCGAAACAGGCCGCGCCTTGCGTGGCCCCCACGATCACCGGGCCAGGGTCCTGCACAAACCGTTTCCACGCCTGGGCGGCGCGCACCGCATGCTCCGCTGTGCAAATGCTTTCCGTAAAGCCACCATGCGGGCCGAGCCCCGGAACAACGTCGAACTGCACTTGGGGTCCGGTCGCAACGAGCAGATAATCGTAATCAATCTTCTTCGCTTCGTTTGAACCGTACGGAATAACCTCAATCGTCTGCTTGATTGGATCGATTTGCTGGGCGCCGGCGCGAATGTACTCCGCCCCGGCTCGATCCAGCGCCGGCTTAAGAGGAAACGAAACATCGTCCGGCGAACGCCAGCCGAAGGGTACCCAGATTAATGACGGAATAAAGACGAACTTGTCGCTCTTGTCGATCACCGTGACCTTGTGCCCGTGCTGGATCGCGTGCTGGAGTTCGTAGGCGGCCGTCAAACCCGCAAAGCTGGCGCCGAGAATCACGATGTGTTTTTTGTCGGCGGATGTCATGGCTACTCCTCCCAATCATTTGGCTGGACCTGCAGCAACATTTTGCATGACGCGCTGGAGCATCGCCTGCACATTGTCGGCGATCTCCGCCAGGCCGGGGTTTTGCACGAGTTGAAACAGCGTCTTCACATCGATGGCGGCCACGGTGGTCGTGCCATCGCCGTTGTCCCAAACGCAGACGTTGCAGGGCAGGAGCGCGCCGATTTCCGGTTCGGCGGAAAGTGCGCGATGTGCCAGCGGCGGATTGCATGCCCCCAAAATGATGTAAGGTCGGAACTGCTTGCCTAGCTTCTCTTTGACAGTCTTGCGAACATCGATCTCGGTTATGACGCCGAAGCCCTCGCTCTTGAGGCCGTCACGCGTTTTTGCCAGCGCCTGCTCGTATGGCAGGCGAACGGTTTGAACCATGCAATACTTGGACATTCGGAAGCCTCCTAATTTAACCGTACCGAGAGGGTCGTCAGGCGTCCCCCTTAGGCGGATGCCGCCTCGTTCACCGGCACTCCGTGGCCAGGCACCTTAGCATACAAGAGCCAATAGACCACCGGCACTAGCAGCAAAGTAAATGCCGTGGACACCACCAGCCCGAAAATCAGCGACCATGCCAGCCCCGAAAACACCGGGTCGAGCGTGATCGGCCAGGCGCCGAGCATGGCGGCGCCGGCGGTCAACAAGATCGGGCGAAAGCGCACTGCACCGCTCTCAATCAGGGCTTCCTTTAAGGTTTCGCCTCGCTGGAGAACATGTTGAATGAAATCGATGAGCAGAATTGCATTGCGGTCCGCAATTCCGGCAAGCGCGATCATGCCGATCATCGCCGTGGCCGTGAAATAGACCGGGTTCGCGTAGCCACCCACCGGCCCTCCGTGGAACACATTCAGCAACCAGAACCCCGGCATGATGCCGATGATTGTCAGCGGGATGGAAATCATGCGCACGAGCGGCATGGTGTAACTACCGGTTTGCCAGACCAGCAAGATATAAATGGCCAGCACGGCGCCGCCGAAGGCCAAACCCAGATCGCGGAAGACATCGAGCGTGATCTTCCATTCCCCTTCGCCAGACCACGAAACTTCGGCCCCGCCGGGGACCGGATCGTTGCGCAGCCGCGCTTGCATGTCCAAGATTGCCTCAGCCGGAGTCCGGCCGGCGGTCTCGCCATAAACGAAGGCGACTCGCCGCAGGTTCTTGTGATAAATCGTTTGCTCGGCCGGCAACTGCTCGAAATCGCCGAGCTCACTGAGAAGCACGATGGGCCCGCGCGGAGATTTGACCGCTAGGCTGCGAAGATCGGTGAGATCGGAACGCTCGGAGATGGGCAGGTGTAAAACGATGTAGAGCGGGTGTATTTCGAGCGGCAACTGGGCGGCGCCGGCCCGCGAAGTATTGGGCGAGCCATCCCCCGGCGTCCAGCCCGCCAGTGCCAACCGCAACGTCGATGCAATATCCTCTGCACTCACGCCGTGCAGCGACGCCTTTTCCCGGTCCACCCGGAAGACCCAGCGCTTGCGCTCGGCCTCGAAGGTGTCGTCGGTGTCGGTCACGCCCGGTTGCCTGTCGAATAATTGCCGCACGTGCCGGGCGTCTTTCTTCAAATCGGCAAAACTCTGCTCGGGGCGGGGATAAACTTCCGCGACGATTGTGCTGAGCACCGGCGGACCGGGCGGCACTTCGACAATTTTCAACCGGGCATTATGCTTGCTGGCAATTTCTTGCAGCCCGTTGCGCAGGCGCAGCACGATCTCGTGGCTTTGCTGCTTACGCTCGTCTTTGGCTATCAAGTTGACGCGGATGTCACCCCGATGCGGTTCTCGTCGGAGATAGTAGTGCCGCACCAATCCGTTGAAGTCGATCGGCGAAGCGGTTCCCGCGAACGTCAGTACTTCCGTCGTTTCCGGGGCAGCGGAGGCATACTCCGCCAATTCGTTGAGCGTGGCCTCGGTCGCCTCCAGCGGCGTGCCTTCGGGCATGTCGATGACCATCTGAAATTCATTTTTGTTGTCGAATGGCAACATCTTCAGTGGCACCGCGCCCAATAGCGGCAACGACGCGGAGGCCAGGAGGAGAAAGATCATCACGCCAATCAGCAGCCACGCGAGCGGCCGCCGGTTGAGGAAGGGCGTCACAACCGAGCGATAAACGCGGTGTGTTAGGGATTCCTTGGTGTTATCGCTATCGACATGCTGGGGCGCTGCGGCTCCGCGGCGCATCACCAGGTAGCACATCCACGGCGTAACCGTGAACGAAATCACCATCGACATGAGCATGGCGATAGGCACGTTCAACGCCATCGGCCGCATATACGGTCCCATCATGCCGGTGATGAAGAGCATGGGCAGGAAGGAAACGATTACCACCAGTGTGGCCACGATGATCGGCGGGCGCACTTCGTTGACCGCGGTCAGCACCGCCTTGAGCGGCGGCTCTTTTCCTAGAGCAAAATGGCGAAAGACGTTTTCCACGTCCACGATCGGATCGTCGACCACCAGGCCAAGCGAGAGGATCAGCGCGAAGAGTGTTACCCGGTTGATCGAATAGCCGGCCAGATAGTTGATCAGCAGTGTGAGGGCAAACGTCAGCGGCACTGCGGTGACGACAATGAGCGCTTCGCGCCAGCCAAGCGTGAAGAAGATCAACGCGGCCACAATCACGATGGCCAGGCCCAGCTCGCGCACCAGTTCGTTCACCTTTTCATTGGCCGTCTCGCCGTAATTCCGCGTGATTTGCATCTCGACGTCGTCGGGAATCGTGGTACGGCGCAGGTCGGTCAGTTTCCTCTCCAATTCCTCCGCAACCCAGACCGCATTGCTGCCCTTGCGCTTGGCGACCGCGACCGTAACGGCAGGATAATCTTTTGCTCGTTCGGCAGGATTGTCACGGACTTGCGGCGAGCCCGGACCGAAGCGAATCCGCGTGTACGTGGATGGTTCTTCCGGCCCGTCGGTGACCCGGGCCACGTCACGCAAATAAACCGGCCGGCCGTCGAACACGCCCACAACTAATCGCTCCAACTCGTGGCTCGACTGCACGAACGGCCCGGCTTCGACGGTCACATCCTGATTAAGCGTCTGGAAACTGCCGGCTTGCATGTTCACATTAGCCCCGCGCAGCACCCGCTCAATCTCCATGGCGGTAACCTGATGCGAGGTGAGTTGCTCCGGATTGAGCAGCACCTGCAATTGCCGCCGCCGGCCGCCCACGATCTCGGTCCGGGCCGTGTTGGGCACTGCCTGCAGCGCGATTTCCACCTGCTCGGCTACTCGCCGCAGAGTGTGATCATCGGCTTTCCGGCTCCAGAGTGTCAAGTTGACAATCGGCACGTCGTCGATTTCAATCGGCTTCACGACCCAGCCCGTGACCCCCGGCGGCACCAGATCGGTGTTCATCGAAATCTTGTTGTAAAGCTTGACCAGGCTTTTCTCGCGGTCTTCGCCAACGTAAAAGCGCACGGTCACTACGGCTTGCCCGGGCCGCGACATCGAATAGACGTACTCCACGCCGTCGATCTGATACAGTAACCGCTCAAGCCGATTCGAGACTTGCTGCTCCACGACCTCGGCACTGGCCCCGGGCATTTGCACGTAGATGTCCGCCAGCGGCACGACAATCTGCGGCTCCTCTTCGCGCGGCGTAAGGTAGAGGGCCGCCACGCCCGATACCAGCATTACGAGGATGAGCAACACCGAAAGGTTGCCGCGCAGGAATGCAGCGACAATCCGCGAAACCCAGCTTTCGGATGCAGCGTCTGGTGAAGACATTGATAAACTCGATCTCGGGTATTTGTCGAAAAGGCAAACCACTACTTCCGCAGCGCCACCTTATCGCCGCGGTTCACGCCAGACAGAATCTCCACTTCACCGTTGAAGCTCCGGCCCACGCGGACGAAACGGCGCTCCAGTTTGTGATCGGGTGTTTCCACGTCAACCAATTCCAATTGTCCCACGTGCTGAATCGCCGCCGCAGGCAAGAGCAGCCGTTCCCCCTCTCCGATGGGGATGGTTACGCGGCCGAACATGCCGGCATAAACGGTTCCGGAAAGCGCCGTGGGCAACGTCACTTTGATGAGGACCGAGCGCGATTGTTGCTGGGCCACCGGAACGATTTCGCGCACCCGGCCCGTAGTGGTGATGTTTGCGGCGTCGATGCGCAGCGCTAGTTCTTGATTGACGAGCACATGGGTGGCCTGCGATTCCGGTACGCTAGCATGCAGTTCCAGTTCGCGCGTGTCCTGAACATTGAGCAGCGGCTTGCCGGGGACGGCCAGGTCGCCGGGATCGACAAAGCGGTCGGCGACGACGCCTTCGCCGGTTGCTTTGATCTTCGTATATGTGAGCATGACCTCGATGCGGGAACCCTGTTCTTGACTGCGCTTCAGTTGCGCCTGGGCGGTGTGATAATAGCCGGTCAGGCGGTCGCGCTCTTCCTTGCTCGTTTGCGCTTCCGACAGGCTCATGATCCGGTCGTAGTCCTTCTTGCGGACTTCGAGATCGACTTCTGCAGCCCGAACCGCGGCGAGCGCTTCGCGCTGTTGCGCCAATAGCTCACGATCATCCAGCTCGATCAGTAAATCGCCGGGTTTGACGCGGTCGCCGGGCTGCACGTGAACCTCCCGCACGCCCGCAATAATCTGACCGGCAATGTCGGCCTTTCGCCTGGGTTGCACCGAGGCAACGGCCACGATCGTTTCCTTCACCGGCGATAACTTCACCGGAACCAGTTCTCGGCCAACCGCACTCGGCTGTTCCGGTTGGACCAAACCCGGCGCCACTTTGGCGTGGAATGCGCCGCCCATCCACGCCAGGAACAGAACCAGGCCCACGAGCGCCAGAAGGGTCGTGGCAGCTTTTCGGAATGCTCGCAGCCAGGCCGGTTTGGCAATGGTCATGATTCGTTTCCTGCTTTCGGAGCCGCTAATGGACGGTGGTCCAAATTCGGCCCTTGCATTTGGAACTTGTGCCGAATTCGCACACCACCTCTGGCCAAAACGCCTACCGGCGAAGTCGGCAACGATGTATATTTCCCGTTGAATGTCGTCATTTCCGTTTCAGTCTGCCTTCCATTAGCTCATTAGAATCCGACAGGCGGAGCCTGCACCCAAACGGAATTGCATTTCTCTTGCCGTTGCCGAAAAAATCTTCGGTTGGCTCGGGCCCGTGATACGAAGCGGCAAGGTTGAAGTCACTTGCATCCCGGCCGATAGGGCACATGGGCGACGCTGCCAAGCTGATCCTATCTCTTGCTCATCGCTTCGATTGCAATTTCATTGTTAGGGGCTCGTACGGCCGGTCAGCCTTAACCGGCTCATGCTTGGCAGTGTGGCCGAGCAGGTCATTCGTGAAGCGCAATGCCAGGTACTCGTAGCCAAAGTAGATGTTTCCAGCGCGGCCGATGAACTGACGAGAAGAGGTGAAGTTAACAAGATACGCTGAAGATCCGTACTTTGCGCGGAACCGATCCATTAGATCAACATGCGCGATTATCCCATTTCGTTTTTCGTTCAATTTGCTTTTCGCACGACCGTTGCAGTCAGGCGATCTCAATAGCGCCAGCGAAGGTCGAATTCCACACCGTTGCTGTCCCAACTGATCTCGGAGCCGCCGAGGTTGTCAAGGCCCCACCACTGGTCGAAACGGTATTTCACGCCGAAGGTCAGATACGGACCTTCGTACAAAAGCGCGCCGACCTCAATTCCTAACATGGGCACGCTATGGAAACCGTTTATTTCATTGGCTTGAATCTGCGTGCTGTTATTGCCCACTACCATTTCGCGGTCGAGCTGATGGGCCCAACTGAACAGGCTCCCGCCGTCGGCCTTCACGTAGACTTGACCTTTGCCCAGGAAGAACGAAAGGCCCAGTCCGCACACCGGGCCGACGCCGGCATCCGTGCTTTTCGCTTGCTGAAAGACGGTGGAGGAGTTCGTGTAATCTTCGCGGAAGAACACTGCTCCGCGGGAGCCGATCTCGGCGAAAAGGCCGAAGAGGTTGGTCAGCGGCAACGTCGGCGACGTGTACGTGAGATCGATTTGATTCAGCGTGAAGTGCGAGTTGACAATGCACGAGCCGATGGCATCGGACACGACGATCGTTTGCACTCCGCTGTAACCCGGGCCATAACCCCCGCCATAACCACCGTCGTAACCATAGTAGCCGTTGTTGTAGCCGTTGTTGTAGTCGGCGTTATTGGAAGGGACGTAGGGGGCCACCAGTGGATCGGGCTGCCCGTTGGCGGTTACATAGTACGCGGTCGTGCTGCCGCTCAGGACGCGATAGTTGAGGCTGAAGGTGCCTAACCCGCGGGGGCTGTACCCCAGTCCGAGTAAGACGCCGCCGGCGAATATGCTGCCCGCTTCGCCCACGCTGGGAAAGCGCGCCGCAAGCTGGGGCTGGAAGTTGGACGGCAATACGCGCGTGCCGCTGATTACCGACAAACCTAAGGGGATGCCCAACACAAAGGGATAATTGAAGCCGTTCATGCTAGCGGTGAACCCTTCCTCGGTATCACTATAGAAGCCCGGCAGGTCAAGATTAGCCATCGGGAAGGGGATTTCTGGAGGCATGGCGATGCCGGGGATATCCTGAATCGGCATCAGCGCGGGGGCTTCTGCCGGGCCTTGATCTGCTGCCGTCGCAGAAATAATCGGAAGCTCAGGAGCATCCGTTGCGGATGGCCAATCTGCTGCCGCGCCGGCGTTTTTGTTGCCATCAGTCGCGCCGTGCGGAGGTAGGATCGGGCAAGTCAACGCGGATTCGGGCGGCGCCATCGGCGTGACAAGCAGGGGCATTTGCGCATCGGCAAAAACGCCGGAAGACCGGCCTGCGTTCGGGCCGTCAATGCGATCAGTTGATGCAGCCCCCATGCGGGCCGGACTGAAAAACAACGACACAGAAATGACCCATGCCCAGCGCATAACAGCTTCCTTGCTTGCCTATTCCGCGCCCATTCGCCAGGCGGCATCCCAGTGCCCGCCTTCAAATGCGAATTGCAGTGGTATCTGTCCTGCAATGTTCGTACCAGAATTGCTGAGCGATTAGAAAGGTGGACGGGAAAGAGATTGCAGTAGTGTCGAACTGCAACCGGTGCCGAGAATTGCACCGGCCGATGCACTTAGAATCGCCAGCGGAAGTCGAACTCGACGCCGTTGCTAATCCAAGTCATCGCCGAGCCGCCGAGGTTATCGAGTCCCCACCAGGCGTCGAGATGATAAACGATGCCACAGCTCGAATGCTCGCCCATGTAGCCGAGCACGCCGGCCTCGATGCCCAACATGGGCACGCTGTGGAAACCGTTCATCTCGTTGGATTGAATCTGCGTGGCGTTGTTGAGCACTACCATTTCCCGATCGAACTGGTGTACCCAACTGAACAAATTGCCGCCTTCTACCTTGACGTAAAACTGGCCCGGCTTGTAAATCCACGAGAACCCTATCGCCGCTACCGGACCCAGCCCGGAGTCGGTGCTTTTGGCCTGCTGAAATACCGTTAAAGCAGTCGTATAGTCTTCGTGGAAAAAGACGGCCGCGCGCGAACCGATCTCGCCGAAGATGCTGGCCGTCCGGCTCAGCGCCAGGCCGGGCGAAGTGTAGGTCAAATCCATTTGATTGAGTGTCAAGCGCGATGAAACAATGCACGAGCCAACCGAATCGGGCACCAAAATCGTCGGAGGAGGGCTATCGCTGGACGAGGTTCTGGGATCGAGTTCTTGCGCAACCAGCGGGTCTTGCGGTCCGTTCGCGGTCACGTATAAGACAAAGTTGCTGGCGCCGAGCAGCCGATAGTTAAGCGCGAATCTGCCAAATCCCCCGGGACTGCACGAGAGGCCAAGCGCAAAGCCCTCGGTTAAAACCGCGTCTGCCGGATTCACTCCGGGAAAGCGCGCTGCAAATTGGGGCTGGAACGACGCCGGTAAAACGCGCGTACCGAAGACGGTAGACCCGCTGATCAAGAAGCCGCCAACAAACGGGTAATCGAACCCCGTTGAATCTGCGGTGAAGCCCGCATAGGGATCGAACGGGCGCGGCGAATCTGACGGTGGATCCACCTCCCAGGGTTCGATAGCTCCGGGGCTAGCGGGCGCCAACTGCACGGTCGGAAATTGAGTTGCATCGGCTGTGGTCACGCTCAGCGATAAGCCCTCGGCTGACGCGCTGCCGCGCAGAGAGCGGTCACTCGGCTCGGTGGAAATCGGTTTGTTCTTTGCTGCTTCCTTCTCAATCGGTATCTGGGTAAATAGCGGCGAATTCAACGGCTCCGCGGCGGGCGGAAGCAGGCTGGATTGAGCAGTTGGGGCGAAATCGGCCGAATTGCTCGCGGGGACGCTGGCAAACGAAGCGTTGGTCAAAGCGTCGATGCCATCAGTTGGCTCGGCGCCAACACAAGCCGCCCCGAAGAGAACCAGGAAGATAATTGAAGCCAAACGCATAAGGCTTCCAGCCTACCCACTCGACGCATCATCGCGCCGGCACACAAGAGTACTGTGGTGATACAGTGCCCCATGCCAATGATTAATGAGAGGGAAACACCGCCTTAGCAAGAAGTTGCGCGCGGAGCAACGTGTTTTTTTGTCAGAAAGTTCCAAATGAGAGAATCGGGTGGGGCTAAAAAGCCCAAGCCTCGTTGTGGCCGGTCTCCCGACCCGGCCACCTGGCAGACCGAAGGTCTCCGAAAGCGCCGGAGACGACTGGCGCCGCATTCGTTGCCGAATTGTGCGGGCGGGGTCACTAGTTCCCGGCAATGAAGGCAACGAAGGCAACGAGTTGGTCGCGCGTGGCGGCGAAATGCTCTAAGAACTTGCGAAGGAATAATTTACGCCATAGGCCATCGGCTATTGGTAAAATCACCTTTCGTTGCCGGTTCCGGCGGCCGACGCCGCCCTGGCCAGCGCCGGCAACGAGTTGAGCCCCGCAGAACCAGCGTTAGCGCCGGCAACGGCAACATCAGAATACGGCATGTCGAGGCTCGCAGGTAATGCAAATGCTTCGTACAAATCCTTTGAGGAGTTACACCATGTCTCAATACTGTTCGGCTCCATTATTGCTGTGTCGATGTGCGGCTGCAAGGGTGACGGATGAAAGGGGGAGGGCGAAGGGATTTTCCGG
>DATGHS010000425.1:0-9919 GCA_035307785.1 Gemmataceae bacterium
CGCCGCCGGTCATTCCGCAAGCGCCGAAGATTGATCTGAAAAACGATCCGCCGAGTGTGCCGCCGCTGGTGAAGCCGGTTACGCCGGTAGAACCGCCAGCGCCGCCACCGCCGTTGCCCAGCGGCCAAACTTTGCCGAAGCCATCGGTCCCGCCGTTAGACCCGAAGCCAGTGGAGCAAAACACGACGTTGCTTCCGCCGCCACCGCTGACGGATAACAACCTACCGCCCCTGCCGTCCACGACTTCCACGCAGCCGGTGCCTTCGGTTCCCTTGGCGAAGTCGACGGTCAATGTCGCGCCGTTCCAACTGCATCTGCACATGGGCGGCGGCCAGACGCACCGCTTCGAAATCCGCGACGGCGACAAGATCCTGCTCAAGGTCTACTGCGACAAGGTGGAATTGCACGGCGCGCAGGATGGTTCGTCCGCGTTGCCCGGCCTCACCGCCACTGGCCACATCCGCTTGCACGGCGCTGGTCTGGATGGTATCTGCGATCAACTCACCGTCGCGGCCGCGGATGGCAAGGTGACGTTGAAAGGCGCCGTTCACATGACCTGCTATCGCGGCACCAATTCGTCACAGGTGCTGGCGGAACAAATGTCATTCCAGTTGAATCGGGCCGGCGAAACGCCGGTGAATACGAAGGCTCGCGGCACCGGCAGCGTGGTGCCGGCTTCGTTGTCGCAGCAGTGAATTCGAGGCAACGCCGCAGGCGGGCATGCCGCTTGCGGCGTTGTTCTTTTCAGCGGTAGAGCTTCTTGTCCTGAATGTACGCTTGCACGGCGGCCGGGACGAAGTAGCGAATTGATCTTCCTTCTGAAACGCGCCGGCGCAAATCGCGGCTGGCGAAATCGACGAGGGGCGCGGCCACCAACTGCAAGCGCAGCGGAAAGTCCGGAGCCAGGTGCAAGGCCGAGCGCAATTGCTCTGCCGACCATGCCGGCCAGCCCGGCCGCGTGACCACCACCAGTTTCGCCAGCGACACCACCGTCCGCGGTTCATGCCACTGCGGCAAATCGGGCAGGCAATCAGAACCCAGAATCCAGTGAAATTCGGTTTGCGGGTGTTGCTCATGTAGCTCGGCCAGCGTATCGGCCGTGTAGCTCGGGCCCTTTCGGTCCTTCTCCATCACACTGACTTGAAAGGCGGGATTGCCCGCAACGGCCAGATGCACCATCTCCACGCGCTTATCAAACGAGGTGACTTCGCGGTCGCGCTTGTGCGGCGGAGCGGCCGACACCATGAACCAGACCTGATCGAGCGGAACCTGTTCTCGGCACTGTTCGGCCAAGAGCAGGTGGCCAATATGAATAGGATCGAAGGTTCCGCCGAAGATGCCGACGCGCATGGGAAAATCCTCGCGGCACTGCAAGCGGCTCAGGCCTCCACGCCGCGCAGGTACGCGGCTGCCTGCTCCGGCGGCACCGGGTTGACGAAATAGCCGGTGCCCCATTCGAAGCCGGCCACTCCGGTGAGCCGGGGCAGCACTTCCAAGTGCCAGTGATAATGCGGCATCTGTTCGGCGCGAAGCGGGGCAGTGTGCAGAAGATAATTATACGGTGGATCGTTCAGGCCACGCTTGAGTTTGCGCAGTGCCGTACGTAAGACTTCGCCCAATTCCCGGCGGGCTTCGTCGTTGCTGTCCTCGAAATGGCTCTGATGTTCTTTCGGCAGAATGCACATTTCACACGGAAAACGGCCGGCATAGGGAAGGAAAACGCTGAAGCGCGGCGTATCGAATAGCTGTCGCACGCCGGTTCCTTTTTCGATTCGCCACCAATCGCAAAAGAAGCAGCGGCCGGTTGCATCGAAATGCCGCTTCGCGCCTTCGAGTTCTTCTTGCACGGTCCGGGGAATCTGCGGCAAAATTAGAATCTGGGAGTGGACGTGCTCCAATGACGCCCCGGCATCGGCCCCGGAGTTCTTGAAGACCATGGCGAAAGCAAGACGGGCATCCTTTTTGGCAGCTTGCAGCCGCTCACAATAGGCACGCAGCACTTCAGCGACTTGATCGGCTTTTAAATTGGCGAAAGCAGTTTCGTGCTGCGGGTACTCCACAATCACTTCATGCCGGCCAACCGCCCGGGCGCCTTCGTGCCAACCATCATTCCAGGCTTGGGCCGGCACATCGCTTCGCACCGCGGGGTAAAGATTGGGCACCACACGAACCCGCCAACCGCCCAGGCCATCCGGAATCTCGAGTAAGGCGGCCGTGGTGAGCTGTTCATTCCCGCCACAGAAGGGGCAGGCATCCAGTGGCGTTACGGTCGTGGAAGCGTGTAATTCCAGAGCACGACTGAGCCGATCCGTGGAAACGATGACCCAGTGATCCAACAATGGGTCTTTGCGCAGCTCCGGCGCGGCCAGCGAACGGATCCGGAACGAAGGAACATGGAAGGGAACGTCGTTTTGCATCTTATCAATCAGAGTGAGTGGTGAGTGGTAATTCGATTCCAAGCCGGGGGGCGAGTCTTCGAGCCCCGCGGGTTTACCAGGTACCAGTCACCACTCCACCAATTTCCGATACAGGTTCTCATACTCCGCGGCCGAGCGGTTCCAGGACCAATCCTGGCGCATGCCGGTTTGTTGAATTTGCAGCCATTCGTTGGGCCGGTTTCGGTAGATTTCCAATGCGCGCTCAACCGTTTCGCGCAGTGCCCAGCCGGCGATGGCGTGAAAGCTGAATCCGGTGGCCGTACCGTTGGCGAGCGTCTCTTCGGTCGTGTCGACGATTGTGTCGGCCAGGCCGCCGGTCACGCGGACGACCGGCACGGTGCCGTACTTCAAGCTGTAAAGCTGATTCAGCCCCGATGGTTCATAGACACTGGGCATCAGAAATATATCGGCCCCAGCTTCGATGCGATGGGCCAGGTCTTCGTCGAAGCCGATAATCGCCTTCAATTGCCGCGAATGGCGGGCTTCCAGCGTACGCAATTGTTCCTGATACTGCGCATCGCCCTCGCCGAGCACCACGAGTTGCACGCCTTGGGCCAGCAGCGGTTCAGCGGCTCTGAGGATGAGTTCAATTCCCTTCTGCTCCACGAGCCGGGCCACAACGGCCAGCAGCGGCGCGCGCGGTTCGGTTGCCAGGTTCAGTTCCACCTGGAGCGCGGCCTTGCACTTGGGTTTGCCTTCGCTAATTGTCTCCGGCGTATAGCGGGCGGCTATCTTCGGATCGGTGGCCGGGTTCCAAACGTGGTAGTCGATGCCGTTCATGATCCCGCTGAGCCGGTCGCGCCGCTCGGTCAGCGCGCCTTGCAGTCCGCAGCCAAGACTCGTCTGGTGAATCTCCTTGGCGTAGGTCGGGCTAACGGTATTGAGCCAATCGGCGAAGACAATGCCGGCCTTCAGGAAATTCAGTTGATCGTAATATTCCAGGTACGGCATGCTGAACAACCAGTCGGGCAGGCCGAGTTCGTCGAACAGGCTCCTCGGGAACACGCCCTGATAGGCAAGATTATGCAGCGTGTAGAGCGCGCGAATGGATTGAAAGCGCGAGTATTTGGGGGTCGCTTCGCGCAAAAAGACGGGAATCAACCCGGTTTGCCAGTCGTTGGCATGCAGCACGTCGGGCCAGTAATCGAGCACGCGGCACGCTTCCAGCACTGCCTTGCCGAAGAAGGCAAAGCGCAGGCCATTGTCGGGGTAATCCCATTTATGACCGGCCTGGTCCACGAACTGGTAGAGTCCCCGTTGCCGGGCCGGATCGTCGCGATCGAAGAAATCGTTTTGCTCGATCAGCCACACGGGAACATTGGAATCGGGCAACGTCGAGCGCCATAACTTCGCCGGGACGATTCGGTTGCCCAAGGGCACTTGCAGCAGGTGCTCCGTCGGCGACACCGGCGTACGAGCTTTGCGCGCCGAACGACAGAGCGGAAGAATGACTGCCGGCGCGACGCCGCGCTGCTCTAAAGCCCGTGGCAATGAACCGACCACATCCGCCAACCCACCGGTCTTGGCGAATGGCAATACTTCCGAGGAAGCCAGCAAGACGCGGAGGGAACGGGGCGGACTGGACATGGAGCAGAAGTCAGAAGTCAGAAGTCAGAGGTCAGAGGTCAGAAGTCAAATGTCAGATCGCTTTGCTTTTCTGATCTCTGACTTCTGACCTCTGACTTCTGGTTATTTCACGTCTACTTGCACGGCTTGCAGCACTTCGCTGCTATCGTCGTCCTGGATCAGCGCGACGACGCGCAGGTTCTTGAGTTCAAGCGGGCGGTCTGGCTTCGAGAACTCGGCGCCATTCTTGACCAAGTCGTCGAGGTAATCGTTGATCTTGAGGCGCAGGTCATCGAGATTCACCGTCACCGATTGCTCGGCCATCTTTTTCGGCATGGGAAATCCTTTCACACCGCCCGGCATGGTGCGGACGACGCAATGGTGATAGCGCAGGCCGTTGGCCCCGGCGAAGCGCACGTGGTCTTCAACCAGCACGAACCGCAACCGGATCTTCTCGCCGGTTTTGGCCAGGTCGGAAACGTTGGCCTTAATGGCGATCTCCTTATCCTTCCGCGTGGCGGTCAATTCGATCTTGGCGCCGGGGTCTTTCTCGAGCAACGGCTCAATGGCTTCACGGAATTGCGCATACGATTTGCGGGCGGCGGCAAGGCCGCCGCCGGCGATGTTGGCCAGCTTTCCGTTGATGAACATCGGCGCGCCATTCGCCTGAGCCTCTTCGAGTTGTTTCACATAAAAGCCCAGGCGGTTCATGCTATCGGAGTTGGCAAGGGGGTCGAGCTGCTCCCGCAACAGCATGTGGTACTCCAGCAAGACCACTTCCGATGGCTTGTAGGTTTTTTCCAGCACGTCAAAAGCCGATTCGACCGCGACGAACAGCTGGTTTTCCGTGTTGGTGAAAACTTCCACCAGCACCGCCCGCTCACTCTTGCCTTTGCGGCCTTCAAACGGCTCGGCCTTGAAGGGGCGCTTTTTGGCTGATTCCGCAAAGTCGCGCTCTTCCAGCTTAGCCAGCTCCGCTTCCAGTTTTTTTGCTTCATCGGCCTTGCCGGCCTTGGTGAGCACCTGGGCCACGTTGTCGAGCGTCTCCATCTGCACCGTTACCTCGTCCGTGTCGCGATCCAACAGGCGCTCGGCTTTGCGGGCATACTCCACCGCCACCGCGGCAAATTCCTTTTGCGAAACCAGTGCCTGCGACAGGCTCAACGTGGCGTAACGCTGCCAGCGACTGCCATAGGCGTCTGCGAGCCGGTAGACCTTGTCGGCCCAGGGGCGAACCTCATCCGCCTTGGCCTTCTTCTGCCCGGCCTGCTTGATCAGGTCGATGGCGGTGTCGAGCGTCGTCATGGGGTCGGTCGATTGCTCCAGAATCTCCTTGTTGAATTCAAACTCGTCGAACGTCTTGAGTTTACTGGCATCGAGCTGGGCCGAAATCATGCGGTTGGCGGGGAGCACCCCAATCAACGTTCCCATAATCCGGCCATTCTTGTCGGGCGGCAGTTTGCCGTCGAAGCTCAGTTCCCGCCCTGCCTTCAGGACAAAACGAATGCCCGCTTCCGTCACCGCCAAATCCTGGATAGGCGGCGCCTTGGTCGAATCGGAGAGCGGGCCAATGAACTGCCCCGTCCATTTTCCGCCCTTTTCCTCGAATTTGAGCAATACGTTGAGATTGCTCCCCGGCGCGCTGAACCGCCAGCTGCCGGCGGGGCCATCGGCGGCTCGGGCGGTCGCGGCCACGAGGATGAGCGCGCCGGCCAGCAGAGTAAAAGTGATGCGCTTCATAAGGCAGGATCCTTTCGAGGGCGAGGGTTGGGGCGTCCATCCTGGCGGCCGAGCCGGTCGGCATTAACATATATTTTACGAACCGCTTGAGCAATCTCGGCCATTGCGGTCGGCGTTTCGAGCAGAATGGGATGGTGCAACACCACGGCCCCGTGATGGGCTCGTTCCGCTTCCGTTAGTCTCGACGCTTCGCGAAAGCGCGCCGGCGAGCGGCCAACATGGACACTGCGGAAGCCGGAATCCAAGGCGATTCCTTCCGCTTGCACTGCCTCGAGAAACCGTTCGCGTGGCAGGCCGAAGGCCTGGGCATCGAATTGCACGCCAAGCTTGTAGTAAGCCGGCTGCGAGTCCGGAATCGAATTCTCGAAGAAGCGCCAGCCAGGCAAATCAGCGAGCAAGGATTTGAGCCGTTCGACATTTGCGGAGCGGGTTGCATTGCGTTCTTCCAGCTTCGCCAACTGGGGCAGCAACAGGGCTGCCTGGAGTACGGAAAGCGGAGCCCACTGCTGGTAACCACGGCGCAATAGTAGCCGCATCCGTTGATGGAATTCATTCCGATGGGTGAGAATCGCCCCGCCGCGGCCGGCACTGAGCAGCTTCGAGCCGCCGAAACTGAGGATGCCGAAGTCGCCCCAGCTGCCAGCCCGCTTGCCGTCCACCATGGCCCCGGTCGCCTGGGCCGCGTCTTCGATGAGCCTTGCTCGGAAGCCGTCGGCGATTTCGCGCACCTCGCGCATCGGAACGAGGCCGCCGTGCAGATGCGAGACAATGATGGCCTTGGTATTCGGCCCGGCTGCGGCCGCGATTTGATTCGGGGCGATGTTCCAGTTGTTTGGGGCAACATCCACCAGCACCGGCGTGGCGCCGGTGGCGTGTACGCACAGGAAATTCGACTCATAATCATAGGCCGCGACGATCACTTCATCGCCGGGACCAACCGGAATCGCCCGCAGCGCGATTTCAATAGCGAGCGTTCCGCTGGCGCAGGTAAGGGCAAACGGCGCCTGCTGCATTTCGGCCAGAGCCGTTTCGAATTGTTGGACGTGCGCGCCCTCGTACCGGCCCCAGGAGCCGTCGACCAGGGCCGCGTTCGCGGCGGCGGTCACGTCGGGATCGCGGCCGGGCCATTCGGGCGGACCTTGCGGCCGCACTGGCTGGCCGCCTAGCAATGCAGGGATGTCGCTCACGCTGTCTCCGCGGCCAAAATCGATTTTGCTTGTGGAACAATAAGGCTGGGCAGCATATTCTCTTCGATGGAATGGTTGGTGGCATTCCTCTCCCACAATTGTGCCAGCCTGTACCAGTTCCGACAATCCGAGCCTGAACCTCGCCTGCAAGGAGAGATGCCATGCCCTCCATTGTTGCCAGTTCTCTCACGCCCATCTTTCAGCCGGAATCGGTGGCGGTGATCGGCGCCAGCGCCACGCCGGGCAGCGTGGGCAACATCCTCATGCGCAATCTGATGGAGAATCCGTTCGGCGGCGTGGTCTACCCCGTGAACCCAAATCGCAAAGCCGTGCACGGCGTGGCTTGCTACCGCAGCTTGCGCGATGTGCGCGATGCCGTGGATCTCGTAGTGATCGCCACGCCGGCCGCCACGGTGCCCGCCACGGTGCGCGAGTGCGTCGAGATCGGAGCGAAGGGGGCGATCATCATCTCCGCCGGGTTCTCGGAACTCGGGGCTGAAGGCCGAGCGCTTGAAAACCAAATCCGCGACATTGCCCGTGGGAAGGTTCGGCTCATCGGGCCAAATTGTTTGGGCGTGATCCATCCGCCGAGCCGGCTCAATGCCAGCTTCGCCGCCACAATGGCTCGGCCGGGGCACATCGCCCTGTTGAGCCAAAGCGGCGCGATTTGCACTTCCATTCTCGACTGGGCTCGCGACACGCACGTGGGCTTCAGCAGCTTCGTGAGCGTGGGGGCGATGGTGGACGTCGATTTCGCCGACCTCATCGATTATTTCGGCGACGACCCTGGCACGCAGAGCATTCTCATCTATATGGAATCGATCGGCGACATGCGGAAGTTCCTGAGTGCTGCCCGGAATGTGGCTCGGGCCAAGCCAGTGATCGTCATCAAGGCGGGCCGGCATGAAGCCGGGGCCAAGGCGGCTGCGTCGCACACCGGCGCCCTGGCCGGGGCCGACAAGGTCTTCGATGCCGCCTTTCGTCGGGCCGGCGTGCTGCGCGTGATCACCATCCGCGAGTTGTTCAATATGGCGGAAATCCTGGCTATGCAGCCGCAACCGTTGGGCCCCAACCTGGCGATCGTTACCAATGCCGGCGGCCCAGGCGTGATGGCTGCCGATGATCTCATGACTCTGGGCGGACAGCTGGCCAGCTTGAGCGCAGAAACGAAGGCCGCGCTCGATAAGGTGCTGCCGCCGTTCTGGAGTCATGCCAACCCCATCGACGTGCTCGGCGACGCCACTCCCGAGCGCTACCGGCAAGCTGTCGAAGTCCTGGCGGCCGATCCGAACATCCAGGGCATACTCATTCTCCTTTCGCCGCAGGCAATGACCGACCCAACGGAGACAGCAAAACAAGTCGCCGACTTTGCCCGCACGCCGGGGAAGCCGGTATTGGCTGCCTGGCTGGGCGGGCCCTCGGTTCGCCATGGCCGCGAATTGCTCCAGCGGGCCGGTCTGCCCACGTTTGACACCCCCGAAGCTGCGGTTCGCGCCTTCCTGCACATGGTGCTGTACCGGCAGAACCAGGAACTGCTGTACGAAACGCCACCGGCGCTGCCTGAAGGCTGGAACCCCGATATTGCGAAGGTCGATCAGATCATCGCGTCGGCCCGAAAGCAGAATCGTTTGTTGTTGAATGAGCACGAAGCCAAGGAACTGCTGGCCGCTTATGGCTTGCCAGTGGTCCCCACCATCACGGCTCGTTCGGGAGAAGAGGCCGTGAGCGCCGCGAAGCAAATCGGCTTCCCGGTGGTGCTGAAGCTGCTCTCGGAGCACATCACGCACAAGAGTGATGCCGATGGCGTGAAGTTGCACCTGGTGGATGAAGCCGCGGTGCGGCAGGCCTGGCAAGTCATCAAGCGCAACGCCGAGCTTTACGCCCACGCCCAACGCTTGCCGGAGAACAGCTTTGACGGCGTGACCGTGCAGCCCATGATCCGCGACCGCGACTATGAACTCATCCTTGGCAGTTCCATCGACCGGCAATTTGGTCCCGTGATCCTGTTCGGCGCCGGCGGCGTGCTGGTGGAGGTCTTCCAGGACCAGGCGCTCGGCCTGCCGCCGTTGAATCGCACCCTCGCTCGCCGGTTGATGGAGCGCACGAAAATCTACAAGGCCTTGCAAGGCGTGCGCGGCAAAAAGCCGGTGAACCTGGAAGCGCTGGAAACGCTGCTCGTACACTTCAGCCAGCTCGTCGTGGACCGGCCCGACATTCGCGAGATCGACATCAACCCGCTGTTGGCCACTCCGGAGCGGCTGATCGCCCTCGATGCGCGCGTGCTGCTGGCTCCGCCCGGGTCGGAAAAGCCGCGTGTGGCCATTCATCCGTATCCGAATCAACTCACGACGGACTGGAAACTCTCCGATGGCACGCCGATCACCGTCCGCGTGATTCGCCCGGAAGACGAGCCGCTGCTGCTGCAACTCTTCGATTCGTTTTCGGAGCGCACGATTCGCCTGCGTTTCTTCAGCATGCTCAAGCGGCTCACGCACGATAACCTGGTGCGGCTGTGCCACCTCGATTACGACCGCGAGATGGCCCTGGCGGCGGTGCGGCACTTCGAGCAGGGGCCGCGCTTCCTGGGCGTGTCGCGCTATTTCCTGCACGCCGGGTCGGGCGATGCCGAGTACGCCATCGCCGTGGCCGACATGTACCAGGGCCTGGGCCTCGGCCGGCACCTGATGCAGCGACTGATCCAGGTGGCCAAGCAACGCGGCGTCCGCCGGCTGATCGGCCCGGTGTTGCGCGAAAACGCCGGCATGCTGACCCTGGCCAAGGATCTGGGCTTCCAGGTCAACGACACCGCCGCGCCGGAAGTGGTGGAGACCGTGCTGGAGTTGTAGGGCGGCCGAAAATTGTGGCGCGAATGGTGACTGGAATAGTGGCTTGGACAACCTGAAGTTGGTGCGGACCTTGGGCTGGCGGTGGCTGACGCGGCTGAAGTCCAACCGGAACGTGAACCCGGACCGCACGGGCTTGCGGCCC
>DATGHS010000426.1:0-32694 GCA_035307785.1 Gemmataceae bacterium
GGGTCTGCCCCGAGATGTGGCTGCCGGTCTGGCCGCCCAGACGGTGCTCGGCAGCGCCCGCATGGTGCTGGAGACGGGCCTGCATCCGGCCGCGCTCAAAGACATGGTCGCCAGCCCTGGCGGCACGACGATCGCCGGGCTGCACGCCCTCGAGCGCGCCGGCCTTCGGGCCGCACTCATGGATGCCGTGGAAGCCGCGACCAAGCGCGCGACCGAGCTGGGGAAGGGATAACTTAATTCACCGCGAAGGCGCAAAGCGCGCAAAGACAGACAAGAGCTATTTTTTGTGTTCTTCGTGTCTTTGCGGTGAGCATTGCTGAGCAGAACTATGGCCCATGAACTCGTTCTGATCTTCGACTTCGGCTCGCAGTTTACGCAGCTGATCGCGCGGCGGGTACGGGAGTTGAATGTCTTTTGCCAGATTGTCCGGCATGATTTGCCATTAGCACGAGTTCGCGAACTCAAACCGCAAGGCATGATTTTTTCAGGCGGGCCGAACAGCGTCTATGAGCCGAATGCCCTCCGCTGCGATCCCGGCCTGCTCGATCTTGGTATTCCCGTGCTGGGCATTTGTTATGGCCAGCATCTCGCATGTCAGATGCTCGGCGGTGAAGTGAAGCACTCGTCGAAGCGGGAATATGGGCATGCGATCCTGCATATCCACGAGTCGGTGGGGCTGTTCCAGGGCGTCTCGCCCGAAACCCGCGTGTGGATGAGCCATGGCGATCAGGTGGCGGCCACGGGTGGCGATTTCGTGTGCCTGGCCTCGACGGAAACCTGTCCGGTCGCCGCCGTGCGCCATTTAAGCCGGCCGGTCTTTGGCATTCAATTTCATCCCGAAGTCAGTCACACGGCCGAAGGCAGCAAGATTCTGCGGAGTTTTCTCTACGACATTTGCGGCTGCCACGGCGACTGGCAAATGCAAGCCTTTCTCGAAACGACGGTGCACGACTTGCGTCAGCGTGTCGGCAAAAAACGCGTGATCTGCGGCCTCTCGGGAGGTGTCGATTCATCGGTCACGGCGGCCTTGTTGCGCAAAGCCATCGGCACGCAAGTCGCGTGCATTTTCGTGAATAACGGCTTGCTGCGGCACAAGGAATTCGAGACGGTGCAGCGCACGTTTCAGGATGCCTTTGGCGTGGAATTGCACGCGGTGGATGCTTCCGAGCGCTTTCTTTCCGCGCTGGCCGGTATCAACGATCCCCAGGAAAAGCGCCGCCTGATCGGCCACGTTTTCATCGATGTCTTTCGCGATGAAGCAAAGAAGATCGAGCATGCAGCTTTTCTTGCCCAGGGCACGCTCTATCCGGACGTGATCGAAAGCGGCGGTGCGGTGGATGGGCCGGCCGCGACCATCAAAATGCATCACAACGTCGGCGGACTGCCCAAAGAACTTGGCTTCGAGCTGATCGAGCCGTTGCGCGATCTGTTCAAAGATGAAGTGCGCCGCCTGGGGCTGGAACTGGGATTGCCGGAAGCGCTGGTCTGGCGGCATCCGTTCCCGGGACCCGGTCTGGCGGTGCGCTGTCTGGGGCCGGTGTCGTCGGACCGGCTGAAGATCTTGCGCGAGGCCGACGCCATTTTACTCGAAGAGCTGAAGCGCACTGGTTGGTATCGCAAGACGGCTCAGGCATTCGCCGTTTTGTTGCCGGTGCAGACCGTCGGGGTCATGGGCGACTTCCGGACTTACGACAATGTCATTGCCTTGCGGGCCGTGCAAACCGACGATTTCATGACGGCCGATTGGTCGCGGCTGCCGCACGACCTGCTGGCTCATATTTCGACGAGAATTATCAATGAAGTATCCGGGGTCAATCGCGTGGTTTATGACATCAGTAGCAAGCCCCCCGCCACCATTGAGTGGGAATAACCTCGTTCGCGCACAGAGTTTGAGAATTTTTCATTTTTCGATTGCATTCATCCCGACCCCAGCTTACTATGTCGGGAAGCGTTTTCTCTTCACGGGGGAGGATAACGATGCGGTCTTCATTCCGTTTTCTGCTGCCGTTCGCGGCTGTCGCGTTTTTGGGGTTGAGTCTAACCGCCAAGTCTCGCGCTTATTGAATGAGCTGTCTGTCCCCTGAAGTAAGTTTACTTCAAGAGCAGCAGCGGCTGATGAACCGGGTTAAGCTGTTGACCCAGTTGCCCGAGGATGAACTTCGGGCGCGGCTGACGGACAAGGATGCCGAAACCCGTTTCGTTGCCGCCTGGGCCATCTCGGAAAAGAAACTGCCATGGTACAAGGAACTGATCGGCATGCTCACCGACAAGGAATCCGCCGTGCGGATGTCGGCCCGGCGCAGCCTGATTATTCTGGCATTCGATATCCTCAATCCCGGTTGGGACGAGCAGCAGGCGGCCATTGCCGCTGGCAAAAAGCCGGCCAAGCCGGTGAAGACGCCGAAGAGTGTGGATTTCGGCCCGTCGCCCGATGTTGGGAAGAGCGGCCAGGTAAGTGCCCAAAAGAAATGGACGCAATGGTTCGAAAAGAACGGCGACAAAGTGAGCAGCAAATCGGAGTCTGACCCGAAGTCGTCAACTTCTACTAAGAAACCTTGAACAAAGTAAAGCGTCTGCCACGCCCACCAATCTGGTGGGCGTTTGTTTTTCTTGCAATGCGAATTGTCCAGAGCGCAAACCACGGACGCGGCTTGCTCGTCGGAATATCATCTCGTTTCAACAGAAGGAGATCTTATGCAAACCTCGTGCTTGTTCTTGCTCGCGGCAACGGTAATTAGCCAGCCGAATGCGGTGCCGCCGATGTTCAAGACCTACGCCCCGACAATGACCTATTACTACATGTCGCCCGACGCGAAGCTTGGGCCGAAAATGCTGAAGGAATTGCTAAAAGACGAGAACATCGCGCACCCGTTCTTCGAAAAGAATGCCCACGTGCTGAACATCGTCGCCGCGCAGCTCGGCGATATCGCTGCCGGCAAGCCGGAGATCGTACGGCAATACGAAAAGGAATTGACCACCGCTCCGGTCGCCGGGCAGAAAGTGATCATCACCGCGCTCATGACCTGTGGCGACAAAGAAACGATCAAGCGGCTCGACGGCTGGCTGACCGACAAACGCCTAGTCCCCGTCAAGGAAGAATTGGAAACCCTGCAAAAGCACCTGGCTGATCCGAAGCGCAAGCACGTCCGCGACCGGGCCGCCAAGACTCCGGACGATCTGGACCTGTTGTGGTCCAACTTCTTCATCACCGGCGAGTATGCACCGATCGCGCGCATTCTCGACGTGTTCGATCAGCCCGATGCCAAGGAAAACGAAGTCATGAAGCGCGTGGCGAAATGGTCGCTCGGCTCCAATCTTCAGCAGCATCCAAAGCTCGTGGAGATCGTGGAGGCGCACACCAAGGAACGGCCGGACGGCAGCAAAAAGGTGATCGGCGAATTGATTATCAAGGCGCCGTAGTCGAACATGAGGCGAGCCGAGCCGCTACCGCAATGCTCCCTCGTCCCCTCACCCCCCGTTCCCTATCCCCAAAGGGGAGGGGGAGAATGTTGTCGACCAGCTTATTTCTCAAGTCTCCGCACGCACTTGCCGATAAACCGAAGAGCAGCATTAGCGGAAGGCTCGCGCTTGCAACTTGCTGTTGTTCCAAAGAGGTGCGGGATGATTCGGCTTCCAATCGCTATCTCGGCGTTATGCGTCCTCGTTTCATTGGCTACTTCTCCGGCAAGCGCTCAAAGCCCGTGTTGCCCGCCTGATCTCTCCGGCCACTGGCGCGGCAATTGGGAAAGCTGCGTGCGCAGTCATCATGGTCCCTTGTCGGCGCGCTTCGAGAAGATCGATGATTGCCATTACCTGGTGCATTTTCATGGGCGGGCGGCGAAGATCATGCCGTTCTACTACACCGTTGCCATGACGGTAACCGGTTGCGACGGCGTCACGGTTTTCCTCTCTGCTTCGCGCCAGTTGCCCATCTTCGGCACTTTTGAATGTTGCGCTTCGGCCAACGGTTGCCGTTTCGAGGCACGATACAGCGCATCCAACGACCAGGGAGTTTTTCGATTGGAACGAAGATAGTCAAATACTGCCAAAATGGCAGCAAGCACGTCGCGGCAACGTTGCACGAAACGACTACCCCCCTTGCAATGATGCCGTTCGGTAGAACGGAATGAATTCCGTTCTACGTTCTTCCTTCACGTCCTGCCGCCCGAATAGCCGATATATCCCGAAGAGTTTTCGTATCTTCACATTCGGCATTCGGGAAACGCCATGTTTCGTGGCGCGGCAACTGTCGCACTTGCGCTAGTAATAACGCTGCCGTTATGCGCGCAGGACACTATACCGACGCCGCGCCCGTTGCCATTAGATTCCGCGCCGGCGTTGCCGCCGATCGCTGAAGTCAATCAGAACCAGGCGCGCTTGCCGATCACGCTGCCCACGGCGCTGCAACTAGCCCAAGCCAATCCGATCGATGTCGCCCTGGCTAGCGTGCGGCTGGATACCGCATTGGCCCAGCAGAGCCGGGCAAGAGCGCAATGGCTGCCAACCGTGTATGCCGGCGTGGACTACGCGCGGCATGACGGTGTGCTACAAGACGTGTCGGGCAACATCATTTCCACCGACAAGCAATCATTCATGGCGGGCGCCGGCCCGGGCATGACGCTGGCATTGAGCGAAGCGATTTTTGCTCCCCTGGCCGCGCAGCAAGTGGTTCGCTCGCGCGAAGCCGACCGGCAGGCCACTCTGAACGACGTGATGTTTTCCGTGGCCGACGCCTATTTCCGGGTGCAACAAGCGCGAGGCGAAGTGGCCGGCAACGCCGAGGCCCTGGTTCAAACCGAAGAACTGGTTCGCCGCACCGACGAGCTCGCCAAGGGGATTGTGCCACCATCGGAAGCGAACCGGGCCCGGACCGAATTGGCGCGCCGCAAGCAGGCGCTGGAAAGCGCGCTGGAGCGCTGGAAAGTTGCCGGGGCCGATCTCACGCGAATCTTGCGGCTTCAGGCAGGTGCGCTGGTCGAGCCGCTGGAACCGCCGCACTTGCAAATTCAACTGCTCGATTCCAACTGCTCGGTGGATGATCTGATTTCCCAGGCGCTCACGAATCGGCCCGAGCTGGCGTCGCGGCAAGCGCTGGTGCAAGCGACATTGGAACGGCTGCGGCAAGAGAAACTGCGGCCGCTGATTCCCAGCGTGCTGCTGCACGGCAACGCCACGAACCCCGCGGGCATTATTTCCAGCGGCGTCTTTGGCGGCAACCTTGGCAACAATCCCGGCGGCTTTGGCGGCCGCAATTCCATTGACTTCCAGTTGTTGTGGGAATTCCAGAACCTGGGCTTCGGCAATCGGGCCGCGGTCCGCGAACGCCGGGCCGATAATTCCCAGGCCATATTCGAATTCTTCCGCCAACAAGATCAGATCGCCGCCGAGGTGGTGCAGGCACTGGCGAATGCACAATCTGCCGACGCGCGTGTGGTGGAAGCCGCCGAAGGTTTGAAGCAGGCAAAGCTAACCTATGACCGGAGCCTGGAAGGGATGAAAACAATCAAGAGCGCGGGGGAATTCAAGGTAACCTTCGTTCGGCCATCCGAAGCCATCTCGGCAGCCCAGGGTCTAGCACAGGCCTCCGTTGATTTCTACACCGCCGTGGCCGACTACAATCGCGCGCAATTTCGACTCTACCGTGCCATTGGCCAGCCGGCGCAGTACTTGCCAGGCAACGTCAATTCCGAGCCGCATATCAGGTAGACCTCCGCTTACTGTGCTGCGCTCCGTGGCCGGTTCTGAGAAGCCTCTGAGCGCGCGGCAAGAATAAACAACGGCAGCGATGCCAGCTGGATAGCAACGGAAAATGCTATTACCAGCGCGATCGATCGATCGTAAAGCAAACCCGTGCTCACGCTGCCGATGAGCCAGCCACAGCCGTAGCCAGTGTAGAAAAGACCAAACGCAAGATTGCGTTTCCCTTCGGGCAAATGACCGGCCAGAATCGCTTTCAACAAGGTGTCCTGGGTGGCGTAACCGATGCCCCACAACAGCATGCCGACGAGTACGACATAAAAGCCACCCAGGAATACCAGTGGCGAAAACAGCGCGGTGAGCACGACCGCAACCAGTACGATCGGCAGACCGACCCGATCGTACAAGCGGCCCAGGACGATGTTGGCCACAACACCGAACCCCGTCGAGATGGCCAGGAACAAGGGAATCCAAAACTCCGTTACCGTCCCGGTTTTCGACATGTGGTACGATACCAGCTCAAAGCTCATCAAGCCGGCCGCGAAGCAAGCGCCCGCCGCCATGTACAGCCAGTACGAAGGCAGAAACTTGCTTCCGTATGCCGTGGGCTTACCACCTTCCTCCAATCGGGACGGAACTGGGAAGATGATTCGGGCCACCGCCAGCGAAGCAATCGCAAGCAACGAAGAAATCAGCAATAGCCCGTAGCCCGTCCGATACGATCCCTTCAAAAACAACACGAGCGCCAATAGCAACGGACCAACGGTGGCGCCGGTTTCATCCATCGCCGAATTGAAGCCGTACACCCAGCCGCGGCCAAGCTTACCCGTCGAATACGAGAGCATGGCTTCTACGGTTGGCTTGCGGATGGCCCGGCCCACGCGCTCGGCCAGGACGAAAATAGCTGCCGCCTGCCAGTGGTGGGTAAGGGCCATCGCGGGAACGGCAAGCAAATTGATGCTGTAACCGATAAACGTGATCGGCCAGTACTTCCCCGTCTTATCGGCGATGAAACCAGCAACCGAGCGCAGACTATAGCCGAGGAATTCCCCCAAACCGGCAACAATGCTGATGGCAGCGGCGCCGGCGCCCAGCATCCCCATGAAGGGCCCATTGATGCTGGCGCCGCCTTCGTAGGTGACATCCGCAAACAGGTTCACGATGCCGAGCGTGAACACAAACGAAAACGCGCTCGATGCCGCCAGTCCGCGGGGCTGGCCGCTAGAGGCGGGCTTGTTCATTACATTTCTCGAAAAATGTAGGGAAGCCGCATTGTCACCGGTGTCGTTACGGTTTACGATATCGAAATCCGACATCGGAACCAGACATCATGCGCGAAGACCCCGTCACCCGGCATTTCTTCAAAGGATTCATTCGGCTGCATGTGCTTTACCATGCGGCCAAGGAGCCCATTTACGGCGCCGAGATCGCGGAAGAACTCGTCGCGCACGGTTACCGGATCAGCCACGGCACGCTGTATCCGACCCTGCACCTGCTGGAAGACCTTGGCTTTCTGCGCAGCCGGTCCGAAGTCATTCGGGGAAAAATGCGGCGCTATTACCTGGCCACCCGTGCCGGGAAAAAGGTTCTCGATGACGCGCGGCAAAAATTGCAAGAGCTGGTGGCAGAGGTGATCGAGGATCAGGATCACTCGTTTCAGAAAATTCGCCAGAAGCGGCGTGTTCACAAACCTTCTTGAGGAGCCTTACCATGACCAACGACCGCAGACGATTTCTGGCTACCGGTGCCGCCGTCGGGCTGGGCGCCTTGGCACTGACAGACTTTCCCGCCTTCGGCCAGGACAAACTGAAGGACGACAAGAAGAAAGACGAACCCGAAGAAGAGGTCGGCGCAGCCGAAGATTTAATGCGTGAGCACGGGGTGCTGAATCGCATCTTGCTCATTTACGAAGAGGGCTTGCGCCGTCTGCGCGACAAAGAAGATGTTTCGCCGGATGCGTTTCACAAACCCGCCACGCTGGTGCGCAAATTCGTGGAGGATTATCACGAGAATCTGGAGGAGTGCTTCATTTTCCCCGAATTTGAGAAACGCATGAAGCTGGTCGAATTGACGAAAACCCTGCGCGAGCAGCACAAAGCCGGGCGCAACGTCACCGATGTTATCTTGCGCAATGCTGCACCGGATGTGTTTCGCAAGGAAGATGCGCGCAAGGAGTTGGTAGCTGCCTGCCAGGCCTTCATCCGAATGTATCGCCCCCACGAAGCGCGCGAAGACACGGTGCTGTTCCCAGCCTTGCACAAGATTCTGACCGCGAAGCAACTCGACGCCCTTGGCGACAAATTCGAAGAGGAAGAGAACAAGCTATTTGGCAAGGAAGGGTTTGAAAAAACGGTTGAACAGGTGGCGGTCATCGAGAAGCAATTGGGAATTGAAGACCTGGCGAAGTTCACGCCGAAGTAGGCGAACGGAGGCACGAGCCGGAAGCGTAAGCGACGGCGCAATCCGCACATCCGTCGCTTACGCTTCCGGCTCGTAAGGTCATCGTCGAAAACAAACGATTCTGCCCGTGCGCGCGCAATCGTCGGTTAGACTGGATGTACCACCGCTTGAGAAATTGTCCATGAATCCAATTGTCTTTGCTCTCCGCCACCCCATCACCGTCATGGTCTTCATGGTGGCCATTATTGCTGGCGGTTTGCTCGTTTTGCCCATCGCTCCGGACACCGTGCCCCGGCCGACCATGAAGGTGGATATTTTCCCGAGCCTCAATCTTCCGGTCATCTATGTGGCCCAGCCGTATGGCGGCATGGACCCGGACCAGATGGAAGGCTTGCTCACCTATTACTACGAGTACCACTTTCTCTACATCGGCGGCATCCAGCGCGTTGAGTCGAAGAACATCCAGGGTAACGCCCTGATGAAACTGTACTTCCACCCCGGCACCGACATGGCCCAGGCCATGGCGGAAACGGTCCAATACGTCAGCCGCGCGCGGGCCTTCATGCCGCCCGGAACTGTGCCGCCGTTCGTCATGCGCTTCGACACCGGCAGCGTGCCGGTCGGCTATCTTACCCTCTCCAGCGATAGCAAGACTATTGGTGAAATTCAGGACCAGGCATTGAACAAAGTCCGGCCCATGTTCGCGGCCATTCCCGGCGTGTCAGCCCCGCCGCCGTTTGGCGGCAGCATTCGCAGCATCGTGGTGCGCGCCGACCCCGACCGGCTGCGCGCGTATCACCTTTCTCCCGAAGACGTGGTCAAGGCGCTGACGGCCGGCAACACGATCACCCCTTCCGGCAACGTGCGCATTCAAGAGCAGATGCCGATTGTGCCCGTGAATGCGATGGTGGTGAAGCCCGTCGAACTGGGCAAGATTTCGATTCCCGTTGCCGAAGGGAAGCAGATCTTCCTGGAAGATGTAGTCGCCCGGGATCCCTACACGCATTTGCCGCTCATCGAAGATGCCACCGATATTCCGACGGGTTACGCCATCGTCAACGGCCGCCGGGCCGTCTACATTCTCGTCACCAAGCGTGCGGAAGCGTCCACCCTGGAAGTGGTGAAAAAGGTTCGCGAAAATCTCCCCAAAATGCAAGCCGTGCTGCCCAATGATATCAAGGTGGGCTTTGAATTCGATCAGTCGCCGTTCGTCGTGAATTCCATGAAGAATGTAGGTATTGAGGCCGGGCTGGGTGCAGCGCTAACTGGGCTAATGGTACTAATCTTCTTGCGCGACTGGCGCAGCGTGATCGTGGTCGTTCTCAATATTCCGCTGGCGCTTATTGGCTCGATCATCGCGCTTTATCTCGCGGGCCAGACCATCAACCTGATGACCATGGGCGGTCTGGCTCTCGCCGTCGGTATCCTGGTCGATGAAGCGACGGTGGAAGTCGAGAACATTCACACGCAGTTCGAGCATACCGATTCGATTGCGGTGGCGGTGCGCCGTGGCAACGCGCAAACGGCCGTTCCGCGTTTGCTGGCCATGCTTTGTATTCTCGCCGTGTTCGTGCCGTCGTTCCTGATGCAGGGGGCGGCACGCGCCCTCTTCGTGCCGCTGGCGCTGGCGGTCGGCTTCGCCATGATTACCTCGTACATTCTGTCCAGCACGCTGGTGCCGGTGCTGTCGGTCTGGCTGCTGCGCGGGCACCGGCAATTCGAGGCAGCCAAGGAGACTCGTCGCACCCGGTTTGTGACCAGGGGTTTGAACACTTCGATTGCCTTGCGCTGGCTGGTCATTCCTGTCTACCTGGTCGTGGCCGGGCTGGCGACCTGGTTCGTCGGCAGCCGTCTCGGGCGGGACATCTTTCCCAATGTCGAAACGAACCAGTTCCAGCTGCGCATTCGCGCCCCGACGGGCACGCGCATCGAGCAGAGCGATCAGATTGCGCTGGAAGCGCTAAAGGTCATCGAAGACGAAGCGGGCAAAGACAATGTCCTCACGAACATCGGCTACGTAGGGATTGTGCCGCCGAGCTTTCCGATTAACGCCGTCTATCACTGGTCGGGCGGATCGGAAGAGATTGTGCTGCGCGTCGCACTCAAACCGGGCCGCAAGGAATCGACGGAGGAACTGAAAACGCGGCTGCGCACGAAGTTGGATGCGCATTTGAAGGAATGGTTGGCCCAGAAATGGCTAAACGAAGGGATTCCCGAAGGTCGAGCCACGCAGCGCGCCCAAGAGCTTCGGCTCTCGTTTGAGCCGGCCGACATTATCAACACGGTGATGAGTTTCGGCTCGCCGACGCCGGTGGAGGTGGCCGTCCACGGGCCGAACCTCGCCGACAATCGCGCGCACGCCGAGAAAGTACTGGCGGAACTCCAGAAGATTCCATCACTCAAGGACTTGCAAGTCACGCAGGCATTCGACTATCCCGCGGTGCGGGTGAACATCAACCGCGAGCGCGCTCGGCAATTGGGCGTGACTGCGGAAGACGTGGGCTTGGCCCTGCTTTCCGCTACTTCTTCGAGCCGCTTTGTCGTCCCGAATTTCTGGCGCGACCCGGGCAGCGGCATTGGCTATCAGGTGCAAGTAGAAATTCCTCAAGCCCGAATGAATTCCAAGGCCGAGGTCGAGGCCATTCCGGTGAAACGCACTTCTTCCGGAACGGTGCTGGTGCGCGACGTGGCCGACGTGATCGATAGCACGATGCCCGAAGAATATGACCGCTATCAGATGCGACGTGTGGTGAGCATGACGGCCAACATTGAAGGCGAAGACCTGGGCCGAGTGACGACGCGACTCGAGGACGCGATCAAGAAAGCCGGCCAGCCGCCGCAGGCAGTGGAAGTGGAGATTCGCGGCCAGGTGGCTCCCATGAACGAAATGTCCCGCGGGCTGCTGCTCGGCCTCGCCTTGGCGGTGGTGGCCATTTTCTTGCTGCTCACCGGCTACTTCCAATCGATCCGTCTGGCGATGATCGCCGTTTCGGCCCTGCCCGCAGTGATCCTCGGTGCCTTCTTGGCTTTGTGGCTCACACGGACCACGCTGAACATTCAGTCCTTCATGGGCACGATCATGGCGGTCGGTGTCGCCGTGTCGAACGCGATTCTACTCGTGACGTTTGCCGACCAGCATTGGCGCGAGGGGATGTCGGCCCGCGATGCCGCCGTGGCCGGGGCGCGCGGCCGAATGCGGCCGATTCTTATGACAAGCAGCGCCATGATCGCCGGCATGCTACCGATGGCATTGGCGATCCATGAAGGCAGCGAGCAGACGGCCCCGCTGGGTCGCGCCGTGATCGGCGGGCTCGCGGCTAGCGTGGTCGCCACGCTGTTCGTACTTCCGGCGGTGTTTACGTGGATCCAGGGTTGGTACAAGCCCAAGTCGGTGTCGCTGGATCCGGGGGATCAGCAGAGTGCGTATTTTGTCGAAGGGTTTGCTCATTGATTAGCCGCGAGGCGGAGTCTGCGAGCCGTGCGCGCGGGGCCGCGCTCGGCTCCGTAGACTCCGCCTCGCGGCTAACCGAAGGGGATGAACATGTTAGCGCGTCGTATTTGGTTGTGTGTTTCACTCGTAGCGCTCATCGCCGCCGGCTGCCAGCGCACCGAAATGGCCTCGCAGCAACCTGGCGCCGCGGCAACGCCGAAAGTCGCCATCGTAAAGCCCGACAAGCGCAAGATCAAGCATTCGGTCGATCAGCCGGGTTATGTGCGGGCGGATCAAGAATCGCCGCTGGCGGCGAAGATTGCGGGCTACGTGAGCAAGGTCAACGTCGATATCGGCGACCGCGTAAAGGAAGGGCAAGTGCTGGCCGAAATTTCAGTGCCGGAACTCGATGAGGAAGTGAAGCAAAAACAAGCCATCGTGCGGCAGATCGAAGCGAACGTCCAGCAAGCCGAGAAGGCCGTTCTTACTGCCAACGCCCAGGTCGAATCGGCCCTGGCGCTGGTGACGGAAGCGGAGGCCGGCGTGGCCCGGGCCGATGCCAGCTGGCAGCGCTGGTCGAGCGAAGCCGAGCGCATGACGATGCTGGCCAAGAAAAACGTGGTCGATGAACAGGGTCGCGACGAAACAATCAACCAGGCCAAGGCAGCATCGGCCTGGAAAGATGAATCGTTGGCGAAAGTCGGTTCGGCCAAGGCCGCGCATCGTCGCTGGCAGGCGGAACTCGCCAAGGCCCAGATCGACGTATTGGCCGAACAGAAGAGGCTCAAGGCTGCCCAGGCGGACCATGAGCGCGTGAAAGCGTTGCAACAATACGAGTCGATCCGAGCGCCGTATTCGGCGGTCATCACGCGCCGGCTGGTCGATCCCGGTTGGCTTTTGGAACAAGGTAAGCAGCAGCCGCTGTTCCAGGTGGCCGACATCCGGAAAGTGCGCGTGATCATCGAGGTGCCGGAAATCGATTCCGCTGATGTCAGGCTCAACGATCCGGTCACCATCCAGATTCAAGCCCTGGGCAGCCAGCCGATTGAAGGCTCTGACATCAAGGTGAGCCGCACGTCGAGTTCCCTCAACGAGCAAGCACGCACCCTGCGCGTGGAAATCGATTTAGATAATAAAAACGGCAAATATTTCCCCGGTGCTTATGCCTACGTGCGCATTCACATCGACTTGCCGCCTGTGCGCGCGGTGCCGGCCAAGGCGCTCAGCAAGGCCGGCGAAACTATGGCGTGCTTTTTCCTGCAAGACGGCAAGGCGGTGCGGACGAAGGTGAAAGCCGGCCGCAGCGATGGGGAATGGACGGAAGTGGTTTCGTGGCAGAAACCGGGCACGAACGACTGGGTGCCCTTCAGCGGCGACGAGACGATCATTGCGAATCCGCCGGCGAATCTCACCGATGGGGCGACGGTGGAGGTGGGGTAGTAGTTGCGATTCAGCAACGACTTTCAAGATTGTGACTTGCCCGCGCGAACAGATATAATCGTTTGGGATGGACTGTTTTAAAGAGGGACTAACCCATGGCGAAATCAGATATCCAAGACGCCAGTTGGGTGCGGAAAACACCTGGGGTTTGCGGGGGCGACGCCTGCATTCGCAATACGCGCATTCCCGTTTGGCTGCTCGTCGCGTGGATGAAAGACGGCTTGAACGACGAGCGGATCGCCACCATCACCCTGATGTTACGCCAGCAAATCTGACGGCGGCCCGCGAATACTATGCACAAAATCCGCGAGAAATTGACGAAGCTACTCGCCTCAATGAGGCTCCCAAACAAAACCGTCCGGCGTTCTCACCGTCATTCTTGCATCCGCGGGAACACCGTCTATTAGGTTGCTCTTTCCTTAGGAGGACTGAGCAATGGCTCATTTATTCGCGGATGAAAGCTTCGACTATCCGGTTGTCATCGAGCTTCGCAACCTTGGTCACGATGTATTGACCGCACAAGATGCCGGCCAAGCGAGTCAGGGAATCCCCGACACCGCTGTTTTGGCCTATGCCACGTCGGTGGTTCGGGCCGTGTTGACGTTTACTCATCGGCATTTTCGTCGACTACATTCCATTCAGCAGCCGCATGCAGGCATCATTTCGTGTACCCATGACGACGACGTGGTCGCGCTGGCACAGCGAATCCATCAGGCTATTTCGAATTTACTTGCGTTAGACAATCAATTCCTACGAATTATTCGACCCGCTAAACCGTGAGTCTTGATGTTCCTGTATCTCAACTCTCCATTAGCAGCCGGTACGCCCGGGTGAGGTCGAGAACGCAGCGCAGTACGGATGGGTGCAGCGCGGGCAACCAACCTATTAAGACGTCTACTTCAAACAGATGGGTTAGCCCGAAGCGCCAGCGAGGGCAAACGACATCCCTCGCTCGCGCTTCGGGCTAGCGGGCCCACCGAATTAAGATGAACGGTCAACTACCATTTTCGTTACTTCCCCGTCAATTCATTCGCCAGGTCCTGCGCTTCGTACACTTTGCGGAGCGCCTCCACAATGCCGGCGGAATGCACGGCCAGCGAGCGGCCTTCCTTTTCGTCGAAGATGAAGTCCCACACCAGCGATTGAATGTTGCCATCGAAGACGATGCCCACCAGCTCGGCATTCTTGTTGATCACCGGGCTGCCGGAATTGCCGCCGATGATGTCGGCCGTGAAGACGAAATTCAGCGGCGTGCTCAGCGTGAGCTTGTCCTTTTGCTTTTCCCAACGCGGCGGCAAGTCGAACGGCGGCTTGTTCTTCATCTGGGCCGAGCGCTCGTACAGACCGTGGAAATTCGTCTCAAACGGAATTTGCTTGCCGTTCTCTTCGTAGCCCTTCACAGCGCCGTAGGACAGCCGAAGCGTGAAGGTGGCATCCGGGTATACCGAATCACCTTCCAAGGCGTATTTCGATTTTGCAATCTGGGAGTGGGCCTGGCGCTTCACTTCATCAACCTCCGTATCCATAATCTTGCGCACCTTGCGCGAGATGGGATCAATGAGCCGCGCGAGTTCGACCATCGGATCCTTGCAAGCATCAACGGCCTGCTGGCCGCCTTCGAAAAGCTTTTTGCGCAACTCCACATCTTTGAGCTTACTGCCCAGCACGAGTTCCGCGGCCCGGTCGTGCGGCGATTTGCCGCCCAACACCTTCTTCACCATTTCGTCTTTCTCGCCGTACTGATAGCAGAGCAGCGTAAGTGAGTCCGTGAGCGTCAGAATCTCCAGATCGTCGTAGATCGGCTCCTCAGAGAAGAGCTGAAACTTCATTGGCTCCTTGTTGGAATCCACAAATTCGCGCAAGCGCTCGCCGTTGGGCTTGGGAAATTCTTCGGCTGCGCGAAGCAGCGTGCGCGCGACGCCGAAGAGTTGGCTATTGAAACCGGAACGGCCTTCGTACATGAGAAAATCCTTGGCGACCTCGCGGCGCTTGGTTTCGGCCTTCGCGATGCGGTCCCAGGCGTCGGCTGCGCTCTTCAATTCCGGATTGGAAGCGACCGCCTTACGAAGTTTCTCTTCTTCGGCTTGTTTGCGCGCCATGAGTGCCGGGTCGAGCAGGCCGGCCAGGCCGCCGTCGCGCGCCTTGCGGCTGTTCTGCACGCCGAACAATTCGTCGCGGGCCCGGCGAGCATTCTCCTCGCTCCGCTGGCTCCACGACATCAGCGCCACTTCCATGCGGTTGAGCCGTTGCAGCACGAAGGGGTAGCCGAAGTCTCGCAAGTAAGCGAGTTCGGCCATCGTATTTTGCCGATCCGTCCGGCCGGGATTGCCGGAAACAAACACGAGTTCATTGTCGCCCGCACCATGCGCGCTCCACTTGAAGTAATGCTTGGCCTGGAGCGGTTTATCGTTCTCGTAGACGCGGAAGAAGCAGATATCCAGGTCGTAGCGCGGATACTCGAAGTTGTCCGGGTCGCCGCCGAAGAAGGCGATCTGCTGCTCCGGCGCGAAGACGAGCCGCACGTCGGTATAGCGCTTGTAACGATACAGGTGATACTGCCCGCCCTGGTAGAGCGTGATCACGTTCGAGCGCAGCCCGGTTTTCTCTTGCGATTCCTTTTCGATCTTGGCCATCACGGACCGTCGAGCCTTGAAGGCGTCTTCCGCGCTCATGTCCGGCTTCACAGCGCCTTCCACTTCCTTGGTCACGTCCACGATTTCTTCGAGCACGTTCAATTCCAGGTCGAGACATTTCTTTTCTTCGGCAGAAGTCTTGGCGTAGAAACCGTCGGCCAGGTAGTTGTGCTTCTCGTCGCTCATCTTCTGGAGCGCGTCGGCCCCTACGTGATGATTCGTCATCACCAGCCCGTTGGCCGAAACAAAGGAGCCGGAGCCGCCGCTGTTGAAACGGACCGACGAGCGCATCACATGGTCATACCATTCCGGCCCCGCATCGAAGCCGTATTTCTCCTTGAGTTGCTTCTTGGGCGGGTTATTGAAGAGCCACAGGCCTTCATCGGCGGGGGCCTCGGCAGCCGGTACAGTCATGGCCAATGCCAACACTCCTAACAAGAGATCAGAACGACGCATGATGCAGGCTCCTTTGCGGAATTAAAGATTGACCCAAAGCCTCTGTGCGGCGAGCGAAAGGTTATCGATGTTTTTTCAGCTATTCAACTTGTGCCGGTTCCTCGGCGGGCGGTTTCATGATTTTTCCGGTTCCGACGAGAGCTGCAAAAGCGATAAGCAGCGCGAACAGCCCCAGCGCAATCAGGTCGCCACTGGTGAAGACGAATGGTTCCTTGAAGAGCGGATAGTCATTTACACGGCTGACGTACTTACTCAGGTTGATGCCGTCCTTGATGCGCTCGAAAATCGGGAATTCCAGAAAGGTGATCAAGACTCCAGCGAGTGAGCCGCCGGCAATGTAGCCTGCAGAAAGCAGCACGCCGGGGCTGGTTTCGCTTTTCTTAATGGCTTCAATTTCAGCGCGCGCGCGGGCTTCCGGATCGTTGGCCACGTCGCCGGCCTCGGCCTCCGCTTGCGCGGTCAAATGCTTGTCCACCCACCAACGCACCAGCCCGCCGAAAAAGATGGGCACCGAGTTCTGAATCGGCACGTAAATTCCAACCGCGAATGCTAGTGCCGACACACCACAAAGCTCTAGCGTTACAGCGATCAAAGCACCAATAAGCACGAGGCTCCAATTCATCTTCCCGCTTAACACTCCCTCGATAATGACTTCCATAACCTTGGTCTTCGGCGCGGCATAGCGGGTAGTCTTTTTGCCGTTGTGCTCTTTGACGACGCCGCCGATTGTTGGATCCTCCAAATACGCGACCTGCCCCGCAGACGGATCGACCAAAAAATGACCTTCCGGCGCCGTTCCTTCGGGGACTTTAAGAATCTCCTTCCGTGCCTGGTAGTCACCCTTGGTGAAATTATCGCGTCTCGTATCCCAGATCAGATAATCTTTGCCTTCATACTTTTCGTGTTCATTCAGTCGGGCACGTTCCTCGGGAGTGAGCACCACCACGTTACCGCTCGTATCTTTGGGCAGGAACTCTTTATCGTTGGTGTAGACCGTCCCCGCCCTGTTGAAAGCAATCAGTGTGCCGCCGATTACCAGGGCCGATACTAATGCGCCAATGAGGATCGCATATTGCATGGCCTTCGGCGTTCCGCCGACCAGGAAACCGGTCTTAAGCGATTGCGCAGTGGTGCCGCCGTTAGAAGAGGCTATGCACACAACCGCCGCTACCGAGAGCGCCAGCAGGCGGTCCTCTGGCTTTTGCCAACCCAACGCCAGAAAAATCAAACAAGTTACCATCAGCGTTGCCACGGTCATACCGGAAATCGGGTTGGAGGAAGAACCGATTTCACCCGTTAGCCGCGACGAAACCGTTACGAACAGGAAACCGAACAGAACCACAAGCAAGGCACCTGCGATGGCACTGAGAGCGGATACTTCCGTCCCCAAGAAGATTGCCAGGAGCACAATGAGGCCGAGCGTACCGATCAAGACTGTTTTCATCGACATGTCGCGTTCGGTTCGCTTGACCGTTTCCTCGCCGCCGGTCTCCTTCATCGTTGCCAACCCGGAGCGTACGGAGCGGACAATCATGGGCAACGTCTTGAACATGCTAATGATCCCGGCTGCGGCAACGCAGCCGGCGCCGATATACGTCAGATAGCCCTTGCGCAGATCATCCACATCCATGTCGCGAATTGCCTTTTCGGTGCTGGGGGGAATGACATCAGGTGCGTGGATGCCGATGAAGTATATGAGGGGAATGATTACGAGATAACCGAGAATCGCGCCGGCCATCATAATGGCGCTCGTTCGATAACCAATGATGTAACCGACGCCAAGAAGCTCCGAGGCCATGTCACCAGCGAAACTCGCCGACTGGTTGATCGCCTTGATTGGAATTTCCACCGTTTCCTTGAATATCTTGAGCCCGATGGTTGCGAACTTGTGAAGGAATGCCAGAGCGAAGCCTACAAACACCGTCTTTCCAGTCGTTCCGCCTTTTTCAGCCGACATGAGGACCTGGGCCGCCGCCACGCCTTCGGGATAGAGCAACGTTCCCGGCTGCCCGGGTCGACCGTGCATTTTGACGATAAACGCCCGCCGCAGTGGGATCATCGCAAGGATGCCGAGGATACCGCCAAGAATGGATACCACCATCACGCGCGTGAGGCTCATGTCGAAGCCGAGCATAAGCAGCGCCGGCATCGTCACGCCGACGCCGAAAGCAATTGATTCACCCGCCGAGCCGGCCGTTTGCACGATATTGTTTTCGAGGATGGTGGATTTGGAAAACACGCGGAAAAGCGAGATGGCCACGACCGCCACGGGAATCGACGCGGAAACCGTCATGCCGACCTTCATTACCAGGTACAGCGACGATGCGGCAAATATTAGCCCGAGTGCCGTGCCCGTGACGACGGCCGAGATTGTGAACTCCCGCATTTTCACTTCGGCCGGCACGTAAGGCTTGAACTCTTCCGTGGCAGTATTTGTGGTGGTGCCATTCAGGGCCATGAGCTTGCATCCTTAAAAGTGATCCCAGGCGCGAGTCAGCGCGCAAACGCGCGGCGAATGCAAGCAGTTGTATGAGGAAATTGAGTGGCGGGAAGTGTACGGGGCGCGTGCAACGCCACAAGCGGGTCAGGCAGGCATCAGTCCCACCAGCAAGTCATAGCACGCATGCGAACCGGCGGCGACGCCGAAGCCGCGAAGTTGATACACCAGCGCGAAGTACACACCCGCCATCGTGCGGAAGAGGAAGACGTAGGTGTCCATCTTCTCGCCGTAGGGGCCCACGTGGTGAGCGCCGGCGAACAGCACCGCCGAGATCGAGGCGGCCAGCAGCACGGCCGACGGCTTCGGCACCAGTGCCAGCCGCAGCAGCAGCGACAGGCCGGAGAACAAGGCGAGGCGAAATAACGTCTCTTCATAAATGCCGGCGCCCACAAATGTGACGAGCTTTGCCAGCATCGGATCGACCTGCGGTCCCGTGGCCATCGGCACTTGGAGCGACTTCAACAGCGGTTCGAAGCCATGCGAGATCGCCCATAATCCGAGGGCGAAGAGCAAGCATTCGAGCAACATGCCGAAAAGCACGGTAAATAGCGCTTTGGGACGCTCGGCCCAGCGCCACCAGGTCCAGATCACAAAGATCACACCGATAATTCCCGGTGCCACCACCAGCTGATTGAGTCCAAACGATTCCAGCCCCCAGCGCATCCACGCGTCGGCCCCGTTGCGAATCATGTCCGGCTTCGAGCCGCCCAGCCAGACCACCCCAGCTTCGTAGGCCGAGAGCAGCGGCGCCAGGAACAGCAGGCTGGCCCACGGATGCCGCGTGGAGCGCAAATAGTCGGAGGAACCGGAAAGCACTCGGCGATCCACAAGTGAAAGGTGATGGAGAGGCGGGAGAGACATGACAGGCGCCTGAGTTGGAGCCCGCAGCGCAAGCAAGGGTCCGCCCTTGCTTGTGCTGCGGGCTCCAATCTAAATCAATTCCGGGTAGCGTTTGCCCAGCAGATCCCTGCGCTGAGCCTGAGAGAGCGTGCGGATGATCGATTTCTTTTCACTTTCCACCAGGTCCAGATGTTTCGGGGCTGGCAACAAATGGCCAGCGTGATCGACCAAGATGGCGAGCACCGGTTTAGCGGGCGATTGTTTTTCCTTCGGGGCAGTATGGGTCGCGACAACCATGCCGATGGAGCCGTCGGCCATTTCGACGACCGAGCCGACCGGGTAGAAGGATAGTTGCAGCAATTTTTGTGCGATGTTGCGATCCAATTGGCCGCGTTCGGCCAGCCCCAGCGTTTCCGTGAGGGCCGTGCGCGGATCCCGCGCGGGACGGTGCGGCCGAGGCGAGCAGAGCGCTGAGTAAATGTCGGCGATGGCCAGCAAGCGCGGCAGTGCGGAAATCTGCTTTTCCTGCAGGCGGTTCGGGTAGCCGGTGCCGTCGAGCCGTTCGTGGTGGCCAATGATCGATTCATACAGGCCGGCCATGTCGGGCAGGTATTTGGCCACGAGTTCCGCTCCGGCTTTGGCATGCATTTCCACCTGGTGCTTTTGCTCCTCGCTCAGGCTGTCGGTTTCACCGAGAATCTCTGGCGATACTTTCAGCATGCCCACATCTTTGAGCAGGGCCGCGGCCACCACGTCGAGGGCATGTTGCAGCCAGTCGGGGTCGTGGCGGAGCATGCGCTCGGCAATGCGAGCGACGGTGATGCTGTGGCAGGCTACGAACGCGGCCGGATGGCTTACCGGCGCATGCAGGAAGCGCATCGGCGTGCCGTGATGCGCTTCGGTGAGGATCGATTCTGCCAGCGACATGAACGCGTCTTTGCTCGGTGAGTTGCCGTCTTTCAAGCGCATCAGGAATTCGGCCAACAGATCGCGGCGATCGAGTTCGGAGCGGCGCAGGCCCACGCCGTCGCTGAGCATGGTCACCCGGTCGGTTATGGCCTGGATGATGCTTTCGAGGCCGTCACTGAGCCGAAGTTGGGCGCTGGGGTTATCCGGAAACACCTGAACCAGTCGAAAGGCCGATTCGGTCATGGCCGCAGTTTCGCGGAAGTTGTCGAGCAGTGGGTCATTCGACCACTGAGCGGAGTCGATATCGCCGCGGTGCAACAGCGGTTCGTCGGCCAGGCCCTTGAGTTTCCCCACAATGTCGCGACCACGTTCGAGCAGGTGCCGCACCCGGCCAATGAGTTGCGTGGGGCGAATATCCTTGGGTTCTGGATCGCCGGCCAGTTGCTTGAGAGACGCCTCCAGCAGCGCTTGCCGGCGGGCGCCTTCTTCGGGCGCAGGAACAGTGGCATCCTTCTCATCGTAGGCCAGATGGACGGCGGCCAGGTTCGCTTCGCCCACAATCCCCTGCATCTGCGTCAGTCGCACCCGCAGTTCCCGAATTTTGCCGAGAAGTATTCGCGAGTCGCTCATCCGTGTTCCCCAAAGAAGCCCTCTCGCTCCGCGCGAGGGGTCCGGTTGCGCATCGCTAACGTTAATTGCCCCGCCTAAATTGGGCTAATCGTAACATCGGCGCGCAATGCCATCCGACTTGACGGAGATTGCCCAAATGCAGTGATTGGACCAGACGGAAAAACTGGCGAAGATGGAAAAGATGACAGAAAGCGACGCGAAACTCGACAATGGCAGCAGATCAATTTTCGAGCGCTGAGCCGCAAGCGGCAGCCGAGTCGAATCTTCCCGCCCTTGCATTCGTCTCTATCTCAACCGGTATTGTTGCCGCCCGGAGCTGTGCCATAGGATATTGGATTCCGCCCTACAGAGTTTGAAGATCACCGATCAGGCCATAAAGGATTCCACCCAAGGAGCATTCATGAAGCGTGTGTTTCAGTTGGCGATGTTGACGATATTCGTGGCGACCGCCGGCATTTGGGCTCAGGACAAGCCCAAGGATAAGCCCGACGACAAGAAGACGACAATGGCGCAGCAATTTCAAACCATCGGCCAGGACTGGGAGAAAGCCCAGGAGGAGCTAGTAAAGGCAGTCCGCGAAGCGAAGACCGAAGATGAGCGTGAAAAGCTGATCGAAAAGGCCATCGCCAAGTTGCCCGAAATCACCAAGCCGTTTGCCGACAAGGCCATCGCGCTGGCCAAGCAAGATTTGAACGACCCGGCCGCACTCCAGTGCTTGCTCTTCGCCGTCATGGCCGGACAGAGCGAACAGGCGGCCGCGCTCCTGGTCGATTCGCAAATGGAGCACAAGCAATTCCCCGAAGTTTGCGGCGCCATGGCGGCGCAAGGCGGCGAGAATCCCGCTTGCATCAAGGTGTTGCAATTGACGGTCGAAAAGAGCAAGAACAAGGAATTGCAGGGCAACGCCTGCTTAGGGCTGGCGCAAATGTATTACCAGCAATCGGAAGACCCCAAGGTTTCTGCCGATCCCAAGAAAGCGGCCAAGTCGCTCAAACGAGCGGAAGAGATGGCTGAGAAAGTCAAGAAAGACTACGCAGACGTAAAGTCGCCAGAAGGCGAACTCGGCAAAGTGACCGACAAGTTGCTATTCGAGATCCGGAACCTCGCAGTCGGCAAGCCGGCCCCGGAAGTCGTGAGCCAGGATCTGAACGACAAGGAAGTGAAGCTGAGTTCGCTCAAAGGCAACGTGGTGGTGCTCGACATCTGGGCCACCTGGTGCGGCCCATGCAAGGCCATGATTCCCCACGAGCGCGAGCTGGTCGAGAAGCTCAAAGGCAAGCCATTCGTGTTCGTGAGCATCAGTGCCGACGACGAAAAGAAGACACTTATCGACTTCCTGGAAAAGAAGGAAAAGATGCCCTGGACCCACTGGTGGGAAGGCCGCAAGGAAACGGGCATCTTGAAGGACTGGAACGTGCGCTTCTTTCCGACGATTTACATTCTCGATTCGAAGGGCGTGATCCGGTACAAGAACGTCCGCGGCAAGAAGATGGATGAAGCCGTGGAGAAACTGCTGGCGGAAATGGGGAAGTCTTGAAAAATGATCTGAACCACAGAGACACAAAGATCACAGAGGAAACGCAGAGAAGAGAAAATTGAACAGAAGATAACGAAGCAAACGAAGGAAAAACAAAAAGCACCAACAGAATTCTTCGTTTCCTTTGTTGCCTTCTGTTCGATTACTTTTTCCGTGACTGCTCTGTGCTCTCTGTGTCTCTGTGGTTAGTTCCGTACCAGCTCCAACACGCTCCACAAACTCGGGTCTTCGGCAAACGGAAACTCCGCGCCCACGCTGAGTGTTTGCTCGCCTTGTTCCTGATCGCGCACGGCATAGTAGAAGCCGAGCTTTGGATGTTCGGCCGGGTCGAAGCCGTGCAGTACGGCCGCCGAGAGAAATGCTTCGAGCCGGTAGCCGCCTTTGACCAGCTCACAGCGGAATGGCATTTCCGACGCTTCGGCGAATGGCGCGTCTTGCAGCGCCCGGTGGATTTTCGATTGCAGGAACAGCGGTTCATCCTTATCACTGCCGCCGCCGGCGGCCAGGAAGTGGAACTGATGGCAATAGCGGCTGGCCCGGTGGCTGGTGCGGTCGCCGCGGGTGTCGAGCCAGAGCGTAAGGCCGTCGGAACCGCGCGGCCGGTTGGGGTCGCCCGCCGGCGGTTGCTCTTTCCCTTTCACCTTCACTTGTATCCCAATGCCGAGTTCATTCCAGGCGAGGCGCACGTCGGCGAAAGATTTTGCATTATCCATGCCGGCGAAATTGTCGATGCGGCAGGCGTTGGGAAGATCGAGCAGGCACTCCTCATCCTCGCGCGGCATCTCATTGTGGTAGCAGCACGGATACGCAACGCGAAACAAGAAGCGATTGGGGATGAGGGACATGTTGGAAGAAAACCCGAAATCCGAATATCGAAATACGAAACAAATCCAAAACTCAAAATCCAAATGATGCAAACTTAATCGCATCATGTTTGGTCATTAGAGATTTGATATTAGAATTTGTTTCGGATTTCGAATTTCGTATTTCGGATTTTGTTCTAATTTATGCCTTTAATTCATACACCACAATCTTCCCGTGCCCGGCGGCCCAGATGGTGTCGCCGCTGTTGCTGACGGCGATGTCGTGGATGTGCATCGCCGCTTTTTCCTGCCGCAGAGTCTTCTTGTTCTTCACGTCATAGAAGAGCAGGAAGCCGTCGTTGGCGCCGCCGGCCCCGAGCAGCCATTCGCCTTGCGGTTGATACCAGAGCTGATTCACCAGGCCCTTGAACTTGTCGCCGGGGAATTCGATGCTTTGCTTGCCGGCGCGCCAGTCGAAGATCTCCACGCGGGCCGGAGCATCGAGGTGGTCAATGTTGCCGATCTTGCCGATGCCGCCGACGGCCAGCGTTTGGCCATCGGGTGAAAATGCCAGCGAGCGGATACCGCCGATCGAGTGCCGCCGCTGCACCGGGTCCCAGGTGTACATGGTCGGTGCTTCCATCGCGGACACTTTCGCGCCAGTGGCGGTATCCCAGACCACGATGTGGCCGACTTTATCGCCGGTCGCCAGGAACTTGCCGTCCGGCGAGAAGGCACAGGCATACAGCATCGACGGGTAATTATTCGGCGTCTGCTCGACATGGCCGCGCAGCTCGTGGATCTTTTTGCCGCTGGCTGCATCCCATAACCGGCAGACCATGTCGTCGGCCGTGCTGGCGATGAGCTTGCCGTCGGGGCTCGTACGCAGCCGGCGAATCCATTTCTGATGGGCATCGATCTTGCGAATCATCGATTTCTTATCGACGTCCCACCAAATGAGCTTGCCGTCGTAACCGCCGGAGACGATGGCGCTGCCCGCCACGGCGACGCCGGTCACGTAACTTTCATGCGCCCCGATTTCCTTTGCATCCGGCTTTGCGCCCAGGTCGATCTCGTAAACCTTGAATTCCGACGAGCCCGCAAACAGCCGGCCATTGGCCATACGGGCGATGCAGAGGAAGATGTCTTTGCGGGCGAAGTCTTTGACGGATTTCAGTTTTTCGAGATTAGTGGTTGGCATCGGGGTGTTCCAAAAGAGGACACAAAGAACACAAAGGAGACACAAAGTTCACAAAGACTCTTTGTGTTCTTTGTGTCTCCTTTGTGTTCTTTGTGTCCTTTCTTCCTTTAGGCCAAGACTTCCTTCACCGCCTTCGTGCCCGGGTCGGTCAACGGCACTGGCCGGGCGCCGACGTGGTAATTCTTTTGATGATTGATCCCCAGCGCCCGGTAGATTGTCGCGAACAGTTGGGCGGCCCCGATTTCGCCGTCAACTACCTTATTCCCCAGCGCGTCGGTCTTGCCATAGACGCTGCCGCCCTTGATGCCGCAGCCGGTAAGCGTGGTGCTCCAGGCGGTGGCGAAGTGGTCGCGGCCCAGGCTCTGGTTGATGCCCGGCGTGCGGCCGAATTCCGCCAGCGTGATGATCAGCGTGTTTTCCAGCAGGCCGCGCTCTTTCAGGTCGTCGATCAGCGTGGCCATCACGTGGTCGAGTTCCGGGGCCAGTTCCTGGTGCGTTTCGAAATTCTGGCCATGGCTGTCCCACCAGGCACGGGCCACGCGCACGAACGGCACGCCGGCTTCCACCAGCCGCCGGGCCGCCAGCACCTGCTCGGCAAACAGCGTGGGGCCGTAGCGGTCGCGCATCTTCTGCGGCTCCTGTGAAATATCGAAGAGCTTCTCGCTGGCCATCAAACCGCGCACCCGAAGATAGGCTTCGTTGTGGCTGCTCAGCGTGCTCGACGTGCGGCCGCGCTCGAATTGCTTGCTGAGCAGGTTGCGCAGGTCATTGCGTTCCTGAAAATCGAGATCGGTAATGTCGCCGAGCTTGCGAATGTTTTCCGGCATCATGCTGGTCGTGAGTTCCATGGGGGCGTAGCGGGCGCCCAGGAAGCCGGCCGCGCCGGGGGCCATGCCGCGGCCTTCGGTCTGCGAATAGAACCAGACATAATCGGGCACCTGGCTGTCGGCCCGGCCCAGTTCCTTGGCCAGCACGGCACCCAGGTCGGGGTAGCGGACGGTTGGCTCATCGCGGCGGCCGAGCATCATAAGCCGGGCCCCGCCCTGGTGGTCGCCGTTTTTCGTATTCAGTGAGCGAATGACGCAGGTGTGCTGCATGCGCTGGGCCATCTTCGGCATGAGTTCGGAAATTTGTATGCCCGGCACATTGGTCTGAATGGCCCGAAACGGCCCCCCGGTGCTGACGCCGGGCTTCGGGTCGAAGGTTTCCAGCTGGCTCGCCCCGCCGGCGAGCCAGAGCATGATGCAGCGCTTCTGCTGCTGCTTGAGCTCCGCCGCAATGGCCGGCGACGAGAGAATGGAATTGATGCCGGTCATGTCGGCGGCAAATGCGGCGCCCGCGCCGATGGCAGCGCCGAGGAAACCACGGCGATCGAGCGAGTGGGCGGCGGAACCGCAGAAGAAATTACGAGTCATGCTAAGACCTCATTGCGACCGGAATCGCCACTTGCGGCATAGCCGGAAACCGCCGCAAGCACTGCCTAATTTGCTTCCGCGCGTTTTGACTCCGGCTCATCAAACACAAAATCAGGATTAATCGTCGAGTCAGGCCGTACTGACCGGTGCCGTTCTTTCATCTGCTTGTATTTCTGTCAGCGCTCGTTGGCCGCTCGTTTTTCCCAAAGGAAATAAGCGATCACGGCCCCGGTTACGCCAAACATCAGAACCCAGACCATGTTCGCGCCCTCCGTTTACAATGATTAAACGGAAACCCGCCAAACTCCCTTTAAGACACCTTCCTTCGCTTCATCGCTCCCTGCGCCAAATACTCATCAAGCAATTTCCAAAAGTGCGCCATTTCGTCGGCTTCGCTCGTGCTGTAGAACTCGATAATCTCCGCCCAGCCTTGCGTGCTCGTGATCTCGTAGCGGTCGTGGACGAACTGACCGAACCGAGCCAGGAATTGACGGTCGGCAGGATTCTTATTCGCACGAACGAATCCCGAAAGATACGCATAAAGGATCCGCGCTGAAGGCCTGCCAAGGATGAGTGCCGGCCGTGCACGTATTTTTTCAATTATGTCGAGCACAGAATCCATGCCTCGCCTCCACGCGAGCTCAAGACCCAAACAACCAGCCGTTGAATTTTTCGGCCAGAAATATCTTACCGAAGAACTCGTTAATCGACCTCGTTTCCCAATTCAGCGGAGCTTCGTTTTCTGAAACGAAACAATCTCGCCATTCTTCCACAATGACTCTATCGTGGTGCAAGTTGTCGAAAATCAGTCCGCCAATCCGAATTCCCACATGTACTCGATTTTTCGATATCTGAATGCCAGTCGCCACAAGGCCGATGATTTCGCCCTCATCCGAGGTACGCAGGCGTTCAAAGCTGGCCGGGAAGTCTCTGCCTAACTTTTGTGCAATGGCCTTGGCGCATTTGTCACACTCGAATACGTCGTACCTCGAAGCGATTTCCCGCGCCAACTGCTGGGCGCGGTCGATAGTTACAGGGCGGGGAATAGAATCGTTCCTCAGCGGCGCTAGTAGTTAAACCGAAATTCCGACCCCGTGAGCAGCACCCACACCATCTGCCGGCAGGCATCCGGCATCTTGTCGGCGCGCTTGGCCAGGAAGGCGTCGAGTAATTTTACCTCATCGGCGGTCGGCTCGCGGCAGAGCACGGTTCGCACGGCCGTTTCGATGATCTCTTTGCGATCTTTCAATTGCTTGAGCCGGCCGAGCAGGCGGTCGTTGCCGTCGGCCAGCAGGTCGCGCTGGAGCTTGTCGCTGTTATTGAAAAGCAGCGCTTCGCCGACGCCGATCTGGAAATCGTCACCGGGGTATTCGAAGGACGATGACAGGCCGCGGGCGGCGTTTTCGAGGGATTCGATTTTTTTCTCGAAGTCATCTGGACCCGCGGGGCTCGAAGACTCGCCCCGCGGCTTGAATTGTTGGGGATCGGCTGTGGCAATGCGGAGCGACATTGCAAGCTGCATCGGCGTCAGCGGGCGGACGCGGGCGACGGCGAAGTATTTCGGCAGCGGCGGCTCAGCGGTGCTTTCCCAGCGGCTGCTGCGCGAATACGCCTGGCTAAGCACCAGACCGCGAATGAGGCGGCGAAGGTCGTATTTGTGCTCGATGGTGTCGCGGGCCAGCCAAGTCAGAAGCTCCGGATGGCTCGGCGGGTTTTCCGAGTGCATCTGGTCGATGGGGTTGACCAAGCCGAGCCCGAATAAGCGGGCCCAGAGCCGGTTGACGATGGCCTTGGCGAAGAGGTCACGCTGCTCGGGCTGGAGCGCGGTGTCCACGAACGCGGCACGAGCGGAGTACTTCGGGGCCGGCGGAGCGACCTTTTTCTTCTTCGCTTCCTCGAAGGGCTCACGCTCCTTGCGCTCCTCATCGCGCGATAGCTCCTTCATCCCTGGCGCATCGACTATTTTGCCGGAGATGAACAGCATCTTGGCGTCTTTGTTCACGCCCTTGGTGGTCTGGAATTTCACCAGGCCGAAGTCGCGTTCGGCAATGAAACCGCCGTTGTCGAAGGTGCGGGCGAAGAACGATTTCATGCCGAAGAAGTTGTCTTGCTTCCAGTCCGGCACGTGCGGATGATCGTGACAGCGGGCACAGCTCACGTTGACGCCGAAGAAGAGCACGCTGACTTCCGTCGTGAGCTTGTCCAAATCGGTGAGGCGGGCTTTCAGGAATTCGGATGAGCCTTTTTGCTTCGCATCGTTGTCGTCGGGTACGATCAATTCGCGGAAGATTCGGTCCCAGGGCCGATTGTCGGCCAAGGCCTTTTGCAGATAGTCGTAAAGATTGGCGCTGCGCCCTTTGCCGCCGGTGGCGTCCTTCATCAGCATGATGTCGAATTCGGAAGCCTGGTAGCGGGTGAACCCCGGCGAGGCGATTAATCGGTCCACGAGTTTTTGGCGCTTGGCTGGGTCTTTCGATTCGACGAATTCGCGCGTTTCCGGCACGGTGGGAATGCGGCCGCAAAGATCGAGCGTGAGCCGGCGAATGAGCGTGGCGTCATCGACTTGCGGAGAAACCGCAACCTTGTCGGTCGCAATCTTGGCATCGATGTAATGATCGATGGCTTTTTCGATCGGCGATGAAGCGGGCAATAACTCATCGGCCCAAGAATGGGAAACGAGCAGGACGCATATTCCGAAGATAGCGAACGCGACGCGCATGAAGGTTCCTCGCGCAGCAAAGAACCGGAGGGTAGGCACAAGATAAGGAACGCAGCGAACCAGTTTGGGCATTCGGCCCGGCAGGTGCTTTTATATTACCGAAAGCATCGGCAATCGCAAGCGGATTTCATGAGCGGTCAGCTTGCGCATGCGAACCGATACAACACCTCCGCCGCCTGGTCGATCTGCGCGATTTCAATCCATTCGTCGCAGGTGTGCGCCTGCGCAATGTCGCCGGGGCCGAAGACCACCGATGGAATCCCGGCCTGCGCGATGCTGGAGGCGTCAGTTCCATAAGGAACCGCTTCCACAATGTGGCTGCCAATCACGCCGTCGATGGCTTGACCGAGCTGCCCGATCAGCGCGCCGGACAGGTTTGGCGACAAGGCCGGGCAATGCAACCACGGCTCCGACATGGCGAACGGAAAATCGACGTCGGTTTGCCGAATCAGATACTGGTAAAAATGCTTCGGAGCTTCCAGCGGCTCCTCGCCGGGAATCAGCCGGCGGTCGATTTCGATACGACAGAAGTCGGGCACCGTATTTACGCTTAACCCACCTTCGATCCGGCCCACGCTGAGCGTCGGCGGACCGAGCAGCGGATCACTTTGCGAGCGGCGCAGTGCATCGGCGTAGCGCTCGATGGCGCCGAGCAACGTACCCATACGATAAATGGCGTTCACGCCTTGCTCCGGACGGGAACTGTGACAGGAGCGGCCCGGCGTGGTCACATGCCAGCGGACCACGCCTTTATGCGCATGCACGATGCGCAGCTGGGTCGGCTCGGCGACAATGGCGGCGTCGGCTTTCAGGTTCTCGACCAATTTCTGCACGCCGAGGAACGTGTGCTCTTCATCCACCGTGCACGCGAGAATGACGTTGGCCGCGCCTTTCGGCTTCTCGCGCGCCAGGCGGGTGAACGCCAGAAGCATGGCGGTAAGGCCGCCTTTCACGTCGCAGGCCCCGCGACCGTAAAGACGACCATCGCGAATTTCGCCGCCGAACGGGTCGATGGTCATTTGCTCGACCGGCACCGTGTCTTGATGGGCTTCAAAGATGATGGTGCGTTTGGCCGATGACGAATGAAAGCGAGCGATGATATTCTCGCGCTTCGGCGCCACGGGCTGTCGCTCGACGATCACACCCAGGTCGCGGAGGTATTGTTCGAGATAGGCGCTGACGCGCTCTTCAAAGATGGTGGGCCCTTCCAGCCCGCGGCCCATCGGGTTGACGCTGGGCAAACGGACCAGATCACGGAGTATGCGAGCAGATTCAGAAGGCATAGTTGAGCAGCAAAGCAGATTCACCGCGAAGGCGCAATGAACGCAAAGTATTCTCTGCGTTCTTCGCGCCTTCGCGGTGAGTTATTTATTTCTTTTTCTTGTTCAGCGCGTAATCGTTGATGATATCGTTGATCTTCTTGAATTCCTCGAATGTCAGCTTGCCGTCTTTGTTCGTGTCGAGTTTTTTGAAAATCTCGGTCCGCGTTTTGGCATCTTTTTCCTTATCCTTGTCCTTATTCGTCACCACCTTAATGCGGCCGAGACCGTCGAAGCTCTGAAACTCCTTGAGCGTGACCACCTTGTCGTTGTTCACATCAAGGATTTTGAACACCGATTCCAGGTCCACGTTATTCTTTTGGTCGGCCGAGAGGGCGGGGCGCACAAACGTAAGCAATCCGATTGCCATAGCGAGAAGGCTTAAGCCGGCGATCTGCTTCATGGCGGAGGCTCGATTCGAGAGAGAGCGAACCCGGGGTTGTTGTTTTGAGATTATCCCAATCGTCGCGTAAAGACAAACATTTTCTCTTGACGGATTCCGACAAGTTGTAGTAGGATAGTGCGCATCTTCGCTCCGACAGTTTGTCGGAGAATGCTCGTCCGTCTTCCCACTGGAGATGGAGCCGTGGCCACTCGCCGGCAAACGTCAATCAGCGAAACCGAACTCGATGTCCTCAAAGTCCTGTGGGACCGAGGCCCGGGCACCGTGCGCGAGATCCAGGAAGCGCTGCGGCCCCTGGGGCGCCGCTGGGCCTACACCACCGTGCAAACGCTGCTGCACCGGCTAGAGGGCAAAGGCTTCGTAGCCAGCGACCGGCGGGCAGCTGCCCATGTGTTCTGCGCCGCGGTTTCGCGTGAGCAATTGTTGCAACAACGCCTGACAGATCTCTCCGATCAGCTCTGCTCCGGCGAAGTCTCGCCTTTGGTCCTGGCTTTGGTGGAAGGCGTGCGCTTCACGCCGGAAGAGATCGAACAGTTCCGCAAACTGCTCGATCAGCTGGAAGATTCCTCCGAAGATCGTCCCTCGAAGAAATAATGCGAGGCTCACATGTTCGTTTGGTTGCTGCACAACACGATCCTGGCGGGGCTTTTGGCCATCGGTGTTACGCTGCTATGCCGGTTTCGCCGCATCGGCCCGGCCTTTCGGCACGCCTTGTGGCTATTGGTGCTGGTGCGCCTGCTGTGGCCGCCGGGGGTGCTCAACTGGCCTGTGGAAATCGCGCCGCGCTGGCCAGCGCCGGCCGCCAGAACTGAGGAAAAACCGATCGCATGGAAAGCGCCGATCACCTCTTCGGTGGAATCGGTGGAGATTGTTCAGGCCGCTGCGATTTCTGCCCCCGCTGCGCCTATCGCTTCGGCGGAGCCAAACGTACCCGCTGCGGCGTCGGCGGTTACGCCATGGTGGCTCTGGGGCGGCCGCGCGGTGCTGGGCTTCTGGCTCATCGGTGCGCTCATTATCGCGCTCAAGCAGATTCGCGGTTTGCTCCGGCTCGCGAGCTTGGGGCGGATGAGTCAGCCGGCTTCACCACAACTATTGCGCTGGGTAGCGGAATTGGCCGCAAAAATGAATCTGCGGTCGCCGCGCGTGCGCGTGGTGCCGGGGTTGGCATCACCGTTGGTGGCCGGTCTTTTTCGCCCCGTGCTGCTCTGGCCGGAGCAACTGGAGGACCGGCTGGGCGAGAATGGCCTGAAAGCAGTGCTCGTTCACGAGCTTGCGCATTTGCGCCGCCGTGATCACTGGGTGCGCTGGCTCGAAGTGCTGGCCGAATGCGTGTGGTGGTGGAACCCGCTCTTCCGGTTGGCCCGCTCTCGCGTGCGGCAATATGCGGAGCTGGCTTGCGATGCTTGGGTGTTGGCAATGCTCCCGCAAGCGCGCCGGGCGTATGCGGAAGCGCTCGTGGAAGTATGTGCCCGCGTTTCGGCTCGGCGCGAAGCGGTTCCCGCCTTGGGCATTGAGGGCGAAGGCGATTTTCAACGGAGGCTCACCATGATCATGCGCGAATCAGTCGCTTGCCGGCTGCCGCGGCGAACGCTGCTGGTTATCGGGGCGCTGGCGCTCCTGGCGCTTCCAGGGTTCACCTTGGGGCAAGACAAGCCGTTAGCAACGGAGCCGGTACCGCAGGCCGGCGATAAAGCGAAATGGCAACCCCTCGAAGCCGCGCTCATTCTCGATTTGGACGACCCTAATGTTGATGTTCACTTCTACCAATTCCTGATCCAGGACCCGAATGGGACGAATCCCGATCAGCAACTCGCGGATTTGGAAGCCCGCGTGCAGGCTTTGTTGAAGGAAATCCAAGCGCTGAAAGGAAAGCCGGCGAATCAGCCAGAGACGCAAAAGCAAATTGAAGCGGGTTTGCGCTATCTGAAGAAAATTCAAGAAGAGAAGGACAGAAAAGCGAACGAGTATTCCGCGACGCACCGTGCGCTCGTGGAATTGGCCCAGGCACGCGCTGCCAAGGCAGCGCCCCATGAGATCACGCTGCTGCGCGTCACTTACTTGTTGCCTCCGGGAAAGGCGGGAACATTCGCCCAACTGCTGAAAGAGCACGTGACAGCCACGCCGCTGGAAACGAATGCGGATGGCGACCGGCTCATTGTCACCACCACGCGAGAAAATCAGCGTGTCATTCACGCGATGGTAGATCTGTTGCAAGAACGAGAGAAATAACACGACTGCTTCGAGGCGCAGCATTCGGCTTCGACTCGCGGCTAATCCTTAACCCTTTGAACTGGAGTCTCGTTTATGAAAATCATTCGGATGTTTCTGACAATGGCTTTCCTGGCGGCGCCGGTTGCGCTGT
>DATGHS010000427.1:0-8577 GCA_035307785.1 Gemmataceae bacterium
GAGCGCGCCCGGGAGATCGTCGCCTGGAACATCTGGGCGGCGAAGGCCTACGGCGTGAAGGCCGTTAACCCCGGCGGCGTGACCGCCTGGAAATGGGGCAAAGATGCCAAGAGCTTGAACGAGCCGATTGCCGGCTTCGAAAAGGCAACGCCGGGGAAGATCATCTCGACCCTGGCACGCATCGTCGATGACCTCGGCTTGCCACATCCGCTGCACCTGCATTGCAATAACCTCGGCGCGCCGGGCAATTACACCACCACGCTGGAGACGATGAAACTGCTCGAAGGCAACCGGGCGCACATCGCCCACATGCAATACCACGCCTACGGCGGCGACGATTGGTTCACGATGCGCTCGGAGTCCGCCCGGATTGCGGAATACTTCAACGCCCATCCGAATCTGACGACTGATGCCGGCGCGGTACTTTTCGGCGATACAGTCACCATCACGGCCGACGGGCCCTGGCAGCATTTGCTCTACAAGCTCACGGGCAAGAAGTGGGGCAATATCGACGTGGAAAACGAAACCGGCTGCGGCATCGTGCCGTATGTCTATAAGGAAAAGAACCTTGTCAACGCCATCCAGTGGGCGGTCGGCCTGGAATTGCTGCTGCTCATCAATGACCCGTGGCGCATTTACCTCACGACCGATCATCCCAATGGGGCGGCGTTTTGGCGCTATCCGGAGATCATTCGTTTGCTCATGGATGCCGAGTTCCGTAAGGAGCAAATCAAGAAGCTGCCCGCGAAGGCGCTGAACCGAATCGTCCTCGCCGATCTGGATCGCGAGTACACGCTGTCCGAAATCGCGATCATCACTTCCGCCGGCCCGGCCCGGGCGCTCGGCCTGCCGCAAAAGGGAAGTCTCGGCATCGGGGCCGACGCGGACGTCGCAATTTACAACGACACCAAAGACTTGTACCAAATGTTCTCGCACCCGCGCTACGTGATCAAGGGCGGCGAGGTTGTGATTGAAGAGGGCGAGATCCGCAAAGTGGTTGAAGGCAAAGGATTGCTCGTGCAACCGCATTACGACGAAAAGATCCACGACTACATCCGCCCAAAGTTTCAGCAATATTACACGATGGCCTTCGACAATTACCCCGTAGAACTCGAACGCATCGAACATCCGGACATCCGGCCATGCCAGCCAGTCAGTTAACCAAAAAGACGACCTTCCGGCTCAAGGAGCAGCCCAGCGTGCCGCTGGAGACGGAGATCCTGTCGCCGGATGTGATTGTTTCGCGCTCGCATGACGAAATTCGCGCTTTGCCGGTATTCCTGGGCAAACGGCAATATCGCCTTGAAGATTTCTTTGAAATTGAAGGCGCCGCTGCGGAAGATTTGGAAATCATTGGCGACGTGGGGCGCGTGAAGTGGATCGGCCGGGGCATGACGCGAGGCAGCATCACGATCCACGGCAACGCCGGCATGCACCTAGGCGCCTACATGAAGGGCGGCGTCATTCGCGTAGCCGGCAACGCGTCCGATTGGGTCGGTGCGGAAATGACCAGCGGGTTAATCCGCATTGCTGGCAATGCCGGCGGACAGATTGGCGCTGCCTATCGCGGTAGCCTGAAAGGGATGCGCGGCGGCGCGATCCTGATCGAAGGCGCGGCCGGTATCGAAATCGGAATGCGCATGCGCCGGGGACTAATTGCCATTAAGGGCGCCGTGCGCGACTTTGCCGGCTTGCAGATGAAGGGCGGCACCATTGTATTGCTGGGAGGAGCCGAGATTCGCACCGGCGCCTGGATCGTGCGCGGCACGATCATTTCGCTGCAGCCGCTTAGGCTCATGCCTACGTTTACTCAAGCCTGTGCGTACAATCCGACATTTGTGCGCATCTATGCGAAGCATCTGCGGCAATTTGGTTTCGATTTGCCCATTGATTCTCAACGAGGCGGCTACGAGCGCTATACCGGCGATACATCGGTGCCCGGAAAGGGCGAAATCCTTGTTTGGCGGCCGGCAGCATCGTGAAGTTGGACTGCGGGTCGCTTGCGAACCGTTCGGCTGCGTCCCTGCAATCATTAATTGCATCGCGCGCAGTTTTTCGGTAATAGGGGATTCGTGACAAGAACACCGAACGGGGACTGCGCCAATTGGCAGTCGAAGGCGGGCTCTGCATGCCCCTCGGCAAATTGGCGCGGAAATGGCAAGGATGTAGCCATGCGGTGCGGGCGGTTGACATGTCTGCTGTTATTGTTATTCAGCCCAGCCTATGTCGATGCAAGTCCAGCCGATGACGTGCATGACATGTTCGGGGGCGAGTTATCCAGATCTTCAACCGAAATTCGGTCGCCGTTGATTGCCACGCCATCAGGAACCAGCAGCTCCGCGCTGTTTTCGCCGATCCCTGCGTCAGCCAATTTTACCAAAAGCATTGAAAGCGCCGGTATACCCGATTACCAAACAACTAGCGCACCGGCCACATCCTCCCCGATCGTCGCTCCGGCTGTTGTTCAGGACGCGCCGGAGTTGCCGAAAATAGAACTGCAGCAGTATACGCCGGGCGCAGTCACGTCGCCAACACCGGTTCCGTATGCGTATATACCGGACCTATATGCTGATTCCGATTCTGGCTTCACGGCCGCCTTGAACGGGTTAAATTGCCCATTCATGGTTGGCATTCCCTTGGGCTTTTCTTTTCTCACAGGCACGCGGGTGTTGCCGGATTCTTTCCAGCCGCAGTTTGCAGCGCGGTTTCCCAGCGTGGGCCAGGCGGGAACCATTCTCGCGAGCGGCGTCAGCTTGGGCATCGGATTCAACCCCGGTGGCCTCGGCACTTTCGGCCTGAACTACCGCATTCTTAGCGGCCTCACCAAGGTCTATTATGTGACAGCCAGCGGCGTGATTGATCCGTTGGTCGCGCAGTATGTCAACCCTGCCAACAACACCCCCGCAAACATTCAAGCGGGCTATGTTGCTCCGGCAACGGTAATCGTGTCCGATGCGGTTGGCTCCTGTATCGTCGCGTCACACTTCACGCTCAATCAGATGGACCTCACTTACCGATCGCCGATGCTGCCGATTGGGAGCATCTTTGGCCTCTTTGCCGAGATCGGCTCGCGCGGGGCGGTGTTTTACCGCGAAGATTACACGAATGCCTCGACGGTCTTTCAACAGACGAAAAGCACCGATGCCGGCTTCGGTCCGGTTGGCGGGCTCGGCTTCTCTTTGCTTCTGGGCAAGGGCCAGGTGTACGTGAAAGCCGACGGCGGGAACCTGTTCAGTTGGGCCCATCAACTTGACCGCGAGATGGTCGTCGTCAACAACGCCGCGCAGATTCAGGCAGCCGAAATGAACGGCTTTCATGGCGTGCCGATGCTGGGCGTGGAAGCGGGGATTATGTTCTACGAAGGCCCGTATTTGACCCTTGGCGTGCGATATCGCTTCGACCAGTGGTGGGGGCTTGATAACCTGGGCGGGTCGATGGTCAGTTGGGACAGCAACGGCGTGTATTTCGACCTGCGCTGGCGATATTAGGCTGGCCGCAGAGGGGGCTATTCCCTGTTCCGGCGTCCCTTAACCTGCCGTAGCCGGCGACCTGCCGCCAAAGATTGCCAGCTCGAAGTATTTCCAGAAGCAATCCACATCGCGATAGCCGATTTCGCGCAGCCAGCGGCACTGGTCTTCGACCGGCGCAAGGATATTGGCCGCCCGATCCGGGCGCTCCATGAATTCGCGCCACACTAGTTCCGGCGTCACGTTCTCTCCTTTTTCCTTGCGGCGTTGGTAGAGGTGTTCGCTGGCAAAATTGTCCCACATTTCGGCGTTGGCCGGTGTCGCGCTCGCCACATGCTCGCAATTCAAGAACGCGCCGCCGGGCAATAGCAGATCAAAGATTTCGCGATAGAGTTCGCGTTTGCGCTCATGCGTAAGGTGATGAATCGCCAAACCGGAAACGATGATGTCGAACATGCCGGTTAACGAGTGTTTCCTGGCCGTGGTTTGCAGGTCGCCTTCGTGCGTCACCGCGCGTTGGCCGAATTTGCTCAAGCGCTGGCGCGCCTGCTCGAGCATGAGTGGCGAAAAATCGACCGCGATGCCGCTCGCTTTGGGAAAAGCTTCGAGCAGTGTGCCCAGCAAAATGCCGTCGCCGGCGCCGAGATCGAGAACGCGCTCGGCTTGCGGGCGCCAGTGCCGCAGCACCTGGAGCATCACCTCCAGTTGCCGCGGCCGGTCGGGGATCATCAGCGACCGCTCTGTGAGAAAGGCCTTCGCCACCTCGCGGTCTTTCCAGATTTCAGCCGGCATTAGTGACTCCTTCCTTGAAGTCAGTTTAGCAAGCGTGCCGGGTTCAACCCAATTCCCAGCCCTTGCGGTATTGCTTACTCACCAACGCCGTGGCGGCAGAATTGGAGAACTTCATGGCGGCGGCATCCCAGGCGAGTGTCTGGCCGGCGAAACGCACGGCGATGTTGCCGAGCAGCATGGTTTCGGCCAGCCGGGCCGCGATGTCGAAGTTCGATGCTGCCATCTGCGGCTTGCCGGCCCGGATCGCCTCCACCCATTCCTTTTTCTGGTATGGATCCTCGGCATGGTCACCCACGCCGAGGGGTCCCTTTTCGGGCTTGTCGGTCTGGATGCCGGCGAACTCCTTCTCCGGCGTGAGGCGGAACTTCGCGCCGTAGTCATTGGGGCTGAACAACATGCCTTTGGTGCCAATCAGGAGCGAGCCGCTGTCGGCGGCCGTTTCGCCGGGCCGAAGTACTCTGGCGAGCACCTCGGCGGGCGGCAACACGCGGGCGCCGTCACGCGCGCCTTCGTACCAGTGCAATGCGACCGGCGGCTTGCTGCCGCGTGCGGGGAAGAAGTAGGTGATGATCGCCCAGGCCGGGTAAGTCTCCGGGTTGATGGCTCCCGCTTGGGCGCTTACGGCAAGCGGCGCATCTAGTTCCAGAGCCCGGAACGGCATGTTGGCCGTGTGGCAGGCCATATCGCCCAGTGCGCCGGTGCCGAAATCCCAGTACCCGCGCCAGTCGTGCGGATGGTAGGCCGGCCGTTTGCCGCCCGGCGAACTTTTGTCGTCGCGCACGGCATACGGCCGGAACGGAGCGCCGCCGAGCCATTCTTCCCAGTGGACGTATTTGGGAACCGGCGCTTCCGGCGGGCGGGACACAACGTCGGGTGATTGCTTCCAATACTTGAACGGGCGGTTGGTCCACACGTGAGCCTCGTTCACGTCGCCAATGATCCCGCCGCGCACCAGTTCCACGGCCCGGCGTAAGCCGCTATGGGCCGAGCCCTGATTTCCCATTTGCGTACAAACCCCGGCCTTGGCGGCGGCCTCGCGCATCAAGCGGCATTCCGCTGGGTTCTGCGCCAGCGGCTTCTGGCAATACACATGTTTGCCGGCGCGGACGGCGAGAAGTGACGCTAGAGCGTGGTGATGATCAGGAGTCGAAACAGTAACGGCATCGATCTCCTTGGTCATTTCGTCGAAGAGTTTCCGGTAATCGGAATATCGTCTTGCCTTCGGCCAGGCCGAAGCCCGCTGGCCGAGCCGCTGTGCGTCGATGTCGCACAGCGCAACGACTTCCATGAGCGCCCCGGCCTGTTCAATATCACTGGAGCCTTTGCCGCCGACACCAATGCCGGCTACGCGGAGCCGTTCGTTCGACTTATCGGCTCGCACCACGGATGAAGCCGGACCGCTGAAGAAATAACCGAGTGGGGCCGCCACGCCCAATTGCAGTATTTGCCGGCGGGTTAGGGAGAGATTCATGATTTGCTCGCTGTTGGAAGATTGAAGAATTCGTGGGTGAGACACGAGAAGTATTTTCAGCAGATCATTGTAACACCGCAATCGGCACGGACCAGTCTTGGCATCAGCCGGGACATTGTCCATGCGGGCGCCAAGTTCCGGGCCGCGTTCCCCATTAGCGGACTTGGGAAATGACCGAACGAAAATTAACTCATTCGGAAAGCGCTGCCGGGGTAGTATAGAAGGGAGCAAAATGCCGCCCTGTCGGCCGTCCGTCAGCCGTTCGCGCTTCGGAGATGCGTCATGTTGAACCGGCGACCCGCGTTGACACTTGTCGAAGTGTTGGTCGTCATCGCCATCATAGCTATTTTGCTCGGAATGATATTGCCGGCCGTGCAGAAAGTTCGCTCCGCCGCAGCGCGCGTGCAATGCCAGAACAACCTCAAGCAGTTCGGCCTGGCATTGCACAATTACGAAGCGGCCAACCATAGTTTTCCCGCCGGGATGTACACCTCTTCATCCACGGTCTCCGACGCCAGCGCCACGGGATTCATTCCGTTGTTGCCGTTTTTGGAACAGGACAACGTGCGCAACCTATATCATTTCGACCTGCCCTGGTATGACCCGGCCAATTTTCAGCCGGTCAGCATTGAAGTGAAACTCTTCTACTGTCCCGCCAACCGCAATAGCGGTTCGCTCAACCTGGCTCTGATCGCTGCGCAGTGGGGCGTTCCGCTTCCGCCGACGGCAGCGGGTTGCGATTATGCCTTCTGCAAAGGGTCGAACGGAGGCATTTCGGCACGATGGGACCGTGTGCCGCCGGAAGTTCGCGGCGCTTTTGGCATCCGCCGGCCCGATCAGGCCGGCATTACGTTGGCTGAAATCACGGACGGCACTAGCAACACGTTTGCCATTGGCGATGCGGCGGGCGGAGGAACTTGTCTGGTGCGCGACTTGAACAATCCGAATCAAGCCGCGATCGATCCGTTAACCGGGCAGCCGGCGATCATCGAGCAATCATGGATCGCGGCCGGCGTCACCGACCCAGCCCATCCCTGGTACGGCTCCGTTTTCGCCGTCACCGCTCAATACGGCTTAGCACCCGATCCTCGCGATGAGCCAATGAATCGCGCCTTGGTCACGCCAACGATCTTCAGCAACGATCCGCTGGGCGACAACTCACGTGGTAAGGACTTTGTCAGTGGCTTCCGGAGCCGGCATGATGGCGGCTGCAATTTCTTGTTTTGCGACGGCAGCGTTCGCATTGTACGCGACAGCATCGCGCCCGACACGTACCGGGCTATGTCCACGATCGCCGGCGGCGAAGTCATTTCGGCGGATTTTTGATCTTCTGAATGGCCTCGGCAGCGGCTTGTCGTACCAAATTGCTCGAATCCTCTTGCAATCGGCGTAGTGCCGGCAAAGCGTCGGCCGCTTCCGGGCCAATCCGGCCCAACGCGATTGCCCCCTGACGGCGCACTGCCCATTCGGCATCATTCAAGAGCGGCGTTAGTTCCGGTACCGCGGGCCTGGCGTCTGGACCAACGGCGCCGAGCGCCAGCGCGGCATTTTGCCGAACCAACGCATTGGGGCTCTTCAGCGCCTCGGTCAGTGCCGGCACCGCGGATTTTGCTTCCACTCCCCGTTGACTTAGTCCAAACGCGCCTTGCGTCTGCACCGCAGGATCCGGGCTGTGGAGCATCTTTTCCAGATCCGCAATGCTCTTACCCTCGTACGCAGGTTTTGAAGAGCAGCCGCCAAACTCAGTGACGAGGCAACAGGCAAGAACGGCCCTACACATGTTCCAGCGTCGGTCGGTCAGCGGTGCACGGCTACTGCTTGGCGTGTACTTCATGGGCTTCGGCGCGGCTCATATTTCGAGCGCGGACCAAATCTGCGCTCGAGATGCGAGTCCAATTACCTGGGGAGGCGAATGCGTTCCCCCGCCAGTTCTAACAAGTCAATAAGCGCTGATCCGTGATGTGGCGGCGGAGCTACAGGGATAATCGTTTTACCCGTTGGCAGACCGGCCGGCATAAATGGCGAGCCGCCGTTCCCCGTATAGCCGGCCATCGCCGCATCCCACAAGGCGAGCCAGTCTCGCAGGTTCCGTCCCGACGAGAATCCCCGTCCGCTCGCGGCTGCGGGAGAGATCGTGGCCGGACCGGTAGCGAGGCTCGCAAAGTTGTTCACGCCACGGTTGACGGTCACGGTATCGAAATACTTGTCGCTGCCCAAAGCACGGAACGCGATGCCGCCGGACATGATGGCGGTCGTGCGCGCGGTCACCTGCTGCAGAAGCGTCGTGCCGTTGCTGTCGAAAAGTTTGCCGATGATGCTGCCGCTCGTGCCCCAGTCGACTTCCAGGCGATACCAATGGTTGGCAGAATAAGACTCGTTGACCGCGGCCAGATTCGTGTAGCCGTATCCCGAGTTCTGCTGAAGGGTAAGCTGCCCCGTGTTGGGTGCCGCTACCAACGAAAGCGTTCCCGTGGAACTGGCGCCGAAACCAAAATAGGCCCTGCCATTCGCCGAGCCGCCGAACTGCAGCCAAACGGACAATGTGTCGCCGGCTTTGACCTGAGCTGCGGGATCGTTGCGATATATCCAATCGCTGCCGTTGTACATATCGAGACCGTAGATGCCGTCATGGGCTGCCCAGGTTGCGCGGTAGGCGGTGAGATTACCGCCCACAACGTACCAGGAATCCGACGATTCAAAACCTTCAATCAAGGTTCCGCTGCCACCGCCGCTACCACCTCCACTACCGCCGCTGCCGGACGTACTAATGGCAAAACCGGCCGACGTTGCGCCGTTCAAGCTGCCGGATGAAGCGGCCAGCGTGTAGCCGGAGCCCGCAGCGCTGAT
>DATGHS010000428.1:0-7283 GCA_035307785.1 Gemmataceae bacterium
GCGGTGGAAGTGGACGTGGCGCCATTGACCGTCTTGTTTCTGCCAGATGCGGGTTTCTTCCACGGAGGCCACCACCGGCGCCCCGGCAGCATTCACGCGTTGATTCAGCCGCACATACGCCACCACCGCGGCGTCGCCCATGATGCGCACGTGCGGCGAGGCCATTGTCGTCAGGTGTGGCTCGGTCGCGGGGCCAAAGCGGAAGTAATACTCGTGAAACGGCAACCCATGAACAAGCTGCCCGCTCGCTTCTGGCTCGAAGCACGTCAGCGACGGATCGCAAAGCTCGGAATAGGTTTGCCAATCGGCCCGGGCAATGCTGTCCAGAAGGCGCTGATTGAAAGCAAGCAGTTCAGCTTCGGCATCAGTCATGGTTTGATTCATCCACTGTGGCTTTTCGGTTCCAGTCTCGTCAGAATAGGAGAATCTACCTCGACGGTCATGTTCTTTGGAGAACCGCATGTTGCGTCGATCTGCTTTCGTTCTGACTTTACTAGCCTTCTACGCACCTCTCATTGCCCTCGCTGACCCGCCGGAGGAATTTTCAGTCGAGCAGCTAGCCGAACGGGGCCGGAAGTCGGTGGTCGTGATCACCTCCGGAGGGCGCGACGGAAAGCAGCGCGGTATCGGCACCGGCTTTGTCATCTCTAAAGACGGCCTGATCGCCACGAACCTGCACGTCATCGGTGAAGGCCGGCCGATCAGTGTCGAGTTGAGCGACGGCAGCAAGCACGACGTGACGACCGTGCATGCGACCGACCGGGCCGGCGACCTGGCCATTGTGCGCATCGAGGCAAAAGATCTCATGCCGTTGGAACTCGGCGATTCGGACAAAGCTAAAGACGGCCAGCCGGTGGTTGCTCTCGGCAATCCGCAGGGCTTGAAGCACAGCGTGGTCAGCGGTGTGGTTTCCAGCCGCAGGGTGCTGGACGGCCGGTCGATGATTCAACTGGCGATTCCCCTGGAGCCCGGAAATTCCGGCGGGCCGGTGCTGGATCGCCAGGGACGGGTGCAAGGCATCGTCACCATGAAATCGGCCGTCACGGAAAACCTCGGCTTCGCCATCCCGATCAACGCTCTGAAGCCGTTGTTGCAAAAGCCGAATCCAATTGTCATGGAGAAATGGCTCACGATCGGCGCGCTCGATGCCGATGAATGGACGCCGCTTTTCGGCGCGCATTGGCGGCAGCGGGCCGGGCGCATTCAGGTGGACGGGCTCGGCAAAGGCTTCGGTGGGCGCTCGCTCTGCCTCTCGCACAAGGCGGTGCCAGAGGTTCCCTTCGAAATCGCGGTGACGGTAAAACTCGGCGACGAAAGCGGCGCGGCCGGGCTGGTCTTTCATTCCGACGGCAACGAAAAGCACTATGGTTTCTACCCGAGCAACGGCGAAATGCGCCTGTCGCGCTTCGACGGACCGGATGTATATAGCTGGAAAGTGATGGTGCAAAAGCCGAGCGAGTTTTACCGCCCCGGCGAGTGGAACACCCTGAAAGTGCGCATCGAAAAGGACAAGTTCCTTTGCTACGTCAATGGCCATCTGGCCATCGAGGCCAGCGACGACACTTATGCCAAGGGGCAGGTTGGCCTGGCCAAGTTCCGCGAGACCGTGGCCGACTTCAAGAACTTTCAGGTCGGAAATTCCATTCGCCCCGAAATCACCAATGAAGCAGCGAATTTGTTGGAGAAGGCCATCGAAGGGCTTTCGCCGGCCAAACCGTTGCCTGGGGCACTGGAACGCTCGCTCCTTGCCCAAGCGACGCCGAGCCTGGCGATGTTGCGCGACCGCGCCCGGCAGCTCGAAAAGCAGGCAGCCCATCTTCGCGAGCTGGCCCTCGACGTGCACCAAAAGCGCGTACGCTCGGAATTGGTGACGTGCTTGAACGGCGACGATTCGAAGGTCGATTTGGTGCAAGCCGCGTTGCTGGTCGCCTGGCTGGATAACGACGAACTGGATATCAACGGCTACCGCGAGGAATTCGACCGGATGGCGCGAAAGCTGGTCCAGACCGCCGGCAAGGAAGCGGATGTGGCGAAGAAGCTGACCACGCTCAATCGCTTCTTCTTCGAAGACCGCGGTTTCCACGGCAGCCGGATCGAGTATTACAACCGCTCGAATAGTTATTTGAACGAAGTGATCGACGACCGTGAAGGACTGCCAATCACCTTGTCGGTCCTCTATATCGAGCTGGGCCGGCGGGCCGGCCTGAAGCTGGAAGGAGTCGGGCTGCCCGGGCATTTTATCGTGCGGCACATCCCGGCGAAGGGTGAGCCGCAATTGATCGATGTTTATGAAGGCGGCAAGGTCCTCTCCCTCGAAGCCGCCAAGCGCAAAGTTGCCGACATTACGGGCGGTGAATGGAAGGACGAGTACCTGAAACCGGTAGCGAAGCGGGCGATTGTCGTCCGCGTGCTGCACAACCTGCTGAACCTGACGCGCGAAGGGCCGGACCTGGAAAACGCGCTGCGCTACCTCGATGCAATCATCGACATTCAACCGGAGGCGGGAGGCGAGCGCATGATGCGCGCCGCCGCAAATATCCATTTCGGCAAGCGCGCGCTGGCTCGTGAAGACGTGAACTGGCTAACCGAGCACCACCCGGCCGACGTACCACCCGAGCAGTTGCGAAGGCTGCAAAAATACTTGGAAGAGGGGGAAAGGTAAAGCGCTTTAACACAAAAGCCCAGGGACGGAAGTCCCTGGGCCCTCGTCTGCTGTAAATCCAATCCCACCCATCTATTTGCGAATCTTCCGGAGCGCACGGTCGGCCTCGACACAAATTGGCCGAGGAAGGTTGCTATCGGAGATCGCCTGAAGGAGTAGGAGCGTTTTCTGATTCTTTTTGGCTTCTGGTCCAATTTCGCCCAGTGCCCGGCACGACCCTATGAGCAGACCGGCGTTCACGTTGGACGTATCCAGGCCGCGAAGCAGCGACCCGACGGCCCCATAGCCGATCTTGCCAATCGTCTTGGCGATCTTGTCCACGAACGCCTCGTCCTCCGGTTTGAGGTGATACTGCTTTGTTTGGTCCACGTAAATCTTAATGTCCGCCTTCTCCATCATGGTGATCAGCGTGGGGACCGCCTCCTTGGCGGCAGGGCCGAGGCCGGCGATTGTCTCCAGGGCTTGATCACGTTGGGCGGTGTCCTGGTCCTGGAGATAATCCATCACCGTGGGCATGATTTGCGGAATGAGTGTTTTTACGGCAGTCGGGTTGTTCAGGACCGGCGCCAATTTGGCCACCGCTGCCAGCGCGGACTTCTGCACCGCCTTGTCCGAATCCTTGACGGCTTCGACCACTGCGGCGATCGTTTCTTTGTCTTTTTCGCGGTCGAGTTCCTTGCCGTAGTGGGCGATCCCGAGCAGGGCACTCTGACGGACGCCGGGGCTGGATGAGGAGTCCTTGACGGTCGCCACGTAGAGCGGCACGGGGTCCTTGTCCTTGCGGTCTGGCCCGACTGCGGTTAGAGCAACGATAGCCTCCTTGCGGACATTCTGGTCGGTACTCTTGCAGGCTTCCATCAGGTCGGGAATAGCTGCCTTGGCTTGCTTGCCGAGCTTGGCCAACGCGCGAGCGCCGAAGACACTTGCCTCAGGGTCCTTTTGCTTTAGCACCGTGAGCAAGGTCGAGACGTCATCGGCAGTGGCGGATGACAGCAGATTCGTTATCGCGGTTGCCGTCGCCACACGCACTTCCTTGTCCTTGTCGCCAAATGCGTTGATCAAAGCCGGCATCGCCGTTGCCTTGGCATTGGGGCCCAGGCTGCCGAGCGAGCGCACGAGGCCTTCGCGCACACGGTCATCATCGTCGGAAAGCGCTTCCACCAAATCTTTGGCTGCCGAAGATGCATCGGGGCCGATTTGGCCAATGGCGACGGCCGCATAGCGCCGGACCTCGATCTTGGGATCCTTGAGTGCCTCGAGCAGCTGTGGCAAATCGTCTCGGCTGGGCGCGCCGATCTTGGCCAGAGATTCCGCGGCGGCACGCGCCGTCAGCTCATCAACGTCTTTGAGGGCCTTCACCAGGCGGCGAATCGCTAAGCGGGCATCCGGTCCCAACTCGCCCAGCGTCTTTGCGGCGCTGGCGCGATCCTTCGCATCCCTACTATCTAACGCATTGATCAACTTGGTCACATCGACGGCGCCGGCGCCTCCACGAGCCCGCATCGGCGCCCGCACCAGCGGTTTCCAGGCTTTGCCGAATTTCCGGTTGAAATGATACTGGACGAAATCGCGGGTTTCGTTCAGACTGATGAATTGGCTCACCAGATTCCCTTCCATGGAACCACCCTCGGTTACGGCGACCAATTCGCCGCGTTCGTTCACCAGCGGGCCGCCGCTGTCGCCGTGGTTGGTCGGCGACTGCGTCTCGACAATCTCCGATTCCATGCTGATCGGCGCGTCGCGTTCACCTAACCTAACTCTCCATTTATTGCGATAGACTGCTTTAACCACGCCCTGTGTATACACCCACAATGCGCCGCTGGCGCCCGGGTTTCCCACGGAATGTACGGTTTGACCAATTTCGGGCAGGTTCTTGGCAATCGGGAGCGCCTCGGTACCACGCGGTATCTTTGGCACGCGGACCAATGCGAGGTCCCGCTGCTGGTCTGTGGCAAGTAACTCGCCACGGATTAGATCGTCCGAGGACTTGGTCCTCTCCCGGGCCAGATTCATATAGCGCTCCTTCTCCACGACCAGTTTGCCATCTTGGTACATGGGAAAGAATACGATCAACTCCTGCATGTTTGCTACCACGTGATAATTGGTCACGACCAGCCGTTCGTTGGTATCAACGACGAATCCCGTCCCAATCGCCGCGCCATTCGGCATGATGTTGACCATCAGGGTGGTCGACTTGAGCACATATTGGTAAATGTCATTCGCCGAGCCGGCCGCGCCCGATGTCACCGGGGCCGATACTGGCTCCTCTTTCACTGGCTCTGGCTTGGTGGAACTCGTGCTTGGCGGCGACGTGGTAGCCGGCATGCCCGGTTGAGCCGCGGAAGGGTTGACGGGCGGACCGGCGGGCGGCCTGGATGGCTGTGTCGCCATAGGCCCCCGCGCGACAAACTGCTCCGTTGTCGGGTCGCTTTTGCCCCCAAAGGCGAAAACGCCGATGGCGACGGCCGCGCCGAGAACGACGAGCCCAGCAACGCCGCCGGCGATCCAGAGCACGGCACTCGAGCCTTTCTCTTCCTGTTTCCGCTTTTTCTTGCGCGGGCGATCATCGTCGTAATCATCGCGATCATCACGGAGTTTGCGCGCAGCCTTCGGCCGATTATTTTCCTCGTCGTCCCTGGGGCGACGCGGCTTGTCTTCCGCCGGCGGCTTATTCGCGGTGGGTTTGGCGATGACTGTGGATTTGGTCGTGATCTTGGTCGGCGCCTGCTGACCATTGCTGCTGGGCAACTTAAAGACTTTGCTGCATTTTGGGCAGCGCACCTGCGTGCCGGCCGTTAGCTCCTTGGCGCTGCGTGCCGTCACGCCGCATTCCGGGCAAGTGAATTCGGTGATTGCCATGCGTTCACCTGTCGAGAGAGAAAAAATGTGAAAGAATTGCCAAATAGTATCCCATAGACACAACCAAATCGCAACGATTTTCGTGGAAAATCGTTTGCGATTTTACAAAGCACTGAGAGAACTTCGTGGCGGTTGCGAGTCCGGCAACGTGAAGGCCCAGGGACTTCCGTCCCTGGGCCTTCATTATACTATTTTTTCGGCATTGGCGTGGTCTGGGTCTGCTGATTGCCGATATTCTTGAAATAGCCCTTGGCGCTATCTTTATAGCCTTTGGGAATGCGTTGTACATCAATAGCGTCCGGCGCTTCCTGGCTGGCCTGCTTGATTTCGCCTTCCACCGAAGCACCGGTCTCGCCGATCACGGTCTTGCCATCGGCGGTGCCAACGTGGATTTTGGTTCCCTTCTTGTCGAACGGCGAATTTTGACGCTCGTCTTTGGCGGAGCTAGTGCCGGATTTGTTTTCCGGCCTCCGGCCCACGCCCTTGCCGCCCTTCTTGCTGCCCTGTCCGCCTTTGCCTGGGTCGTTGCCTTCGTTTTCGCCATTGCGGTGAAGCTCTTCGGCGTCGTCTGGCCGCGAACTGCGGCCTTCACATTTGTCTCAGGCACGGCCCATGGCATCACGTATATCCGATAGCCTCTGGAGTTCATTCTCCTGGTCGTCAATGTTCTGCTGCTTCTGCTCCATTTGCTCAAGCTGCTCCGCGGCATCTTTCAAGGCCGAGGCAGCGCCGTCGGTATCGTCTTTGTCCAAAGCTTGCTGGGCCCGCTCCAGCTTGTCAGCCAGTTGCTGGCTTTCCTGTTTCTGTTTGCGCTCGTCGTCCATCTTCTTCATTTCTTTGTCGAACTCTTCCTTGTCGAGCTTTCCTTCCTGCATCTGCTCGCGGAGCTTTTGCTCGCGCTCCTGGCGCTTTTCTTCCTCTTCTTTTTCCTTCTCGCGCGACAGGCGCTCAAGGTCGTTCTTTAGATCCTTCAGCTCCTGCTTGAGCTGCTCCTTGTCTTTTTCCGTCATCTCGCCGCTTTTCACCTTCTTTTGCAGGCGGTCAAATTCTTCCTTGGCCTTTTCCGTGTCGCCCTTGGCCAGCGCGTCTTTTGCGTCCTTGGCCGGGCCGTCCTGATTCTTCCCTTCCTCTTTGCGCTTCTTCTGAAGTTGATCGAGTTGCTGCATCTGATTCTGGAAGTCTTGCATCTTGGCAGCTTCTTCGTCGGTCTTCTTCCGCAGCGCTTGCTCGGCCTCAGAAAGCTCGGTGAGCCGATCTTTCAGATCCTTGTCGGTGTTGGCCGGCCGCTTCATGATCTCTTCGATTTTGGCCTCGATGCGTTGAATGTCTTCGCTCTTCGGCCGGGCGTCCGGTTTGGGCGGCGTCTTCAGGCGATTGATGAATTCTTGCTTCTTTTGCTCCAGTTCCTTGACCGTTTCCGGAGGCAACTGGATGACTTGCTCCGTGTTGCCGCGCGCGGGTGTGATGACCGGCTCATAAAAGACCATGAGTGCCGCCAATGCGATCAGCGAGACAGGCACCAGAGCCGATTTCCAGCCCAGACGGATCGGGAAGCGCGAGCCAACCTGCAGGTTGCTGATCTTGTCGCCCACATCGGCGAGGAGCGCTTGGCCGGCCGAGGAGTAAGCTTCGGCCGGCGAGAGCATGAGCGAGGTAGTGACGCGCTCGCGGAGCTGGAACCGCTCGTCTAGCGAAAGCGCAGCCGAAACTTTATCGGGGAGACGGCGAATTGCCAGGCCAATTGCAACGGCCAGGGCCAGGC
>DATGHS010000429.1:0-7070 GCA_035307785.1 Gemmataceae bacterium
TTTTCTTCAAGGCCAATTGACCTAAAAATAGAAAAGAAATCCCGGCAGGTGCGAGCCAATGACCACGATTGAATTGCGCGATCGCAACGACGCCCGCAAATTCATCTTGCAGGGGCTTTGGCTCCAGCAGGCACTTTATCCCCCTGCCCCTTCGCTTACAAAAGATATCCTGGAATGGGCTCTGGAAGTCGCTAACGCGGGTGATTCCTTACCGCCGGTGGGCTTCGTGGCTGATCTCGGCGTGGAAACGTTTAATTTGGATCGCGGCGAGAAACGAACCAAGATCGACCAGGAGAACCTGCCGAAACTCCCCTCGTATCTCCAACGAACCTACGAAGACTATGTCTTGGGGAGAATTTATCGCGACTCGTTCTTCGAGCGCGCCGGCCATGCCCTGCGGAAATATGACAAGAAGCAGAATTGGGCCCGCGGCCTTGCTTTTTTAATCCGCCAGATTCGCCGCCATACCCGCATTCCCGGTGTGCTGCTCAGCCCTTCCATTTTGCGCGCCATGCGGGACTTGCAGGAGCAGGAGATCCTCGATGAGGGCCGAAGATCCTGGGAAAAAGACGGGTTGATGCCGCTGTTGGAAACTTGCTACCAGTCGATGGCGGAGAGCTTTCGCAACAGCGCTGAGATTCTTTTGGAGGTCGATGTTCGCGCCTTGGAGAATGGCGTCGCGCTCCAGCCGGAATCACAACAACTGGCCCACGAACAGGTCATGACGGCCGCGAAACTGCTCAGCGACCAGTTGCCCTCGCGCAAGTTGAAGCCCTTGGTTGGCCGGCATGAGGTTCCGACGCGGGTGCTCGATGAAGACACTTATCCAGTCGGCGGGTATGCTTCGATAGCCACGCATGGCAGTATCGAGAGCTTGTTGCATTCGCAACTAGCCTACATGGAACCGGCCGGTCGCCCCGACCTCTTCGACATCAAGTACCTGCGCGATGAACTGTTCTACTATTCGCGCGACGAGAACCAATTCCTGCGCCGGCGCCGCACGTTCGTATTCGCCTTCTACCCGGACCTCGTGGAAGCGCGCACCAAGGACCCGGATGTCCCATTCCAGCGCATCATCATGCTGTTGGGTCTACTGTACGCCGCAATCGGGAAGCTGATCGAGTGGCTGAGCGACGATTCGCTGAAATTCGTCTTTGTTTTCCTTACCGATGGCGAAATTTTTCCGTTGCGCCACGAATACGGGTTGTTGGAAATGCTTTTCCGCGAGCAAATGGACAACAAGAGCGTGCAGATTCTGCCCGCGCACAAGGAGGACAAGCTGGTATCTGCATTTCGGCAAGCGGATTTGACGGACTTGTGCCGGCGCGAAGCGCAGCGCAGCTTGTGCCATTGCTTGCTCATGAGCGCCCAGGAACAAAGTCTGGACACGGACGAGGTGCTGGTAACGCGTCTGTTGCTGGATGAGGTTCATCCGACCATCGGCGGGCCGGCCGATCCAGCCGCTCTCTCTACGGATGACTGGGCTCCGGCATTGGAACGACTGCTGCAGCTATGGATCTGAACGAGCCCTGGGCTTTAACGCAGATGTGCTTCGCGCACCAGCCGCAAACCTTCGAGCGCCGGCTTCGGTTGGCCGGCCAAATCTAGCAAGCCACAATTCGGGAATCGATGGGGCTCGGCGTCGGAGAGATGGCCCCAGTAAACACCCTGGACGTACGGCTTCACCGCCGCCATGGCAGCCACGGCCACGGCCCAAGCGCGTTGCGTTTCCGGCGTGAATCCGTTGTGCCAATAGCCGGCCGTTGGCTCCTGTTCCGATTCGGCATTCGCATCCGTGTCGCTGGCAGACGGGAAACTTAACGAGACATGCAACGGCGTCCCGAGCACGGCAAAACTGTCGAGCAAGCGCGAGATTTCGAGCAGGTCGCGGCAATAGCTTCCGCGCGGGTCGATTCCCATGGCGATTTCCAGGTCCAGCGCCGCCAGTCTCAAGCCCGCCCGCAGAAGCGTATCGAGGAAAACCAATGGAAGATACGTGTGTTCCTCGCGCGCCAGGTATTCGCCCCACGGTTGCGATACGCCGACGACCAACTCAATGTCGGGTGCAATCTGCATGGCGGCTTCGGCCAGTCGCGCGGTCAGCCAGAGCATCTCGTCTTCGCTTAGCGACAGCACCGATGAGAAATTCGCGGCCGATGTGAGTTGCCAACGGCGAACCTGCCCACGATACCGGGCGATGGCGGTTTCGACGTAATCGCACATGAAGTTCGCCAGGTTCGGTAACTCCTGCTCCCACAACCAGAGCCAGTCTGGCAATCCCGACGGCGAAAAGTCGATCAGCGGCCCGGCCACGACGGGAATCTGTTCGCCTTTGGCCCATTGGAGCAGTGCATCGGTTTCGTCCCAGCGATATTCCGCTTCGTGGGGCTCAATCGCCCGCCAGTTCATGTTCACGCAAATCGTGTTGAACGAGGCGGCCATGGCGCCAGAATCGGTCGGCAGCGATTGCAACCGGCAACCGAACGACGTATCCAATCGCGGCACGCGCTGTTGCCGAAGTTGAAAGAGATAATCGGTAAAGCTCGGCGCCATGCGGTCAATCAGCCGGTGGACATCGGCGAGCGCAGCCTGAGCCAACGAATCTGCTTCGGCGGACGGATGAAGGGACACCGCTTTGCAAAAGTGCGCATGGGCCAGACGGAACTGATCGGCAAGGTCCGGCTTCAGCGTGAAGCCAAGGCTGTTCCATTCGCCCAAGGTGTTACGAACCTGGTTGATTTTTCCACGCGCCAGTTCCAATGGCAATGAGTAGGGTTCGGCCCGCTCCATGAGCGTGGCCGTCGTGCTCATGAGCCGGCCCATGCCTTCGATTTGCCAGGGAACCTGAAGATAGCCGCTTTCATCCAGTGAGCGGCGGAGAAGGAGTCGACGCGGTTCCACTTCCACGGACGTGGGGCCAGGAGCATTGTCGAAGCCGCCCGCCAGGCAGGCCCGTTGCAATTCGGCTAGTTGATCGGCGGGCAGGCCGGGCGGCAACTGAAGATTGATTTGGCCCATGCGCTTACGCCGTTTCCGTGGGGAATTCGAAAAACTTGATGCGAGCAAGTCTCTATTATCGGCGCATTATAGATTTCCAGAAGAGTAGTCACAATCTATTTCGGCCGAAAGTGAAAGGATCGAAAGACCGTGGCGGTTCGCCATACCAATTGTTTGCTCTTCTTGCAACAAAATGGACCTGCTAGCCTCAATTGCCAGCACCTTCGCGCCGGAGCGGATCATATTCTCAATCGTCGAAGGCCCAACCGTGGGAACATCAAAGCGCATGTCTTGCTTCGGCTTGGCTACCTTGACGACCACGAAGCCGCCGCGGGGGCACAACTGGCCGGCGCGCTGAATGGCCTGATCGGTCCCCTCCATGGCCTCAACAGCGAGGACGGCCTGTTCCCGCACCATCACGCTCTGGCCCACATCGAGCCGACCCATTTCACGAGCGATGTTCCAGCCGAATTTCACGTCTTTCCATTCCGATGGCGTGGGCCGACGATTGGTGAGTATCCCAGGACCAACCAGCAACTGCGGGCAGATTTCGAGGGCCGACATGCACTCCAAGCCTCCGTCATTCAGGTTCGCAATGAAATCGAGCAGGAACGAATCGTCGCGATTGTCGCGATGGCGACGGCCAAACCAAAAGCGCAGGAAGCGCCAGTCCGGCGGTTCGGTCAGCACGCGCCACTTCGCATTGAATCCCCGGGCCTTATTGACCTTGCCCGCCATGGTCCATTTACGCACGCCATGGGCGCGAAACAGCCGAACCATCTTGCCGAATTGCTTCAAGCCCGTCCAAAGAAGGCGGTCCGCAACTTCAGCCAGGGCAGGATCGGCCGCGCCGCGAATGCCAAGGCAGACGACGTGCCAGCCCCGTTGCCGCGCTTTACTGGCCACGTGAATGGGAAAGTGCCCTGCCCCGGCCAACAATCCGAGCGGTTCGCGGTCGCGCGGTGCCGCTGCCGCAATGTTTTCGCTACTCGCGGCTGCCGCTATGTCCAGTGCCGTTTCCATTCGTTGAACCTTCCGCGTTGGCTACGCCGAGCATTTTTTCCAGGCAACGCAAACGCCGCCGCATTTCGGGCAATTGCTCCAGCGACATCAGGATGCGCTTCTGCTCGCGCATTGGGGTGGCCGGCGACCCGAGCATGGCCTGTTTTTCCGGCACATCTTTCGTCACGCCGGCTTGAGCGCCGATGATGGCGCCGGCGCCAATTTGAACATGATCCACGATCCCCGCCTGCCCGGCCACGATAACGCCATCGCCCGTGCTGGACGAGCCGGCGATTCCGGCCTGGCTTACGAACAGGTTATGCCGGCCGATGCGGCAATTGTGCGCGATCTGCACCAGATTGTCGATTTTCGTTCCGGCCCCAACTTGCGTGGCCGCAAAAGTGCCACGGTCGATCGTGCTACACGCGCCAATTTCGACATCGTCGCCGATCTCGACATGCCCCAGCTGTGGCACCTTTTCGTGTCGGCCGTCGCGCTGCTGGTAACCGAAGCCGTCGGCGCCTATCACACTGTTGGCGTGAATAATCACGCGATTGCCTAGGATCGAATTGTCGTACAAGACCACGTGCGGATGCAGTCGAACTTCCTCGCCGATGCGACAATTCGCGCCAACGACTACCCCGGCCCGTAAATGTGCCCCGCGGCCGATCATGCTGTTCCGGCCCACGACCGCAAAGGCTTCGACGACCACATCGGCGCCCAGATGGGCGCTGGGATGAATCGAAGCGCTGGGATGAATGCCTGGGTCCGCGCGTTCCTGGCTGCCTTGAAGTTGCTGAACCACTCGTGCGAAGGCCAGCAAGGGATCGGCAACCCGGATCAGCGGTTTGCCATTGGGCATTGCATAAATAGAAGCGATGGCAGCCGTTGCCGGGTGATGATGGAATTGCAGCAGGTGCTTGTCGTCGGCCGCCAACGTGATGTCGCCCGCGCCGGCATCGGCCAAGGCGCGCGCATTTTCGATGGCAATCGTGCTGTCGCCGATAACTTCACCTTGGACCCATTCTGCGAGCTGCCGGAGCGTCGTTGCCACGGAGAGTCCTTTCTCTCGTGTGCTTTGTTCTTCAAAGTCGAGGGCACAATCCTACCGCAGCTGGCATGCGCTTGGCAATGCGAAGTAGATTTAAATCACGATCGGTTTGCCGAGCTTGCGGCGCAGGACGACGATCTGACCCGCGTGCATCATCGGGTGGTTGGCGATCAGTACGAGAAGAGCGCCAAAGGTCGGTGCGAATTGTGCAAGCCGCCCGGTAGTGGGCTTATCCAAATCGGCATCGGAAAGCGTGTTGAGGACCTTCATCGTGTTCTCCCGCACCTTGGCGTACCAATCCATGTACTCTGCTTTGGTCCGGTAGCCAACGGGCGGATCCTTGGCAGCGTTTTCTTTTCCGTGCAGCTTGTCCCAACCCTCCGGCAAGGGTACCGTGGTGGCGCCAGGAATCATTTTGAGCAACTCTTCTTCCGCATTGATCAAATGGCCCAATTGCCAGGCAATATGATTCGCTCCGGGGCCCGGTCGCGTGAGTAGGTCGGCATCGCTCAGGTCCTGGAGATAAGTCTTCATCACGAAATCGTTTGATTGCGCCAAATTGCGAATGACGTCCTTCGGTCCCATGATCGCGCTCCCAATGGAAGAATGTGCCCGTACGCGTTCCGGCCAATGCTATCGTCCGCTGCGCACTTCGGCAAGCCGCCGGCCCTCTTGACCGCCGGCAAATGTCCGGCAAAATTCCTCTTGTACGCGAAGCCTTTCGGAGTGTGGTGACTGGTCACCGCACACCGAAAAACGCACGCGCGATCATTCTCGGTTTCCGGGAGTTGCCAAATGGCCGAAGCTTTACGCTGTGTCGATCCAAAAAGCATCATCACGGGCTGGGACTTCAGCACGGGGGCTGTGAAGTGCCTGGCATTCGACCGGCGCGGCGCCACGCTGGCTGAGGTGCGGTTGCCCACGGATCTCTGGACCGAGAACGGCGTCTCGGAATTAAACCTCAAGCAGCTTGAGGGCCAGGCAAGGGCCAGCGTACGGGCCATGGCGAATGAATTGCGAAAGCTTGGCCGGCTTTCCGATTGGGCGGCCGCTGGCATTTCCGCCACCCATCACACCGCCGGCCGAATCGACGCCAACTTCAACCAAGTTCGCCGGGCGATTTGCTGGAACGATTCGTCTCTCGCGGAATATCACACCATCGGTCTCAAGCGGCTGGGCGGGCAAGATAGGGTCCGCGAACTGATCGGCGGGCCGTGGGCGATTCGGTATTCGCTCAGCCACCTGGTGAAAGACGAAGCCTGCCTGAGCCCAACTGATTGGGAGCGTACCCTCCGTATTCTGCCGCATGGCGCCTTGGCAGCCGGCTACCTCACGGGGAAGTTTGATGTGGTCAGCGTTTCGGCAGCGGCATCCATGGGCATTATGGACTTGCGCACGAATTCGTGGTGTCCCAAGATGCTCGAAGCTTTGGCGAATCCCAAATACCGCGAGCTGGCATTACGTCAGTTGCCACGAATCCTGACTGACGCTTCGGAGCCAATCGGTCCGCTCAGCGATCACGTGGCCCTGGAAGCCGGAATTCCACAAGACAAGCGGCCGTTGATCTTTCCCACGTCGGACGATCAAGCGGCCGGACTGGTTGGCGGTGGGGCGGTCGACGCCGGCCAGGTGGCCATTATTTTGGGCAATTCGGCGGTCGTCAATTCTTCATCGAGTCAGTTACCGAGGTCCGGCACGCTCGACGCCATGAAGCTGAACTGGGGCCCGTACCTGTGGATGCGCTGCTACAACAATGGCGCGTTGTTTCTCGATCGCGTGGTGGGCGCAAAGCCGGACTGGGCCGCGCTGGAAATCAGCGCTCGCAAGGTTCCGCCCGGCTGCCATGGCGCGAGCGTCTTGCCGTTTGTCTTCCCGGAGCCGTCGCGCGGCGTAATGAAGCCATCTTTCCGCTGGCTACCGTTCGAGGCGAGCGATGCCGGCGTGCGCTATCGCGCCTCGCTCGAAGCGCTTGCCTACCTGATCGCATTGGGAGTTCAAGAACATACCGACGCCGGGCAAA
>DATGHS010000430.1:0-3029 GCA_035307785.1 Gemmataceae bacterium
CGCTCATCGAACTTAATGCGAAGGAAGGCCGTATCGATGAACATTGGCCGCCGATCGCCCCGCACCCCTACACCGATTTCTACGAAGCCATGCCGGACAAAAATGGCGAGGTTTGGGCAGGCGTGCTGCACGGCCGGCAGATGCTTCGCTACAATCCCAAAACCGACCATTGGACCGCCTATCACATGCCGGAGCCTTTAGCCTATAACAGGCGAACCGTAATCGATACCGGCACGAAACCGGCAACCGTCTGGTACGCGGACTATAACGGCTACCTCGTCCGCGTTCAGCCGTTGGATTGAAGGCCCTATGAGCCGGCCGTCGCTGTTGGACTATCAGCGGCAGATTCGGTTGGCGCCAGTGACTCTCGACTTTGGTTCGGCTTTGCCTTTGCCCACCGCGCGGCTGTGGCGATCCCGCGTCTGCGCTTGCTACTAAGCTTCTCGGTGGGGCCCGGCCGCCAGGCGTTCCCCCCTTGAGGCTAGAACCTATCTCATAAATCCTGGCGTGGCAGCAGTGTCCTTCTTAGCCGACAGGAGCGCCACCGCTGGTCTAACCTCGACCCGGGCCAGGAAGCCAGATTCTGAAAGTTGGCCCTAACCTTCGTCCGAGTGGCCGACCACACGGACACGATCCAGTTCGCTTGCACGGCACAAGCGGAGTGTCCGTAATCCTTCAGTAAGCGCTGCCGGCGCACAGACCTTGTGGACAATCAAATACTCCGCAATTTGCGGCGCTCGGGCGCAAGGCCGGTGAGGTCGAGCGTGACGCGGCGCAGCAGCGTGCGGCGGTCGGCTTCGGGCGACGGATTCAGTCCTTCCTTGGCGAGGCGGGTCTGAATGAATGAGTCGATTGGATTGCGGGCACCGCTTGGCACGGCGGGCCGTGTTACCGGCTGATACGCTCAGTGTTCTTCGTAGCGCGCTCCCTCGGCGATCCAGCGGCGGATGGTTTCCTTCTCGGCGGGTGTCAGCGTGAGGTTGGCCGAGGCGGGCGGCATCACGAGCGCATCACTCGCGAAGATGCGTTGCACGATCTCGCTCTTTTCCGGATCGCCCGGGACAATCGGCGTGCCGCGTGCTTTGGGTTTCAGGGCATCTTCGCGCTGATCGAGCCGCATGTTCGCGCGGCGTGAACTCGCGTCGGGACCGTGGCAGCGGAAACACGTGCGCGACATGATGGGCCGTATGTCGCGGTTGAAGCTGACAGGGCCCGCGGCCGTGGCCGGTGGATCGCTATTCGGGCCAAAGTTATTGACCAAGTAGGCAACGATGGTCTCCACGTCCGCCGAGTTGAACGACGCGCCCTCTTCTTCCATCTGGCGGACGGTGATGCGCCAGCCTTCTTTCGTCTGCTTGAGGGCTACAATCCGATCGACGGTGTGGCAAGTTGTGCAGGCGCTCGCGACCACGTCTTTGCCGGGGCCGTCGGGAAGATCGGCCGCAAACACCGGGAGCGTGATCAGTAGCGCCAGCGCCAACGCAGATGGACTTCCCATATCGCTCCAGAATACTGCACTTTGGCGGTGGTTACACCTTTACGAACAGCACGCACACCGGTTTGGGGACTTGAATGGGTTGGCCCGTCGGTGTGAGTGTGCCCGTGCTCTGGTCGACTTTGAATTGCACCACCGTGTCGGAGTTCTGGTTCGCATGGCCGAGTGACGCGCCACTCGGACAATCATCGGAAGCGTTTGGTCTGGATGGTTTTCGGTTCCTCCTTTGAAACGCCCTTCACGAGACCAGATTGACGACCGTCTTTCAAGCCACGTGGCGTAACGTCGGCTGTGCACGGACTTTGACCAGTAGCCAGCATCATCGGAAGACCTCGACCGAATGCACTCGTTTGAATGCGGCGGTCGAATGAGTATAATTGTCAACTGACAGGAGGTGTCATGTCCGACGCACTGAAAGCTCTTGTAGGAATTGGCGTACTTTTCATGGTGTCCGGTCACGCGGCCGCACAGGGATTGGTCACGCAACGTAATTTGTCGCTGGGAATGGCCAAGACAATCGCCGAAGCGACACTCTCCGAATGCAAGGCCAAGGGCTTCCACACCGCAGTAGCGGTTGTTGACCGGGCGGGCCAGGTGCTGGTGATCCTGCGCGATGAGCAGGCTACCGCGCAAGTCGCCGAGATGGCCCGGCGCAAGGCATATACAGCGCGGATGTTCCGCACCACGACGATGGAGTTTCAGAAACGCACGGGAAGCGAACCGGGGATTGCCGCGCAACGCGATATCGCCGATATCCTGGCGCTGGCCGGCGGTGCGCCTATCAAGATCGGCGACGACACGATCGGAGGCGTTGGAAGCGCGGGGTCCAATCTGGAGGCCGATGACGCCTGCGCGAAGGCCGGGATTGCCAAGGTGGCGGATCTTTTAAAGTAGCTTGCGCCCCATCGCAAAACACCTTTTTCTGGCGTCTTTCTAGAACTTATAGTACTTAACCCTCGAAACCTTCGTAAATCCTTCTACATCAATGGTGTGAGTTGAAGTAATTCGCTTTGGGAGGGGTAAATGGAGGATAGTCGTGTAACCGAGGAGCGGGCCAGAAGGTTAAACTTGTCTCTGGTGATTGCGGGAATTACAGCAGTCGTGCTCGGCCTGAACGCTCTGATCATGGTTATGCGGTAGCGTGCAGCCAGTAATTATTCCGGTAGAACAACTCGGCATGGCGGGAAAAATCGCGAATTGTCCAAAGTGTGGTTCTTCCTTCTTGCGCTGGTCGCGAAGGCATAGTTGGGAGCGTCCGCTGCGCCTGCTCTTTTTGCGTCCCTATCGCTGCCGGTCGTGCCGGCACCGTGCCTATGTTTTCACGTGGCGCTGGTCCCCGCAAGGCGTCACCCGCCGTGGCGACCAGAGTACCGCCAGCGAGAGTCACGGAACGGCGACCGGCAAATCGGGCAACTTACCCAATTCCTCCGGGACGGCGGGTGTGCCAGTCGGTGGCCTGCTCATAGGCATGCGCGAGGGCCAGCACGGTCTGCTCTCCAAAGTGCGGTCCACTGATCTGCACTCCGATCGGAAG
>DATGHS010000431.1:0-8354 GCA_035307785.1 Gemmataceae bacterium
CTCGATATTGGGATAATTCAGCTGGCCCAACGCGCCGTTAATCACAAACGAAGTGGGAAACATGAATGCCAGGCAAAACAGGGCGGCAGACAGCGTGGCAACCGGCCGTTCCTGTTTCGGCCGCCGAAACATGTCGGACCAGTGGCCCTGGTCGGTGTACAGCACGGCTTCGGCCCCGAAAATCCGCGCTGCGATCGTAATCGCGGTAAAGGCATAAAAGAGCGTCGAGATGACGACGATCACGGCGTCGCGGAGCCGGGCTGCCCCTTCAAAGATCTCTTTTGCCAGCAACACGATATTCAGAAGCGGCGCGATATCAAGCCAGCCGCCGAGTCTCATATTGAGAAACACGGCCGCCATGCCTGGCCCAATGGACATGAGCACCAGCGGAATCAGATAGGCCTGAGCCTCTTTGAAACTGCGGGCAAAACTGGTCACGGCCAGCAACACACCCGAAAAGAACATCGAGAACAGTAGTAGGAGTGCCAACATGGCCAGCAAGTTGCCCAAGGACAATCCGTTCTCGCCAAAGACAAGCGGCGTGAGGCGCGTAGCCATCACGGTAATAACCATCATGGTCAAATTGGCAACACTGGTGAGCATTGAGACGGTGCAGACCGCGAGGTATTTTGCCAACAACACGCCTACCCGGGGAATGGGCGCCGCCATGAGCACTTCTAACGTATTGCGCTCCCGCTCTCCGGCGGTCAGATCGATGGCCGGATACACGCCGCCGGTCATGGTCATCAACACCAGGACCAACGGCACCAGTGTGGCCAGGATGGACGACTTGCGGCCGTCTTCGGCGGAGAGTAGTTTCACCGTGGTTTGAATGGGAAGGCGGGTGTCGCGGGCGCCGGCAAATTGCAACCGCGTCTGCAAACTGCGGACATTGGCCGCTGTTAGCCGCTTTTCGACGATTTCCTCGACTTTGAGTCCAATTGGCGAATCGTCGCGAACGATGATTTCGATGCCATGCGCATAGCGCGCCCGGGGCCCGGTGCCGTCATTTTCCACCGGGTGTAACTGCAACCCCAGGTCCGCCAGTTTTTCGCGCACGGCCGATTCGGGGTCTTCCGTGGTGAGCTGATCCACATTCCCCAGAGGATCGGTTTCTTCCGCAGTGGCGCCAAGTTTCAATGCCTCAATGATGAAGCGCTCATCGGCCTGGCGAATAGCGAAAATGTACCGCGTATTGGTCGTTGGCGGCACGGTCATCTTCGAGTATTCGCGGAAACCGATGGCGACGAGCGGATAGAGCAGAATCGGCATGAGCACCAGCGTTACGATGGTGCGGCGGTCGCGCAGGATCTCGCGCAGCTCTTTGCGGGCCAACCGGCCCACGCGCGACCAATCGAATTGCGGGACGTTGCTCATGACTGATCCAAGGCCAGCAGGCGAGTCTTCGAGCCTGCGGGGTTCTTGACCCGACAGGCTCGAAGACTCGCCTGTCGGCTTGACTTTACTTTTGCCCGTTCGCCAGCACCGGCCCCACTTCCGCCAGTTTCAGAAACATCTCCACCAGGCCGTTGCAGCCGGTGCTTTCGCGCAGCTGCGCAAGCGTGCCTTCGCGCACCAGCCGACCGCGATGCAGCAGGCCGAAGCGGTCGCACAGCCGCTCGGCTTCGTCCAGACGATGCGTGGTAACAATGGCAGCTTTGCCTTCGTTCCGCAGCAGGCCGATGTATTCAACAATCACCTGACTGCCGAGCACATCAAGGCCCAAGGTGGGCTCGTCGAGCAGCAGGACGGGCGGCCGGTGAATGAGAGCCCGCGCCAAATGCACGCGCTGTTTTTGCCCGGTGCTCAGGGTAGCGCAGCGGCGATGCAGGAATTCGCGCAACCCCAGCATGCCAGCGAGGCGATCCAGCTCGCGGGCCGCGTCCATCGGCTCCACGCCGTACAGGTCAGCGAAATACAGCAGCATTTCCCGCACAGTGAGCCACTGGTACAAGCCGGCGCTGGCCGAAACGAGGCCGACGCGACGTTTCACTTCTTCCGGGGCTCTGGCGGAAGTAAAGCCGGCGATCGACGCTTCCCCGTCGGTGGGTTTCAGCAACCCGAGGATCATGCGAATGGTGGTGGTCTTGCCGGCCCCATTAGGGCCCAATAGGCCGTATACCTCGCCGGGCCGCACGGTGAAGGAAACGTCGTCTACCGCCAGCAGCTCGCCGCCGCCGGACAGTTCAAACCGCTTCGTAAGGTGGCGAACTTCGATCATGGGTAGAACTGGAAGTAGGAAGTAGGGAATAGGGAAGATAATGCGGGCTGACAAGGTGAGACCAATTCAAAGCCCAGGGACTCCCGTCCCTGGGCTTTCTCGAAATCCGCCTTTCCTCTTGACCTTCCGCCGAACTTTAATTATTCCCCCCGCTCGCGCCGAAAAATTGCTTGGTGATTCCATCTCCTGGATAAGGCCAGAAGGCGGGGGCAACGGCGCAAGATCAACTTTCCGATACGGGGACCGGGCATGAACGCGATGGACCGCGGGTTGGTGCGCTTCGCCCTGGTGGCCGGTGGCTTGCTGCTGGCGATCTGTCTCGGGTACGCGCAAACTCCAACCGAGCCGTTGGTGGCCGATGTGATCCCCGTCGGCAATAAAATTGTCTCGCGCGAGAAGATTCTCAACCAGATGCGCACCAAGCCGGGCAATTATTTCCGGCTGGCGACTCTGGAAGACGACCAGCGCACCCTGTACCAGTCTGGTTCCTTCAAGGACGTGCGCATGCGCACGCAGGTCGGCTCCGACGGCCGGGTCACTGTCTACGTCGATGTGTTGGAAATGCCCAGCCTCATCAAGGAAGTGAAATACGAAGGCAACCGGGCGCTCAAGGAGGATGCCCTACTTGGACTCACGGGCTTGCACATCGGCATGCCGATGAATCCCATCACCAACCAGGTGGCCTGCCAAAAAATTCTCTCCAAGTATCAAGAAGACGGTCATCTGTTCGCGAGCGTGAACCTCAAGGAAGGCAACAAGCTCGACGACACGCGCGTTGTGTTCGACATTACCGAAGGTCCGGTCGTGCGCGTGCAAAAAACGGTGATGGTCGGGCAGGGAAGCTGGGTAAGTTCCGCCCGCCTCCGCAGCCAGATTATGACCTCCCGTACCATTTTGGGCATCGGCGGCAAGTTCAACACGAGGATGGTGGAAGAAGACGTCAATATTTTGCGGAATTACTTCCGCACCCTTGGTTATCTCAATGTGCGCGTCGATCCGGAATTCATTCCGTGCCGGAACGAGAGCCGCGTAACCGTCGTCTACCACATCAGCGAAGGCGCCCAGTATCATGTGGGCACAGTCGAGGTAACGGGAAACAAATCGCAGGCCGAAGGCCAGTTGCTGAAGCTGACGTCGATCAAGGAAGGCGACCTGTACGATAAAAACGTCATTGCTGCCGACATCCGAAACATCACCGATAAATATGGCTACCGGGGCCAGCGCGTGACGGTGGAAGAGAAGCATTTTGAGACCGACACTCCGGGTGTGGTCAATATTCAGTATCAAGTGGTGGAACAACCGCCCGCCCGGGTGGGCGACATCAACCTCATTGGCAATGACCGCACGCAGGATCGCATCATTCTGCGGAACCTGGGCTTCTACCCCGGCCAGGTACTGACCTGGCCCGACATCCGGGCGGCGGAGCAGAATCTGGCCAGGCTCGGCATCTTCGAAGTAGATCAGGAAAAAGGCATTCGGCCCACGATCGTCATTCGTGACCAGGATTCGGACAATCCGTACAAGACGATCGACGTGAACGTGAAAGAAACGTCGACCGGCACTTTTATGCTCGGCTTAGGCGTAAACTCTGACGCGGGCTTGAACGGTCAAATCGTGCTGAATGAACGCAATTTCGACATTCTCCGCTTCCCGCGCAGCCTGGACGACTTGCTCAGCGGCAACGCCTTTCGTGGAGCCGGCCAGGAGTTTCGGCTGGAAGCCATGCCAGGCACCGTGTTCCAGCGTTACACCGCAAGTTGGCGTGAACCTTCACTGTTCGACACACCCTTCCAGTTGGCTCTGAGCGGTTATTATTACGAGCGAGGCTTTATTGAATACACCGAAAGCCGCGTCGGCGGACGCGTAACACTCGGCCGGCAGCTCGACCGCATGTGGAGCGCAAATGAAACCATCCGCGTGGAAGGCGTCGACCTTTACAATATTCCGGCCACCGTGCCGACTTCGATCTCGAACTATGCCGGCTGGAGCTTCTTGACTGGGTTCCGCTCCGCCTTGGTTCGCGATGCTCGTGACTCTTACTTGCGGCCAACTACCGGCAGTCAGCTGGAGCTAGCGTTCGAACAAGTGGTGGGAAACTATACGTTCCCCATTGCGACGGTTGACTTTACGAAGTACTTCACCACCTTTGCCCGGCGCGATGGCAGCGGCAAGCAGGTGCTGGCCATTCGCACCATGGTGGGCTGGGAGGGAATCGACACGCCGGTGTTCGAACGTTTCTACGCCGGCGGTTTCCGCAGCATTCGCGGCTTCGCCTATCGCGGCGTGGGTCCATTTATCAACGGCTTCAACCAGGGTGGCGACTTCACCCTCTTGAATAGCGCCGAGTACTCGATCCCGATTCTGGCCAACGACAAACTTTGGGGCGTCGTCTTCGCCGACGGCGGCACCGTCGAACCCACGATTGGCATTACGAATTACCGCGTCTCGGTGGGCACCGGCCTCCGCATCATTACGCCGCTCACCGGCCCTGTGCCGATCGCCCTCGACTTCGCCTACCCCATCGTGAAGGCGCCGGGTGACATCAAACAGATCTTCAGCTTCTATGTGGGATTTGGTCTGTAAGGAGTGTGTCGTGAGTTCTCAAAGCCCAGGGACGGCAGTCCCTGGGCAATCCAACTTCACCATTTCATGCACATTCCCCGTCACGGGCACGGCTTCAAAGCGACGATCCTGCGGTGCCAGCACCATTGGCATACCGTGTCTGGGTCCCATGGTTACGCTCACGTAGCGGTCGATGCGGGCGTGTGGCGCCATTGTGAAGCGCCATTTCTGCACCAGCCGAGCCAGGACAATTTTCATCATCGCCATTGCCAGGTTCTTGCCGATGCACCAGCGCGGTCCCGCACTAAAGGGCAGATACTCATACTGATTGGGGTCGATGCCGAACCAGCGCTCGGGCCAGAATCGCTCCGGCTCCTCATATAGCTCCGGCAAATGATGCGTGATGAAGTGGCTGCATATCACCCGGTCGCGCGGCCGCAGCGCAACACCGCCCAGTTCTGCTTCGCGCGAGACAATGCGGATAGTGAATGGCACCGGCGGCAGAATGCGCATCGATTCCTTCAACACTGCTTCCAAGTACGGCAGCCGATCCATGTCTTCGAGGCTCGGGGCCGACCATTGCAGCACGTGCCAGAGTTCATCGCAAAGATTTGCCAGCACTTCCGGATGCTGGGAGAGCAGGAACAGCGTCCAAGTGAGTGCGTTCGCCTGAGTTTCATAACTTGCGGCGAAAAGAATTGTGGCCTGGCCCAGCAAATCGGCATCCGTCATTTGGCCTTCGGAAGAATCGCGACAGCGGACGAGCAAATCGAGCAGGTCACCCTTTGAATGCGGCATGCGGAATGCGGAATGCGGAATTGAAGAAGTCGATTCCGCATTTCGCATTCCGCATTCCGCATTCCGCCGCCTGGCGCGGATCATCGCCTTCAATTCCCGCTCCATCTTTTCGGCATGCCGGAGTAACCGTCGCATCGGCGTGCCGGGCAGATTGAACGGGAACAGAAACACACCGAGCCGCCAGTTCAGATTAAAGAGTTCGCCGATCATGTCGCCGAGGCGGTCGGATTGAGCAGGGTTTTCACGACCAAAGAGAATGCGAGCCGAAAGATGCAGCATCATTTTCTTGACCAGCCCGCTCGCATCCACCACGCAACCGGTTGGCCACGAATGTAGCAGCCGATCCGTGCCGGCAACGACTTCGTCGTGATAGCTGTCGATGGCCTTCTTTGCAAAAAAGCCGATGACTTGCTGCCGTTGCTGCCGGTGCTTTTCGCCATTCATGGCCGTGAGGCCGAAGCGGACACGCCGCAGCGCGGAGCTGGCCGGGCCGCCGCGCGTTTGGGCCGATGTGTGGTACGTCGCAATGTCGCCGAGCACCAGGCGGTTGTACTCCGGTCCGAGAGCCAGCACGCTTTTCTGCTCGTGCTTCTTCCACGGCATCACGCTGCCGCAATACGAGAGTGGGCCCAGCTCGCGGTAGGCATCCCACAGGCAACGCACCGGATCGCGCACAAACTGTGTGAACCAGCTCAATGCGGCAACGCCATGCAACCCCGGTGGCGTGTGAGTGCGAGCAGGTGTATCCAATAGTGCTGGCATAGGGTTCCTTCCCGGCTAAACCCGCAAGGCTCGAAGACTCGCCTTGCGGCTTGGCAAGCCGCGGGGCGAGCGCAGCGAGCCCCGCGGGTCAAAGCGTAACAGAACCTGCACTTTTGGGCAAGCGCGCCCGCTTGCGGCTACGCCGAGCCGAGCATAAAACGCTGGCAGAGGAACTACCATGTCTTTCCCTCTAGCACTGCATTCTGTCAGTTATGCCGGCGTCTGGCCGGGACAGGCCCGGCTTTCGCTGGAAGACTTTTTCCAGCGCGCGAAGTCGCTGGGATTTGATGCCGTCATGCTCATGGCCAAGCGGCCGCACCTTTCGCCGCTCGACCATAATCTCGAATCGTGCGGGCAGATCCGCCAGTATCTGGATAAGCTCGGTCTGCGGGTCGCCTGCCTGGCTGGTTACAACGATTTCTGCCAGGCCGCCGACCGGCCCGATATCCCTACGCGGGAAATGCAGCTACTTTACATTCGCGATCTCTGCCGCATGGCACACGAGCTGGATTGCAACTTGGTCCGCGTTTTCACCGGCTTCGGCACGCCGCACTTATCGCCGCAGCAGCAATGGGACAATTGCGTTCAGGCGCTGCGCGAAGCGGCCGGGCATTTTGCGGCCCCGTACGGCATCACGATTGGCGTCCAGAACCATCACGACGTCGCGGTGCACCACGACAGTTTGTTCGACCTACTCCAGGAGATCGACCTGCCGAACTGCAAGGCAATGTTCGACGCGTGGTCGCCGGCGCTGCAAGGCATCGACATCGCGGCCGCGGTGAAGGAAATGGCCCCGTACATCGTGCACACCACTGTGGCCGACTATGTGCGCCGCCCACGCTTCCGTTATGAGCCGGCGCTGGTCAATTACAGTCGCGAACCGGATGCGATTCGAGCCGTGCCGATGGGCGAAGGCTTCATCGACTATCGGAGCTTCTTTCAAGCGCTGCGTGAGATGGGCTACTCAGGTTATGTGGCCTACGAAATGTGTTCCCCGCTTCGCGGCGGGGGCAGCGAAGACAATCTCGATTGCTGCGCGAAACAATTCGTTCGTTATCTGAAGGAACTGTGACTGGCATAGAAGTTGCGTCAGAATGACCGCCGCTTGCGGCGCAGCAGGAGCATTGATGCCCCAGATCTTTTCCCCACGCGCCGACTTCTGGTTCCGCCAGATCGCGCTGTTTGTTGTGTTAGCAACGGCCGCTTCGGTTGGGGCAACCTATTACTACGCCTCGGCTCGCTTCACGCGCGTGGGGTACCAGCCCGATCAACCTGTGTCGTTTTCGCACAAGCAACACGTGGGCGAAATTGGCCTCGATTGCCGTTATTGTCACACGCAGGTCGAGACATCGCCGCACGCCACTATTCCCGGCACGCAGATTTGCATGAATTGCCACAGCCTGATCAAGACCACGAGCCCGGCCCTTTCCTATATCCGGGACCGTTGGGATCGCGATTCTCTCAAGACCGATAAATTGCCGGCCGCGGAATGGAAGCGCATCCATCGCCTGCCCGATTATGCCTACTTCAACCACGCGGTGCACGTGAATCGTGGCGTGGATTGTGTTATCTGCCATGGGAAGCTGAATGAGATGAAAGTCGTGCGCGAAGTGCAGCCGCTCACGATGGGCTGGTGCCTGCAATGCCACCGCGAGCCGGAATTGCAACTGGGCGCCGAAGTCAAAGAGAAGCTGAAGTTGCGGCCGCCGGAGACTTGCCAAGCGTGCCACCGGTGACGAAAGCGCAAACGTAGAACGGAGTTTATTCCGTTCGCGGCTCGCCCAGAACGGAATAAATTCCGTTCTACGTTCCGAAGGAAATGCGATCGATGAATTCACAATGGCGCAGTTTGGATGATCTCGCCGACACGCCGGAGTTTCGCGCTCTGGTGCAGCGCGAGTTCCCGGGGCTCGAGAACTTCTACGAATCCACCGGCGAAGCCGAGGGCCACGGCTTCGACCGCCGCCGTTTCCTGCAACTCATGGGCGCTTCGCTCGGCCTGCTCGGCTTG
>DATGHS010000432.1:0-4697 GCA_035307785.1 Gemmataceae bacterium
GGCCGACGCGGCCAAATTCCTGAAGCAGCTTCAATGGGACGAGGGCGAAGGCAAGAACCAGGACAGCGATTTCTACGGCGGGGCCGGCTACGACAGCAAATCGCGGCCCGATCTTTCCAACACACAGTTTTTCCTCGATGCGCTCAAGGCCGCCGGCGTGCCGCCCGACGACCCGGCCTACAAGAAGGCGCTCATCTTCGTGAGCCGCTGCCAGAACCTCAAGAGCGAGTACAACGACCAGCCCTGGGCCGGCAAAATCAACGATGGCAGCTTCATTTACAGCCCCGCGGCAGGCGGGCAGACCAAGGTGCAAGACAAGCCCAACCCCGACGGCGGCCTGCCCGGCTACGGCAGCATGACCTATGCCGGCATCAAGAGCATGATCTATTGTGGCGTGTCGAAAGACGACCCGCGCATGAAGAAGGCGCTCGACTGGATTAAGGCGAACTACAGCGTGGACATGAACCCCGGCATGCCCAAGCTCATCGGCGAGCGCGGCCTGTACTACTACTACCACACCATGGCCAAATGCCTCGACCTGCTGGGAGTCGACACGCTGGAAGACGCCAAGAGCGTGAAACACGACTGGCGAGCCGAGATCACCGCAGCTTTGGCGAAGCGGCAAAAGCCCGATGGCAGTTGGATCAACGAGGCCGACCAGTGGATGGAAGGCGACCCGCACCTGGTAACGGGTTACGCGCTCATGGCGCTGGCACATTGCAAGCCGAAGAAGTGAAGGATTGAACCACAGAGATCACAGAGTACACAGAGAAAAAAATGAGCGAGAACGATGAGCGGTAAACGGCTAACTCTGGTATTCCTCGGTGCTTGTCTCTGTGCCCTCTGTGTCTCTGTGGTTAATTGCGCCGCTCACCCGGTGCCGTCGTTGTCGTATGACCGCACTATTCGAGTTCGGCTCACTTCGGAAGGCGTCGCGGTTAATTACGATTTGAATGTGGATGAGATCACGATCTTCCGGGACGTGACGAGGCTGCTCTCCGACGACGAGCGCAGCAAGCTTCGCGGCGCACTGGATGCCCACGAAGCTTATTCAAATGCCATCGCGCCGATTATTGCGGATCGATTGGAAGCATGGCAGAACGACCAGCCGCTTACTTTTGTTTGCAAAGTGACAAAAGAGCCAAAGGTTGAAGATCACGTGCTGTGCCGGTTCGAGTTCTTCGCCAAATGGCCGCTCCCATTGGAGGGGCCGCAGCGATTTCGGCTTGTGGAAACGAATTTCGAAGATGAGAAGGGCAATATCGATTTGGGGTTCGCGCAAGAACAGGGCGCATCCTTGTCGGGTAAACAGGAACCTGATGGGGCGCTCAAAGCCCGGCCGAGTGTCGAGCGCTCCGATGATGATAACAAGAGGCTGAAGTCGGTTTCGGCGACATTTGAGGCCGGTGAACAGCCGGTGGCTCCGCCGCCAACATTGGGACAAGAACCACCGCAGCCTCGACCGTCCCTCTGGGCCGACATGCGTAAGCGCGGCCTGGTGGCGATCACCGATTCCAACCTCGGCCTGGGGCTGCTGGCAATCGCGTCAATGATCTGGGGCGCCATTCATGCACTTCAGCCGGGGCACGGCAAGACCCTGGTAGCGGCGTACTTGGTGGGCGAACGCGGCACGGTTGGGCATGCGACGCTGCTGGGCTTCATCACGACGATGTCGCACACCGGGGCCGTACTGTTATTGTCGCTGGCAATTCTGTTGGTCCCGGGCTTGCGCGTGGACAGGGTACAAACCGCGCTGGAGTTTGCCGGCGGAATGCTGATTGCGGGCATGGGCGTCTGGCTGTTGCTTCGAAGACTGGCGGGGCAGGCCGATCACGTGCATCTCTTTGGTGGGCATCATCATCACCATCACGGCGATCATGCCCATGAGCATCATCATCACCATTTGCCGCCGCCCCGCGAAGGCGGCGTGCGCTTCTGGGATTTGTTGATCCTGGGAATCAGCGGCGGCATCGTGCCCTGCTCCGATGCCGTAGTGTTGCTCATGGCCATCTACGCCAAGGGGAAATACTGGCTCGGACCACCGCTGGTCCTCGCTTTCAGCGTCGGTCTGGCCGCAACGCTCGTGGCCGTAGGCGTCGCAGTCGTGAAGTTGAAGGGCTTCGGCGCCTCACGCTGGGGCAATGGCCGGATCATTCGTCTGCTGCCGATCATCAGTGCCATCGTGATCATCATTCTGGGGAGCTGGCTCTGCATTGAGGCTTTGCCAAAGTGAAAGGAAAATGCGGAATACGGAACTCGGAATGCGGAATAAGAGAGAAAAGGATTCCATTCCGCGTTCCGAATTCCGAATTCCGAATTCAACATGAAGATTGCCGAGTTGACTGCCTTCCATGTTCGCATTCGGCTGAAGCGGCCGATTCGGCATGCCTCGCACACCCGGACGGAGACCGACAATGTCATCGTTCGCTGCGTGCTGGCCGACAAGAGCGAAGGCTACGGCGAAGGCTTGCCGCGAGATTACGTCACCGGCGAGACGATTGATTCTGCTTTGGAGTTGTTGAAGCACAGCGATCTGCCGGCTCAGTTCGAGGAATGCAAGGATTTCGCGGCGGTGCTTCATTGGGCCGAGCGGTTGCGGCTGGCGCCTGTGCCTGGCGATGAACGCCAATGCCAAGGGAACGCGGCCCGGTGTGCCGTCGAATTGGCGCTCCTCGATGCCTATGGCGGGACTTTCGGCGAACCGCTGATGAATGTGACGAAAACACTGGCGCCAGAGTTGTATCAGCCACGGGAGCACGTGCAGTATAGTGGCGCGATCGCTTCCGCTCGAGGATGGAAGTTGCGATTGGTAGCCGGCGTCATGCGGCTCTATGGATTCCATCAAGTGAAGCTCAAAGTGGGCATCCCCGGCTACAACGATGCGAAGCGGGTACGCAGCCTTCGCCGCATTGCCGGCAAGCACATGGACCTCCGCGTAGATGCCAATGAAGCCTGGAACCCCGACGAAGCAGTGGAGAAGATTCAATCTTTGGAACCAGCCGGCATTACGAGCGTGGAGCAACCGGTGGCGCACGAGAAGCTCGATTCTTTGCCCCGCGTTCGCAAGCAGGTTCGTACGCCGATCATGCTGGACGAATCACTTTGCAGCCGGGTGGATGCCGAGCGTGCGGTGGCGCTTCAAGCTTGCGATCTGTTCAACCTGCGCCTGTCGAAATGCGGTGGGTTCATTCCCGCATTGCGGCTGGCACAATTCGCGCAGCGGAACGGCTTGGGCTATCAGCTCGGCTGTCAAGTAGGAGAGACGGCGATCCTTTCTGCGGCCGGCCGGCATTTTGCGACGAGCGTTCGGGACATTCGCTACCTGGAAGGTTCCTATGATCGCCATCTCGTAGCGGAAGCGCTGGGGACCGAAGACCTCACGTTTCGCCGCGGCGGTTGGGCCAACGCTCTCGTAGGATGCGGGCTCAGTTTCACGGTCGATCCCGCAGCGCTGGAGAAAGTAACGGTGCGAAAGGAGTCGCTGTTTGGATGACATGCGCATCTGGACTCATGTGGCCGGCGACGGCTACCGCTGGCACTACCGGCACTTCCTGCCGAAGCCGAAGCCGAAGCCGAAGGCGCGCGTGGTCTGCCTGCATGGTATTCAGAGCCACGGCGGCTGGTACGAGGGAAGTTGCCGGCGCTTGCGCGATGAAGGCTGCGACGTCTTCTTTCTCGATCGGCGCGGCAGCGGATTGAATACGGAAGCACACGGCGACGCGCCGAGTTTTCGCCGGGTTCTCGACGATGTAGGCGAGTTCTTGCAAACCCTGCGCGGACCTGGCACCCCTCCGCTATTTGTCGTGGCCGTCTCGTGGGGCGGCAAGCTCGCGGCCGGCATCGACTTCCGGTTCCCGCGCCTGATCGATGGGATCGCCTTGCTGGCTCCCGGCTTTTGCCCGCAGGTGAGTCCAAGCCCCGGCGAGAAATGGGCAATCACGACCGCGGCGCTTCTTTCCCCGGAGCGATACTTCCCCATTCCGCTCAATGATCCGGCTCTCTTCACGGCTTCGGAAACCTGGCAGAAGTTCATTGCGAACGATCCGCTGGCGCTGCATGAGGCCACAGCACGATTCTTGTATCAGAGCAGGAGATTTGATTGGTATTTGCGGCGGGCGGTGCGGCAAGTGCGTGTCCCCGTGCTGCTCCAACTGGCCGGAAAGGACCGAATCATCAACATTGCGAAGACGCGCAGGTTTGTCGAACGCTTTGGTAGCCGGCACATTCGTATCATCGACTATCCCCAGGCGCACCACACGCTGGAATTCGAGACGGCATCCACGGTGCATCTCGATGACTTGTGCTCCTGGATCGATAGAACAAGCCAATTCCTTGCGTGGGGCCGGTAGACGCTTGAGGATTCACCTCCCTCGAATGAGCTTGCCGCACGTGAATGGTATCTGCGAACTGGAAACGCCATGTATCGATTGCTTGCGTTCAAAGAATTTGTCTACCTGCGCTTTAAGGTTTTGTTCCGCGAACCTGAAGTCATATTCTGGGTGGTGATCTTTCCGCTCATTCTCGCCGTGGGGCTGGCGGTCGCATTTTGGAATCGGAAGCCGGATCCGTTGGCTGTCGACATTGTCGGGCAGCCGGGCTCGGCAGAATCGGAAAAGCTCGCTAGCAAGCTGATTCAGGCCGGCATGAAGGCAGAAGTGCATAACGATGCCGAATCTCGCCAGCGTTACCGCACGGGC
>DATGHS010000433.1:0-29360 GCA_035307785.1 Gemmataceae bacterium
AAGCGGTGGTGGTCTTCAGCGAGGCCGACCGCGGTGCGCCCTATCTGCGCCTGGCCGATCAGGCGATTTGCATTGGCCCGGCTCCGTCGGCCCAAAGTTATTTGAAGGCGTCCAACATCATCAGCGCTGCGGAATTGGCCAACGTCAATGCCATCCATCCTGGCTACGGCTTCCTTTCGGAGCGAGCCGACTTTGCCCACATGTGCCGAGCTTGCGGCATCGAGTTCATCGGCCCGCCGGAGGAGGCGATGCGCGCCCTGGGCGACAAGAACGAAGCCCGCAAGCTCGCTAAGAAGGCCGGCGTGCCCGTGGTGCCGGGCAGCGACGGCTTAATCGAATCCGATGCCGATGCGCTCAAGTTCGCACAAAACGCCGGTTACCCGGTGTTAATCAAGGCGGCGGCCGGCGGCGGCGGCAAGGGCATGCGCATTGCTCGCAACGATATTTCCCTGATTGCCGGACTCAAGTCCGCCCGGCAGGAAGCGGAAAACGCCTTCAAGGATGGCAGCGTGTATCTGGAAAAATATCTGGAAGTGGCCCGGCATATCGAAGTGCAAGTGCTGGCCGATCGGCGTGGCAACGTGGTCCACCTCTGGGAGCGCGAATGCTCGATGCAGCGTAAGCACCAGAAGCTCGTGGAGGAATCGCCCGCTCCGAATTTGCCGCCGAAGGTGCGTGAGGCGATTTGTGATTCGGCAGTCCGGCTCATCAAGACCGCCAATTACCAGAATGCCGGCACCTGCGAGTTTCTCGTCGATCCGCAGAACAAATTCTATTTCATCGAAGTAAACGCTCGCATCCAGGTGGAGCATCCAGTAACGGAATTAGTGACCGGGATTGATCTCGTGCGGCAGCAAATCCGCATCGCCGCCGGCGAAGAGCTTCCTTTTTCCCAAAAGGAGATCGTCCACCGCGGTTGCGCCGTTGAGTGCCGGATCAATGCGGAGGATTCGCAAAGCTTTCGCCCGTCGCCGGGCGTCATTTCGCACTGGCAGCCGCCGGGGGGCCCCGGCATTCGGCTCGATACCCATGTAATTACCGGCTACCGCGTGCCGCCGACGTATGATTCGCTGATCGCGAAACTGCTGGCTTACCAGCCCACGCGTGAAGAAGCCCTGGCTACCATGCGCCGGGCGCTGTCGGAATTCCGCGTGGAAGGCATTAACACCACCATCGCGCTGCACCGCGAAATCTTTAACACGTCGGCCTTCGTCGAAGGGCGCGTGGATACGAAATTTGTCGAGCGCGTTTTGCGCCCCAGCGATGCGGAACGGAAAAGCTAATTGATCGGTCCGGCACGCCGGACATGGACGTGCCGCGCTTGCGGCTACGAAGTATACATGATGGGCTCGGAGATCCGTTCGAGGGTTTCTGCTGCCAGATGCTCGTCTTTTGCTTCCAGAGCGAGATCGCCCAGCGACAGCAAGCCGGCCAGTCGCTTGTCACGGTCCAACACTATTAGCCGCCGAACCTGCCGGGCCCGCATGATTCGCGCTGCGTCTTCCATCTCTTGATCGTCAAAACAGTAAATGGTCGTCGGCGTCATCGCAATGCCAACCATCGTCGATTTCGGGTCGTCGCCATGCGCGATGGCCCGAATTACCAGGTCACGGTCGGTAAGCATGCCAATTGAACGATCATTATCGCAAACCGGCAAGGCCCCCACGTCGAGCGCTTTCATGCGCTCGGCCGCTTCCTCCAGGGTGGCTTCCGGATGAATGCATTCGACTTTCCGAGACATTACCTGGCTGACTTTCATGGGCGCGTCTCCTTCACGAAAACGGACATTGCCTTCAGCCTCGCCCCGGGCGAGCTTTGGTAAGGCGGGCCCCAATTCGTAACGGCGCCGGGAAGCCGTCGCTACGTTATTTCGCAGTTTGCGCGAATGGGTAAAAACTGTTAAAGCCCGCCGCGTCTTTGCTCGTTGTCACCGGCGGTCTTTCAATCCCACCACGCCGGCGTGTTCGGCGCAATGGGCACAGCAGAAGATTTGGTCACCTTGCTCCACGCCGTGGCCAATCACCTTGCAGCCGCAATGGGCGCACTGCGGCGCCAGGGCCTGAATCGCGCACTCGAACGAATCGAAGGTATGCTCGCGGCCAGCAACGGTGACCGTGAACGCTTTGTCGTATTCGTTCCCGCAAAGTTCACACGTTCTCATGAAATCTGCCTCCTCATTGGAATTCACCACGGTCACTGCTGGTATCGCGCGAGGTTGCGCCGTCATCGAATAGTCATAGGCCCCATGATCCACCATGATCGACTCGGCTTCATCCTGGCGGTCCACCGTCTTGACCACGACCACGGTTCGGCCGGCTTCGACATGCTCGGCATGTTCTTGGGCTTCAACTTCGGTCATTTCCAGGGCGATGAATGGGCCGGCGTACGCGCCCACGGCAGCGCCCGTGAGCCCGCCGATGGCGCTGAGCACAATCACCGCCACGCCGAGACCTGGGATCAGCGACATCACAGCTCCGGCCGCCACGCCCAGGCTGGCGCCCACCAGGGCGCCCGCGACCGCGCCTTGATCGGCCGCATGTTGCGCCTCCACCATCGGCCCGGGCAACTCGTGTCCTTTCCAGTCGCGGGCCACCACCACGATTTGCTGCGGTGAAAAGCCCGCCTGAGTGAGCGCGTGAACCGCATTAACGGCGTGCTGCTGATCCTCAAAGATCCCGACCGCACGCGCGGGTTGTTGGTTTGTCATGACATCCTCCTGATTGCCAAAGGTCAGAGGTCAGAGAAGCCGCCGGTTTAGATTTCTTTTGACTTGCAACGTGCCAGTTCTGACTTCTGACTTCTGACCTCCGACTTCTGATCTCCGACTTCTGACTTCTGAGACTACCCTGCCACTGTTGCAATCTGCTCGTTCCCAACGCCCGGTAAACCGACGGGTGCGAATGGGTTAGTCACGGTCAGCACCGGACAGACGGCCCGGCGGACGACTTCCTCCGCGACGCTGCCCATGAGCAAGCGGCCAAGACCTGTCCGGCCATGAGTGCCCATCACAATGAGGTCAGCGTTGATCTCGCCGGCCACATCCAGAATCTTCAGAGCAGGGTCGCCCTCCTCCACTCTACGTTCAGCGCGGGAGGCGGCCGGAATCTCCAGGCGCTCGATTTGTTCCCTCGCTTTGGCAGGTGATTCGTTCGGATCAGGAGGCACTATTCCTTCCCCGTAAATTACGGCCGGCGGCGCAACGACATGCAGAATCACTATGCGGGCCCCGTAATCACATGCCAAGGCGCACGCGAGCTGCAAGGCGTTCGCCGAGCGCTCCGAAAAATCCGTTGGATGCAGGATCGTGTGAATGGGAAACATGCTGCGCTCCTTTGTGAAGGAATTTGCCCGGCGCATCCGAATTTGGGCATTTCAATTCCGGCCACGTTCTGCGAAACCCGGTTCGGATCATGGCGTCCGCTAGGCCTGCTCTGCAAGCGAAGACACTTCAGCCACGTCTTGGCCCAGCGCCGTCGCCAGGTCGATCTGGTGTTCCTGTTCGTTCATCAGAATCGCGCGAATGTGCTCGGCCATGGCAAACTCGCCGAGCGCTTCACACTGGCGGACGCGCTCGCGGTAGTTGCGAATGGTCTCATTTTCATTGTCCAGATCGAAACGCAGCATTTGCGCTGCTTCTTCCGACGTGCGCACTGGTTTAGGCGTCACCGTGGGCATTCCGCCCAGGTAATCGACTTGTTTCGCAATAATCAGGGCATGGTCGAGCTCCTGTTTCGCGTGCTTTTCCAGTTCGGCGGCTATGTTCATGTATTCCGCGCCCTTGATAACTTGCGAATAGACCACGTAGGCAATGATCGCCTGGTATTCGCGAGCCAGATCCTCATTGAGAAGCTCGACCAGCTGGACTCTGGAAACACCGGGGCTGCCGGTTTTCTGTCCGTCCGCTTCTATTGGCTTTGTCGCCTGCGATTGGCCGCGCATGAATGTCCCTCCGAAAAAGTTCGCGCAAGGCACCCCCGCAAAATGAAAGAAAAAAGGGCAAATTCGATGCCAGAAGGCCGGACAGAAATGGGAGGCTAGCGCCGCTGCGACGGAACCAGCGGCAAGCCGAGGTGAAACCAGGGAGCAAATTGATCCGGCTGCTCCCGCATGCGGCGTTGAAGGTCGCCGATTTCGAGCCATTGCCAGGCGGCGACTTCGCCAGGATCGGGAAGCGGATCGCCGTTCACCGTGCCCAGCAAGATCTGATCGAATTCATGCTCGACGCCGCGAGCCTGCGGATCGACAGCGCGATAAATGAATTCCGGTCCAACCGTCAGGTCGCAATCAAGTCCCATCTCTTCGCGCAACCGTCGTCGGCCGGCGTCGAGTAATGTTTCTCCTTCGCGCAGGTGGCTGCAACAAGTATTGGCCCAAATGAGGGGCCATAATTTTTTGCCGGCACTGCGCTGCTGAATGAGGAGCGACTGCCGGTCGGGCCGGAAAATATACACGGAAAAAGCCAGGTGCAGTTGGCCGTGTCCCGAGTGCGCGGCAACAAGATCGGCAGTGCCTTGCGGCCGGCCGGTCTCGTCGCAGAGAATGACGTGGCGTGGTGCGGAAAAAGGAGTGGAAAGATTGGGAATGGTCATTGGAAAAATACAACTGACCTCGATTTCAGGACAACCGAAATCGAGGCCAATCATTAACGGGGACGCTCACTCGCCCAGTTTGAAGGAATCGAAGTATTTATCGGTTTCTTTATTCGTGGCCACGTCCTTTGGCGCAATGATCACAATTTGATATAGCCGGCTGCCGGCGACGTAGGCACGCGAGCGGTAAACCCGGCTCTCATCCGACTTTTCGGCTACAAATTCACGGCCCGCATACTTTTCCTTTCCCAGCGTGATTTTCTTATCGGAAACAATCTTGCCGCCAAACGTCTTGGCCCCGCCATCGCGCACCGAATCGAGCATCAACTCTTTATCCGCGCCGGCGATTGCTGCTTCTGGAAAATCATTGTACGCGACCAAATAGACCAGGTCGGAGCCGGAAGGCGCTACCATGGCTAAATACTGCTTTAATTCGACACCATTAGATTCAAATTTCTGATCCGATTCCGTGGGTTTGGCCGGCATCAAGATCGAGTACTTGCCGCTCTTCGACGTATAGGTTTCCCATTTGTCTTCGGCGTGCGCGGCCGCGGTGAAGCACAAAACGGCCATCATCCCCGGCCCAATCAAGTGCCGAATCATGTCTACTCCTTGCGTGAAACGTGACGATACAGCAGGTTTATTTTTATCAGATCATGCTGGATGCTGGCTATGTCAAAGAAGGCCGGAACGCAAATTGCTGGAATCATTTGGCCATCGTGCGGCCAGCGCGCTTATAACAAACCCCAACGGAGCTCGGACGTCGTTCCTGGCGGCTCGCCAGGCAGCCCCCTTTTTTCGTCGCCCGGGCGCCGATGGCGAGCTCCATGATTTTCTCGAGCATGCGGGCGCAGCAACGACCGCAGGCCAACCAACGAGAAATGCTAACTGAGGTGTGAACCGTATGGCGCGTGCGATCACCGCTTGTCTCCTGCTTGTTTTGCTCGCCGGCGCAATGCTCGGCGACGAGCCGAAGAGCGCGCCAGGTGTCAAGCCTCATTGGGCCTACCAACCGCTTGTCCGCGCAACCATTCCGCAAAGCGCTAATCCAGCCCCTTCGCAGTGGGCGCACAATCCGATTGATTCCTTCGTTCTTGCCAAGCTTCGGGAGAATGGACTGGCGCCGTCGCCCTCGGCGGAGCCGCGCGCTTTATTGCGGCGCGTCTATTTCGACCTGATTGGTTTGCCGCCTACACCGGCCGAGATGGACGAATTCTTGCGTGACTATTTGGCAAAACCGCAAGCGGCCATCGAAAAGGTCGTCGATCGCCTGCTCGCTTCGCCCCATTATGGCGAGCGCTGGGCACGGCACTGGATGGATGTAGCCCATTTCGCGGAAAGCCATGGCAACGATCAAGACCGGCCCCGGCCCAACGCCTGGCCCTACCGCGATTACCTGATTCGCGCATTCAACGACGATAAGCCGTATGCCCGTTTCATCCGTGAGCAGATTGCCGGCGATGTGCTCTTTCCCGATGATCCGTGGGCAGTGACGGCCCTCGGATTCCTTTCCGCCGGGCCTTGGGACGAAAGCTCGCTCATGTGCATTGTGGACGACACCATGGACAAGAAAAACGCTCAGGTGCTCGACCGCGACGACATGCTGGTCACGGCCATGACTACCTTCGCCAGTTCCACGGTGCAATGCGCCCGCTGCCACGATCATAAGTTCGACCCAATTTCGCAAACGGATTACTACGCGCTGCAAGCCGTGTTCGCCGGCGTGGACCGGACCGAACGGCCATATGACCCCGACCCGAAGTTGTTTGCGCGCCGCCATGAATTGCGCGCGCGCAAAAAGCATCTGGAAAGCGATGCGGCAGCAAAGGATTTGCGCTCCGCCGATGCCGAGCGCCAGGTAGCGGAATGGGAAAAACAGTTTCGAGATCATGCAAATGTCTGGGCGACACTGCAACCATCTTCATTCTCTGCCGAGAACGGCACGAAGGCGGTCGTTCAAGCCGACGGGTCCATGCTCTGCGTGGGCCCGGCGCCGGAGAAAGACACTTATTTCATCACGACTCGTACCCAAGGCGCGGCGATCACTGCAATTCGACTCGAAGTGTTGACCGACCCAAGCCTGCCAAAGCAGGGACCGGGCCGGCAAGACAATGGCAATTTGCACTTGTCGGAATTCCGGGTCTTCCTGTTGCCGTCGCAGCCCGGCTTGCCGCCGATTCCGCTGAAAGTCAAACGGGCGAGCGCGGATTTCAATCAGGATGGCTGGCGCATCGAGCACGCACTCGACGGCAAAAAGGAATCCGCCTGGGGTATCTATCCTGAAGTCGGTAAGCCGCATTCGGCCGTGTTCGAGTTGGAACAGCCGCTAACAGCAGCACGCGGCGCCACGCTCCTGTTCTCGCTGGCACAATTACACGGTGGCCGGCATCTCATTGGCCGGCCACGCTTGTCGGCCACTTCGGCGAGCAATCCTGGCAATATCCACCCGCTGCCGAGTGAGGTCGCCGCCATCCTAGCAATCGAACCGGCCAAGCGCACGGCCGCCCAGCGCTTGCACTTGGCTCGCCATGTCTTGTTGCAAAAGGTCGAAGACGAACTCGCGGCGCTGCCGCCGCCGAAGATGGTCTACGCCGTGGCCAGCGAGTTCAAGCCTTCCAATAACTTCAAGCCGGCGCTCAAGCCGCGTCCGGTGAACGTGCTTCAACGCGGCGACATTCAGAAACCGTTGCAAGCCGCCGAGCCCGGAACACTCCGCTTCGTGAACGGACTCGATGGCCGCTTTCACCTCGCCAATCCTGATGACGAGGGCACCCGCCGGGCCGCCCTGGCCGACTGGCTGAGCGATCCAAAAAACGTGCTCGTCTGGCGCTCGATCGTCAACCGCATCTGGCATTACCACTTCGGCCGCGGCATCGTGGACACGCCCAACGACTTCGGCAAGATGGGCTCGGCGCCCACGCACCCGGAACTGCTCGACTGGCTGGCCGTTGAATTCCGTGACCACGGCGGCAGCTTCAAGTGGCTGCACAAGCTCATTATCATGAGTGCGGTGTATCAACAAACTTCCCAATTCGGAATTCGGAATTCGGAATTCGGAATGAAAGACGGACTGCAAGCCATTCCGCATTCAATCGATGCCGACAACCATCTTCTCTGGCGGATGAACAGCCGGCGGCTGGATGCGGAGTCGATCCGCGACACCATCTTGCAGATCAACGGCAAGCTCAACTGCACGATGGGCGGGCCGTCGGTGAAACAATTCAGTCAAACCCCTGGCATCCACGTGACGCCGAATGTCGATTACGCGCACTTCCCCGTGGACGATCCGGCCAATTATCGCCGCTGCATTTACCGCTTCATCTTTCGCACGCTGCCCGATCCCTTCCTGGAAGCGATGGACTGCCCCGATGCGTCGCAGCAAGCACCGGTGCGCAGCAGTTCGATCACGGCTCTGCAAGCGCTGTCGCTGCTGAACAACCCATTTATTGTGAGGCAATACGAGCACCTGGCCGCGCGATTGGAAAAAGAGGAATCGAGCCGCGCCGGCCAAATCCGCCTGCTCTACCAACTTGCGCTGGGCCGTGAGGCACGCGATCTAGAGATTGCGGCGCTGACGCGACACGCCGAGCGCTTTGGCCTGGCCAGCGCGTGCCGGGTGGTGCTCAATAGCAATGAGTTTCTCTTTGTGCCGTAGGTCCGGAGATTTCCCGCCGAGCTGATTCGTAATCCGTTTTGGCACGTTACTCCCTTTCCGCTTGCTCGTCTAGCTGGTGTTCCGCTACCATTTATCATTGTCATTCGCTTTGCCCGCCTTGGAGCAAGGAGTTGCCATGTCCGTTGGGTTCCGCTGGTTCGCAGTGCCGGTGCTGCTGCTAGCCGCATTGCCTGCCGTTGCTGCACCGCCGACGCAAGAGGAGATGAACAAGGCCGCCGGGGAACTGGGCGACAAGCGTTTTGCCGTGCGCGAGAAGGCGACCAAGCTGCTGTGGGAAGCCGGAGCGGCGGCGGAGCCAGCGCTGCGCAAGGCGCTGCAATCGGGCGATGCCGAGACGGTGCGCCGGGCGCAAGGGCTGCTTGAGAAATTCGAATGGGGCATCTATCCCGACACGCCGGCCGAGATTGTTCGCCTGATTTCTCAATTCAAAGGCGGCGACCAGGCGCAGCGCATTGAAGTCGTCTCGCAGCTCATCGCCCTGGGCCGTGGCGGGTTTGGCACGCTGCGCCGCCTGGCCAACATGACGGCAAACCCGGAAGAGCGCAAGGCTGTTTTCGACCAGATGTCAACCAAGGCGCAGCAAACGGTGCCGACGATGATTCTGGCCGGCGACCTGGCATTTGCCGAGGAATTGCTCGACCTGTGCCTCGCCGGCGAATCGGAGCAGGCGCCGGTCAATTACGCCGCTTATCAATACTTGCGCGGCAAGCTCGATGCCTCCATCGAGCGCTGGAAAAAAGAATTCCACGATCCGAAGCGCGATGCGAAGGCCGGCGAAGTGTTGATTCACCTGTATCGGATCAAGGGCGACCTAACCGCCGCCAAGAAGATCGCGGAGCAGATGGAAAACGACACTCTGCTCGAAAACGTGCTCTGGGAGTCGAACGATTGGAAGGGCCTGGCCAAGCTGATCCGCAAGCAAAGTGATGGCCAGCAGCGCGACGCGACAACCATTGGTGGTCAACTCGCCATTCTCGCCATGGCCGGCGACAACGAGGCCTACGAAAAATGGCTGCATGACGTGCGGAATCTTGTGCAGACCGAAGACACGTACAACTGGCTCTACGGAATCGAAGCCCTGCTGCTGAATGGCCGCGCCAACGAGGCCATGGACTTGCTGTTAGAGAAGAAGCGCACACCAAACATCACCTTTGATCTTTTGTGCGCCCAGTTGAAATTCCGCGAAGCGTTTGAACTCGCCCACACGGCCGAGAAGCTTGAAGGCGCGGAAGGGTTTTCACTGAAAGCCCACAAGGCCCGCGCGATGTACCTGCTCGGGCAGCGCGAGGAAGCGCTGCAACTTTTCGCGCAATTGGCCGCTGAGGAGCGCAAGCCCGAGGGAGTCCAGAATACTTTGGAACTCATCAAGATCCTGAACCGACTCTCCTTGCAGGAGCGGGCCGACGACGTTTGCGCCCAATATCTGAATCTGCTTGCGAAAGAGAACCGTTTCGACGCGTGGGAGCACATTCTGGACCCACTCTTCGGCAAAAACACCAGTCTTGCAATTGTCTGGTGGCGTTTCCTGGCCGAACGGGCGACGAAGGAGGAACCCGGCAGCATCATGAAGAAGGTGCGCGATCTGCTTGACGGCAAGCCTGTGGCTGATCGCGAAGAACTATGTCGCAACCTGGCTGATTGGACCGCGCCGCTCCGACAGAATGAATTCGCACCGCATCGGGAAGTGCCGAATCCGCCGGCGGATGCCGCCGATGCGGCCTCAGGCAAAATCGTTCCGCTTCTTTGTGCAGCGGAGGCGATGCGCATGGCCGGACAAGACGAAGCCGCACAGAATTATTTCGAAAAAGCGACCAAGGCCGGTGCTTCCGTCGTTGCCTGGATTCGCTTTGGCGATTTCCTGGCCGGCAAGAAGCGCTATGCCGAGGCGGCGCAGCAATACGCCAAGGCGGCCGGCCGGCAACCCGAGGAGCCGATTGCGCTCTTCTTGCAAGGCTGGGCGCTGCTCAAAGCCGGCAAGGAAGCCGAAGGCCGCCGTTGCCAGGAGTTGGCCCACTGGATGCCGCTGGGCAGCGAACAGATTCGCTTCGATTTTGCTGAGGAATTGGAGAAGCGGCACTTCACCGAGGCTGCCCGGCAGGAACGCGATTTCATCATGAAGACCGGCTGGTATCGCTACTGGTACGTGAGCAACCTGCTCAGCGAATTAGCCCGGCAGGCGGCAGCGCGCAAGGATTATGCTACCGCCGCGGCACTTTACCAGAAGTCGATCATCGGCTGCATGCGCATCGGAGCCACCTACATCGAGAATTCCGCCTATCTACTGGTGCCGCAGGTTCCGGTGCAATTCCGCATTCGCCAGCTGGTGGCCGAGGATAAGCTCGATGAGGCCGCCAAGGAAATTGCCGCCTGCCTCGAAGTGCTACCGGGGAACGTGGAGCTGGCCATCGGCCTGGTGCCGCAATTCGACAAGAACGGCCGCAAAAAAGAGGCCGATGACCTATATGCCAAGGTGCTTCGGCCCTACGAGGAGCTAAGCAAGCAGCATCCGCAAAGCGCTTACCTGCATAACGACGTGGCCTGGCTCGCCGCGAATTGCCGCCGCGATTTGGACAAGGCACTCGAACACGCCCAAGCCGCGGTCAAGCTCGAACCCAAGGCGGCGGGCTACATCGACACACTGGCCGAAGTCCACTTCCGCCGCGGCGAGAAGGAAAAAGCACAGGAGTGGATGAAGCAATGCATCGCGCTGAAGCCGCGCAATCCCTATTACCGCAAGCAGCTGGAGCGCTTCACGAAAGGCGATATCGAAAGCGATCCGCCGCCGGAAGTCGAGGATGATTGAGGTTTCTGGATTACCAGAATAGCATCGCGCTTGCTGCCGATTTGGCGAAGAAAACAGAGTAAGAGAAGCAATGAGATTAGGATTCCAACTCTTACTCCTACTCTTACTCTTCTGATCTGCTTTCGAGCGACGGAAAGGTTTCCGGAAGCGGATGTCATCCCAGGGGGGCGAGGGAGCCAGAGCCGCCTCCGGAAATTTCGGGGTACGCCAGATCGTTCCGGCACTTCGAGCTACGAGCCGCCAACTGGGAAACCGGGAACGAAACGGATTTGACCACCAAATCAACCGGCGAACATGTGCTTTTATTCTATCAAGTGGCACCGGTGATAGAAGTGGGGAGGCATCTTTTACGCCGAAGGCGTTGCATCCCATAGCCCAGGGTTGCGGCGATTCGCCGCTACCCCTGGGACGTCCGATGCAACCCTTTCAGGGTGGGCCGCGAGGAGATGCGGTTCCCTCCCCAGGGTAGCCGCGAAGCGCGGCAACCCTGGGCTACGATATCGAGCCCCATTGGGGTTCAGCCGACGCCAAGATTACCTTTCATTGCTTGATGGTTTTTTCGAAATCTCCGAGCTGATACTTTTCCGAACTCTTGCCCTGGCAAACAGCGTAGGCTAGGTAGACTCGTCGCGCAAGATGCTCTCGCGTGAAATACGGATCGCGGGTATCTTGGCAAAGTGATGACAGCCATCTGCAATTGCCGAGGATAATGTCATGGCCGCCGCACCCGAATCAAAATCTCTTCCAGGTCCGGGCACGCTAAGGAACTCCATGTCGCTGGTATTCGTCGTCGTCGCACTGGCGTTAGTGCTCGCCATCGGCGCTGCCATCACGACCGGATGTTTTCCGGCCAAGCCCCAGACGCAAGACCAGGACCAGAATCAAAAGGCCAATGGCGGCGATCTCCCGGCTGGATTAAAAGATCTGGCCGCCAAGCATTTCAGCAACTGGCCGGCCGGCCGCAAGCCCGACCTGGTGCTGGTGCTCTCCGGCGAGCAACATGGCTATACGCAGCCCTGCGGCTGCACGAAGCCGCTGGTGGGGGGTCTCGAGCGGCGCTACAACTTCATCAAGCTGCTGCGCGATACCGGGCTCCCGGTCGTCGCGGCCGACCTCGGCGACATGTACGCTACGGAAAAACTCAGCGAGCAGGCAATGATGAAATTTGGAATGACCTTGAAAGCACTGACGTTGATGGACTATTCGGCGATTTGTGTTGGCGATCACGAATTCCGCATCCCGCTCATAGATGGTCTGGCCAATACGGTACTCAACGATAAGCCGTCGTTCAAAATCCTCGTTGCCAATCTTACCAACAAAGGAGATGTGGCCGCTAATCTCGTAGAGGACGGGACGGTGACGAATACGAATGTAAAAGTGGGCTTCGTCGGCACGGTTGGCAAATCGGTCGAAGAGCAGATTCTCAAATTACCTTTCGCCATTAAGCCCAGGTTCGGCGACAATGCGCAGGTCCTGCCCGAGGTCATGCAAAAGCAGAATCCCGACATTCGCGTTTTGCTCTACCAAGGAACTCCCGAAGAGGCGAAAAACCTGCTCACCGGCCTTCCGAAGCTCGCGCCCAAGGCCCCGCTTCCGCATGTCATCCTGTGCCTATCGCCGCCGGAGTCTGATCCGTCGGGCGAAACCACCATCATCGCCAATTGTCAGGTTGCCCACGTCGGCCACAAAGGGAAATATGTGGGCGTGTTCGGCATCTTCCGCGAACCGGACGGCTCTTTGCTCTTGAAATACAACCAGGTGAAGCTCGACGATGAGTTCGAAACGCCGAAGGACAAGGCCGCCGACAGCCCGGTGATGAAGCTGCTCGAAGGCTACAGCAAGGACGTGAAGGACAAGAAGCTGATCAACCAGTGGCCGAAGGTCATGCACCAGATGCAGGTCACCTTCCCCAAAGAAAAGGTCGCCTATGTCGGTTCCGAGGCCTGCAAGAATTGCCACAATGCCGAATTTCAAATCTGGGACACCTCGAAGCACGCCGACGCCTTTACGGCGCTGGAAAATGCCAAGCGGCCCTCAAATCGCCAATTCGACCCGGAATGCGTGCGCTGCCACGTGGTGGGGTTCGATTACGAGACCGGCTACCTGGATGAGCAGCGCACGCCGAAATTCAAGGGCGTGGGCTGCGAGAACTGCCACGGCCCCGGCAGCCTGCACGTCAACCATCCGAAAGACGAGAAATTCCAGTTGGCCATGAGCCCGTGGAAGCGCAAGAAGCAAGATCGCCTGCCCGACAACAAGGTGGAAATTGCCATCGACAGCACCACCTGCCAGAAGTGTCACGATCTCGACAATGATCCGTACTTCAAATTCAAGGATTTCTGGCCCAAGATTGCCCACGGGCCGAATGCGAAGAAGAAGTAACCAGTCGCCGCTTGCGGCTTCGCCGGGCTCAAATTCTCCGGCAAAACCGCAAGCGGCATTTGCGTCTCTCCTATCTCTTTCGCTGTGCCTACATTTTCCTGAAAGAATCCGCTCGCTCGCCCGTATTATCTCCCATGAGAGAACCCCATGAGCGCAATGCCAACAACGCGTGCCAGCCTGCTCGTTCGTTTGCGCGATCCTGGCGACAACGACGCCTGGCGGCAATTCGTGCAGCTGTATGCCCCGGTGGTGTACGCATTCGCTCGGAAGCGGCAGCTTCAAGATGCCGATGCGGCCGACGTCACGCAGGAAGTGCTGCGCAGCGTCATGACCGCGGCACGGAAGCTAGATTACGACCCGGCCCGCGGCTCGTTCCGTGGCTGGCTCTTCACGGTCACGCGGAACAAGCTGCTCGACCTGCGCGAGAAGCAAAGCCGAGGCCAGGCGACGGGCGGAACATCGGCAAACGAAATGCTAGCACAGCAGCCGGCCCCGGAGGATGAGGCGATCTGGGACGAAGAATTTCGCCGGCATGTCTTCGCCGCGGCGGCGGAGCAGGTCCGGCAGGAATTTGAAGACGCTAGCTGGCAAGCGTTTTGGGCCACGGCCGTGGACGGCAAGAAGGCGCCGGAAGTCGCGCAGGCGCTTGGCCTTTCCGTGGGCGCAGTATACATCGCCAAGAGCCGCATTCAGGCAAGGCTGAAAGAGCGCGTGGCGGAAATTGTCGGTTCAGAGTGAGAGAATCATGATCGAACCCCGCAGCCTCGAAGACTCGGCTGCGGGCTTGCAAAGTTTGACCCCAAGCCCGCACGCGAGTCTTCGAGCGTGCGGGGTCGGATGCAAATCCATGTCCTTACCATCTTGCCCCGACCCCACTCAGCTTCGCAAGCTTCTCGACGGCAACCTCGCGCCGGAAGAGCAAGCGGTACTGTCGCAGCACGTCGATGCTTGCCCGCGCTGCCAGGCGGCCCTGGAGCAGATGTCGGCCGGACGCGAATCGTGGAACGACATCGCCCGGCAGTTAGCCGAACCACAAGAAGCTGCCGAGCCGGGCTTGGTAAACGCCATTAACCAACTTGAGGCTGAGGCCGACCGTTCCGAGACGACCGCCGAGCCGGCCGCCCACGCAGACGCCAAGCTCGAGTTTCTCGACCCACCGCAGAAACCGGGCGAGATCGGCCGGTTCGGGGATTATGAAATCCTCGAGCTCGTGGGCAGGGGCGGCATGGGCATCGTGCTGAAGGCCTTCGACCCGGAGCTGCGCCGGATCGTTGCCATCAAGGTGATGTCCCCGCTGCTGGCGAATACTGCCACGGCCCGAGCGCGCTTTCGCCGTGAAGCGCAAGCGGCCGCGGCCGTCACGCATGATCACATTGTCACGATTCATGCTGTCAAGGAAGCGAAGGGCCTACCGTACCTGGTGATGCAGTACATTGCCGGCCGGTCGCTGCAACAGCGCATCGATGATTGCGGGGCCATGGAACTGAAGGAAATCCTGCGCATCGGCATGCAAGCCGCCAGTGGCCTGGCGGCCGCCCATGCCCAGGGACTCGTGCACCGGGACATCAAGCCGGCGAACATCCTGCTGGAAAACGGCATCGAACGGGTGAAGATCACCGACTTCGGCCTCGCTCGCGCCACGGATGATGCCCGCGTCACCCAATCCGGCATCGTCACCGGCACACCGCAGTACATGTCGCCGGAGCAGGCCAGCGGCAAGAGCGTCGATCACCGAGCCGATTTGTTCAGCCTGGGCGGCGTCCTTTACGCGATGTGCACCGGCTACGCGCCATTCCGCGCGAGTTCCAGCATGGCCGTGCTTAAGAAAGTTTGCGACGAGACGCCGCGGCCGGTCCAGCAACTGAATAGCGAGATTCCCGACTGGCTCGTGGCCATTGTCGAAAAACTGATGGCCAAAAATCCGAACGATCGCTTCCAAAGCGCGCAAGAGGTTGCGAGTCTACTGGGCCAGCACCTGGCTCACATGCAACAGCCGGCTGTTTTTCCGGAGCCGCCCGGGGTGGCACGACCGGTGCCGAAGAAGAAGCGGCGCAGTGCGCCCTGGGCCATTATCGTCGTCGTTGGCCTCGTGCTGATGGCAGCATGCGCGGCGCCGCTTTTGTTGATCATGGCATTCTTTGGTTACAACACCGTGCAAGGACCAAGCGGCGGCAGCGTGAGCAGCGCTCAGGGAAGCGAATCTCATGCTGAGGCCGCAGTGCCGCCTGGCTGGCCAGGGACCTGGAAAGAGACGAGGGCCTCCAAGGCACCCGCTCGAACCGGGTTGACCGCGAAGACAATGGTTGCGCCGAACAAAGATACCGTTCTTCCGCCGGTGCCAGGCTTTATCGAAAAAGCTCCGGAGCCTAGCCGGGTGGTTTACCCTTCGCAGGAAACCGTCCTCAAAAAGTTCGACCCCAAGACCGACGAACCCCTAACGAAAGAAATTGAGGACCGCCACGTGTCGGTCGCGGATGGCGGCTGGCAAATATATGCGGCCAGGGCTCCATTCTTCGGCGGAAAGGCAAGCGATGTTCTTCTGTTCGAATTGCCGAAGCAAAAGGTCGGCAACTCCACGGTGCTGTTGCGCTTCAAGATGAAATCGGAACAGATTTTGATCCACGCCCACGTCGGCCTGACCGTGAATGGGTCAACGACCTGGCTTACTCCGCTGGTGAGCGGGACGACGGCCTGGAGACAATACGAAATTCGTAGCGAACACGCGAGCCCGGACCCTGCCGACATACAAGTTCGCGTCAACATCGACGGGACGGGAAGCGAGTGGCTGAAAGACGTGGAAGTGGCGACGATTCGCAATCCCCCCGCAAAGGCGCCGCCCGAAGCGAACTCAACCCAAGCTCCAGCAGCTCAGACAACGGAACCTGCCAAGCAAACCATCGTCAAGAAGTTCGACCCGAAGTCCGACAAGCCGCTTACGACTGCCGCCTTCAACCGCAAAGTCACCGAGAAGGACGGCGGCTGGCAGATTGAAGAGACCTTAATCTGGCAAGCCACTGACATTCAAAAAGTGCAGCGGCTCGAATTATTCGAACTGCGGCGGCCTGCCGTGGCGGGCCGAAAGGTAACGCTGCGCGCTCAGGTGAAAACGGAACAGAGCGGGCACGCTATCGAATTCACGGCGATGGCCGCCCTGGAGCTGGAAGCGGGACCAGTCGGCGCGGTAGCGAAAATCGGGCCGGTACGCCGCGGCGCCACGAATGGGCAAGAGTATGAAGTGAGCATCGACTGGCTGCGAACCACCGACCCGGAGACCCTGAAGATCAACGCCTTGATTGAAAACGGCGCAACAATGCTGATCAAAGACGTGGAAATCGTCACCACGCCGCTGCGCGAGGTGCCGGCGCCGGTAACGAGGGAAGCAACCAACGAAACCGTGCTCTTTCGCTTCACGCCGGACCAGAAGCCGATAACGACGGAACTCGGCTTCATCATCGTCAAGGCCGAAAAAGACGGCTGGCTCTTGAGCAACGGCATGCCCGGAAGTATTGACGATAACCTGGGCCCTCGAGTTCACCTGTTCGATTTGGCCAAACCGGACGTGGCCGGCCATCGCGTGACCATTCGTTGCAAGATCCGCAGCGAAAAAGTCACCTGGGCGCGTTTGTATTTGCGCGACGAGAGCGATATCAGTCAGCTGGCAGCGGGTCGCAAGGTAGAGGGCACTACGAACTGGACGGAGTATGAGTTCTCGGAAGATTGCCCATTGAATTTTCACCCCGAGCGCCTGGGCGTGGATGCCGGGCTGAGTACCGGCTCTGTCTGGATCAAGGATTTGCAGATCGTGAAATCACCATCGGCCGAGTTTCTCGAATTGCAGCGCCTTCAAGGAAGCTGGCAGGCTGTTGAAGGCACAGACGACGGGAAGCCATTGACGGAAGAACAACTGAAGGGCTGGAAAATCTCAGTCACTGATCGTGGCTTCGCGCTCGAGAAAGCGGGGGGTATTTCCAAAGGCGAGATCAGCTGGCTCAAACTGAATAGCGTTCCGCACGAGTGCAGTATTCTCCCGACCAAGCGTGGGGGCAACCTATTTCTGCTCTACGATTTGGAGGGCGACACCTGGAAAGTGTGCGGCACCATACCGGGCATCATCGTTCCTTCGTTCGATGCGCCCGCCGGAAGCAAGCGCTGGCTGGTTACCTTCAAGCGCTCACCCGCCAGCAAACCGGCCGGCAAGGAAACCCTCCTCAAGAAGTTCGATCCGAAGACCGACAAGCCAATCTCGAAACAAGTCGGCAACCGGAAAGTCACCGTGGACGGCGAGGAATGGAAGATCGAGCTGCTCGGCGAGCAAGAATTGGGGCGTCTGGATGATGTCACCCAGGTGCACCTCTTCGAGGTTCCGGGACCGGCGAACGAGCCGAGCCGCATCACGTTGCGGTTCAAGGTTCGAACGGAGGAAATCGGCGACGCGCGTTTCGACGTTCATTTGCGATACTTGAATCTCGACGATCTCGTGTTCAAAGGCCGGAAATTCGAGGGCTCGACGAACTGGTCCAGCTACGAGATATCTTGGGACGCCAGTAAGCTGCAGACACCAGATGCAGTGGCACTCGATCTTCTGATGCGCGCCAAGGACGCTACGACAATAGCAACCATTTGGCTCAAAGACGTGGAGCTGGTGAAGACGCCGCTCCCGGGCGAAAAGAAGCCACAATAACCCCGCACGCTCGCAGACTCGCGTGCGGGCTTGGGGGAGAATCCAAGCCCGTAGCCGAGTCTTCGAGGCGGCGGGGTTACGTCAGGAACGCCACGTTGTCGAAATACACCTTCTCTCCCGCGAACTTCTGCGCGGCCGCGTCCCACGGGAAGTGAATGATAATCACCAGCTTCAGGGCCTTGCCGGTTGGCGGCTGGCTGGCCCATTCGCCCAAGTGTGTGCCAGTCATGTCGGCCACTTCAATTACGCCCTGCGGGCCGATGACGATGTCGCGCAGTTGAAACTTCACGTCGGGAAATGCTTTCAGAAATGTGGTGTAAAACTCCGTCGCCCCGGCATGGCCTTCCCAGCGCTGCCCCGTCGGCACGACTTCGTACACGCAAGTCGGCGACAGCGTCTGCAGCAACCCGGCTATGTCGCGATTGTCTTCGGCAATGGAGTGCTGAATCCAGAGCCGGCGAATCTTCGCATAGAGTTCCGGCGTGATCGTCAGCCCAAGCTGCTGCCGGGCGGAATCGGCTATTGACGAGTCCATGTATCACCTTTCGTCAGGACGAGGCCGCACTGAAACTCCGGCCCGATATTTCTTTTTGCCAGTGCGGTTTTGTTGCCGGGCATCTCGGTGTTTCAGCTCGCGCTCCGAATTCCAGGGCACTTTAACCGAGACTTCATACTTCCTTCATGGCTCGCCAATCTGCGATTTTATAATCGTCATCGTCATTCTGCATCGTTTGTCCCCGGGTCACTCAGGAGTCAACGTCATGAAACGGAAGGCATTCACGCTCATTGAACTGTTGGTGGTGATTGCGATCATCGCCATCCTCATCGGCCTGTTGCTGCCGGCCGTGCAAAAGGTACGGGCGGCGGCTGCGCGAATTCAGTGCGAGAACAACCTGAAGCAACTCGGCCTGGCCGCCCACAACTACCATGACACTTATGGCCGGCTCCCGCCCGGCATCAACCTCCCGGTCTCAAATCAATCGGGCGCCTTATTTCCCTCCGATTGGGAGCTATCACAAGGCATTTACAGTTATCCACCTGTACCGGGCCAATTCTTCAGCCTGTTTGAAGCACTGTTGCCGTTCTTCGAGCAGGATAACCTGCAAAAGAACCTGAACTTCAGCCAGCGTGAATACATTAACTGCAACGGCCCGAATTCCTATGGCGCGCAGGTCATCAAGATCCTGATTTGCCCTTCGGACATGATGCCGCAAGGGAATGTTACCGTCTATCAGAATCAGTATTACTTCGGCATGAACAGCTATGGGGGAAACGGTGGCACCTATGCCTACTATTACGATTTCGGCAAACTGAAGTCCGATGGCATCTTCTTCATCAACAGCACCATTAATATTCAGCAAATCACGGATGGCACGGCGAACACGGTCATGTTTGGCGAACGGTATCACTACGACAAGGGTTGGACTTCCGGCTCAACCAACATCGGCAATCTGGGCGGCTGGGCGTGGGCCAATTTCAACGCGACCGAGGACTACATCCTCAGTGCCCGCGTTCCCATTAACTACACCATTCCGGCCGGGCAGCCAAATCCTCCTTCCTTCACGTACACCGACCCGCGCATTTGTGCGTTCGGCAGCGGCCACACCGGCGGCGCCAACTTCGGCTTGTGCGACGGTTCCGTCCGCTTCATTCCAGACTCCACGGACCTGGCCACGCTCCAGGCCCTTTGCACGCGCAACGGGGGCGAGCCGGTGACCGTGCCGGGTAACTAGTAGAGCTTCCACGCTTATTTGGCGGGCCGTTAGCCCGAAGCGCAAGCGAGGGCGTTTACTCTTTTCCTCGCTTGCGCTTCGGGTTAACCAACCGATTTAAGCACTTGCTTGCCAACTGTCTAACTGTGAACGTCTCGCCGCTTTTGGATTTTCGGCTGAATCGAGAGGAGCATCCCAAGAGCGGCGACCACTCATTGCACCCCTGTCAGCATTGGAATCGAACGGAGATGCACTCCATGAGACGAACATTTCGGCCGGTCTTCTGCGCATTGTTCGGTCTGGCAGTTTTGACACTGTGCAGCTGCGGCAAAACCAGGCCGCCGTCGCTCACGGAAGTGGAAGGAATGGTCCTTTTGAACGGTAAACCGCTCCCAAACGCCCAGGTGGAATTCCAGCCCGAACTGCCCAAGTGGAAAGGCGAGTACAATTCGTTCGCGACCACCGACGAAAACGGCCATTTCCAAATGGTCTGCGGCCACATGCAGCAGGCCGGCGCCGCGGTTGGCAAGCATCGCGTGCTCGTTTCCGAGCCGCCGGTTCCAAGCGAGTATCGCAGCTTGGACGGCCAAACGCGCGAGAAGTACACTCGCTATCTGGCCGGCCTGCAAAATCGGCCGATCCCGCCCGAGTACGGCACCGCGAACACGACTCCGCTTACCATTGAAGTGACGGCAGACAAGAAGACGTACAATCTTGATTTGAAGCGGTAACAGGACAAAAATACTTCCCGCGCCTCGGGCTTTGCCGCATAAACCGAAATCCGAATATCGAGATCTTGCTGGTTCCCACGCTAGGGGCGTGGGAACGAGTAGAAAAACGGTCGCCACCAGCTGTAATAATTGCGACCTCACTTCGCCGGCAGGCTGCCCTTCCAGCCGGCGTGCAGTTGCTTGGCCAGCTTCTTCACAATCTCGGCATGCTTCGGGTCGCCGGCCAGGTTCACGAATTCCTGCGGGTCGGTGTCGTGGTCGTAGAGTTCCACGCCCTTCGTGCCATCGTCCCATTCGGTGTAACGCCATTTTTCGGTGCGCAGCGAGCGGCCCTGGGCGCCGGGGTTCTTGGCATTGCCGCGCAATACCTGCGTGAACGCGCCGCTTTTCCATTCGCGATTCGGATTGTCGAGCAACGGCTTCAGGCTGATGCCTTCCAGGTCGTTCGCCACCGGCAGGCTGCAAAGGTCAACCAACGTGGGGTAAATGTCCACGAACTCAGTAAGCCGGGGCGAGGCCTTGCCGTTGCCCTTGGCATTCGGAGCCGAAATGATCATCGGCACCCGGCCCGACTCTTCGTACAGCGTCATCTTCTGCCACAGGCCGTGCTCACCCAGGTGCCAGCCGTGGTCGCCCCAGAGGATCACAATGGTGTTGTCGCGCAGATCTGCCCGATCGAGTGCCTTGAGCAGCCGGCCGACTTGCTCGTCCATGAAGGTAACCGTCGCGTAATAGGCGCGGATCACTTCCTTGCACTGCTCGTCGTTCAGGCCGTAGTTCGGCGGCTTTACGGTAAGCGCGACCGGCGGTTTCGTCTCGCGGTCGTTGGCCGGAATCTTCGGCACCTGGATCTTGTCCAGCGGATACATGTCGAAGTACTTCTTCGGCGCGATCAGCGGCACATGCGGCCGAAAGAAGCCCACGGCCAGGAAGAACGGCTTATCGCGCTTCTGCTGCATGAGCTTGATGGCCTCTTCGGCGATGAGGGCATCGGTGTATTGCTCGCTTTTCCCTTCGGGCGAAGCGTAGAACGCCAGCGCGGCACCGAGGCCGTTTTTCGGCGTGTAATTCGTGCAGAGCTGTTCCTCGTCCTTATCCCGGCCCTTGGGGTTGATGCGCAGGTCCCACGATTTCTCGTCGTCGTGCCCGTCGGTGCCGATCTGGTTGGGCACGCCGTAATGGTAGATCTTCCCCATGCGGGCCACAAAGTAGCCGTGGTTGCGGTAGTGCTGTGGCAACGTGACGGAATCGGGAATGGTGTTGCGGAAGAAGACGCTGTTGTCCTGGATCTTCGTGGTATCGGGCCGCTTGCCGTTCATGAGCGAAGCGCGCGTCGGGTTGCACAGCGGGTACTGGCAATAGCAGCGGTCGAAGCGAACGCCCTGCGAAGCCAGCTTGTCGATGTACGGCGATTTCACCAGCGGGTGGCCATAGCAGCCGAGGGCGCAGTTGAGATCATCAACGGCGATGAAGAGGACATTCGGTTTCTTGGCGGGCTCGTCGGCGAAGGCGCAGGAGGCGGCGGTCAAGAAAAGTGCGTATGCAGCAAGGGGAAATCGCATGGCGAAAACTCCGAGAATTGGGCCACGGAAAAAGGCGGACTTCATAACACGGATCAACACAGATCTAGTAAAGGACTTGGTCTGATCCGTGGAAATCCGTGATATGAAATCCGTGTTTATCTGTGGGCTTATGATCTAGTCCACGCGCGCCTTGCAGTCGCCGGCGCTTTCGCACAGGTCGATTACTTCCTTGATCAGCTTCTTCAAGCGCTTATCGAGATCCTTGCGCTTCCGGCACTCGACGTTCAGGCGCAGCAGCGGTTCGTTGTTCGAGCGGCGGACATTGAACCACCAATCGGGCGTGTAGGCCGGGTGGACTTCGCAAGCAGTGCCATTCGATTCCGGAATCGGCTTGAACAGATCGTCCACGGTGGTGACATTTGCATCGTGTGGGAAATACGCGCTCATGCCGTCGAGCGTGGAAACATAGCATTCCTGCTCCGTGGCCTGCGCCTGATATTGTTCCTGCAGCGCCTGCATCGCTTTTTCGCTGATGGCGCGCCAGTCGTTGCTTTCGATGCGAATGTTGACTTCTTCCGACCGCGCCCACGGGTCGAGTTCCTTGATAAGGTCCGAGGCGGCCATGTTTCGCTCGTACAATTCCTGCCAGAAAACCATGAGCGTGATCAGCCCTGCATCCTGATAGAAGCTGTCGCGGTAGTTGAAGTGGGCCGACGATTCGCCGCCGAAGATGGCGCGCTGGCTGAGCATCGACGCGCGGATCGAGTCCTGTCCCACCTTGCTGATCACCGCCCGGCCGTGGTTGGCGCGAATGGTCTGCACCACGGTCCACGAACAGGTGGCGGCGAAAACAATGCTCGGCGTTTGCTGCTCCGCATCGGCTTGCCGGCTGGCGAGGAAACGACGAGCGAGTGCCGCGAGCAGGAAATCGCCCGGCACGAACTCGCCGTTCTCGTCCACCACAAAGAGCCGGTCGGCATCGCCGTCGAAGGCTGCGCCAAAGGCGGCTTTCCGCTTGCGGACCTGTTTCGACAATTCCTTCATCGCCCCCGGCAAGCCTGGGTTGGATGGCCGGTTGGGAAAACTCCCGTCCACTTGATCGAAGATCGAGTCCACGCGCGCGGCTGAAACGTGCTGCTGGAGCCGCTTGAGATAAAGCGTGCCCATACCGTTGCCGGGGTCAATGACCACCTTTTGGGTGAACTGGCCAAGATTGGGAGCGAAGCGTGGGTCGCACGCCCAGTCCACGAACTTTACCACCACATCGAGCGCCCCGGAGGGTGCAAATGCCAGATGACCGGCCTTGGCCGCTTCCACCTGCGTGTTCTTCCATTCCTCCTGCACGAGGTTGGCCAGGTATTTGCGAATGGAAATGGTTTCCACGTGGTCTTTAGCGGCCGCATAGATCATTTTGATGCCGTTGTCGCTCTTCGGATTATGCGAGGCGGTGATCATGGCCCCGGCCACGGCGTCGGCGAAGTTCATGCCCGTGGCCCAGGTCAGGCCATCGGTGCTGCAAAGGCCGACCGGGACCGGAGTTCCGCCCTTGGCGCTTATGCCTTCACACATGGCCGAGTAGAGCGCGAACGACGAAACCCGGCCATCGCGCGCTACCAGCACCCGGGGTTGGTCATGCTTCTTTTGCCGGCGCAGAAACTCCACAAGAGCCCGGCCAATGAACCAAGCCAACTCTTCATTCACTTCGCCGGGGTAATGCCCCCGAATGTCGGCCCCGCGCTCCAACTGCTTGGTGTCGAACATGTTGTGTCTCTGACCTTAAATACTCTTTGTCCAGCTGCTCCAAATCGTTTAGCAGCTCTACATTATGGCCGAAGTAGTTAAAATGCCAGCTGGACAAGGGCTGCGACCGGAAAAGTTTCACATTTCAGCTGATGACGCGGCGGAACTGCTCTTTCCATTACCAGCTCTTAACCGCACAATGGCCCGGTTGCACGAATCCTTCGAAGGACGGCGTACGACTATGGCAGGAAAGACCGAAATGAAAGGCCACGGCCGGCAATGGGCGCCCCGCTTTTGGGAAGGTTGTAACTTGCCGGCCTGGTTCAAGTTGCTGGCGCGGAATCACTTCGCCGTCCAGCCGCCGTACTGGTACATCGCGGCCGTCATTTCCTGTGTTAGCGGCGGTCATTCCGTTCTACGACTCCTGGAGCAAGCGTTTCTCCGGCACAAGTTTCGGCGGACGAAAATCGATCAGCCGCCGCTTTTCATCCTTGGCCACTGGCGCTCGGGCACCACCCTGTTGCACGAACTCCTGATCCTCGACGAACGGCATTCATTTCCCACCACCTATGAGTGCCTGGAGCCGAATCATTTTCTGATTTCGGAAAAAGTGCTATCCAAGCTGTTCTGGTTCCTGATGCCAGGCAGCCGGCCGATGGACAATATGGCGGCCGGCTGGCATCGGCCCCAGGAAGACGAATTCGCCATGTGCATGCTCGGGGCGCCATCGCCGTATTTGACCATCGCCTTCCCGAACCATCCACCGGCCTTTCCGGAGTATCTGGATTTGGAGCAAGTGCCGGCGCAGGCGCGCGAGAAGTGGAAGCGCCTGTTCTTCGGCCTGCTTCAGCGCATTACCTATCGAAATCCAAAGCGACTCGTGTTGAAATCGCCGCCGCATACCGCGCGCATTCCAATCCTGCTGGAGATGTTCCCCGACTCGAAGTTCGTTCACATTGCCCGCAATCCGTTTGTGATCTTTCCTTCAACCGTCCACACATGGAAATCGCTGTATCGGAAACATGGCTTGCAAACACCGACGTTCGCGGGTTTGGATGAATATGTGTTTTCCACATTCGAGCGGATGTACGACCGCTACGAGGCCGGCCGGAAACTTGTCGCCCCGTCGCGCTTCCACGAATTACGTTACGAAGACCTGGTAGAAAACCCGCTGGCCGAGATGGAGCGGCTCTATAAGCAGCTCGATCTGAGCGGCTTTGACCGGGTGAAGCCGCGATTGGTGGAGTACTTGGAGCGCAACAAGGGGTATGAAACGAACAAGTACGATCTCAGCCCGGAACAGAAGGCAGAGATCACCCGCCGCTGGTCGGGTTATATTCAGCGCTATGGTTATGGCAGGGAATGAGCGGTTCGCGCTGCCGCAGAGCGCGCAGCTTGCCCAGCATCACTTCCGGTGGCGCGAACCCGCCTTACGTCGACGATGTCCAGAGACAGGGAACTCATGTGAGATTGACAAAACCCGCACCGCCACTAGGATAGCGGCGAATTTCAAACGGGGCGTAGCTCAGCTTGGATTAGAGCGTTCGGTTCGGGACCGAAAGGTCGGAGGTTCAAATCCTCTCGCCCCGACTCACATTTCCTAACGGCTTATCCCTCCGCACCGGGGCCAGCACCCGGAACCTCGGGTGATCGTTGACAGCATGGCTCGCCGGCAACTTTCAGATTCCCGGGCCTTGCAATGGAGCCGCAACCATGTTTATCCGCCCTTCGATTGTGCTATTGTGCGCCATGCTCATTGCTCCGGCTGCCGTGCGGGCGGATGATTCCAAGGCCGATGTCGGCGCGGTAACCGCTGAGCAGCGTGGTGAAATCGCCCAGGGCCTGAAAGCACTCAACGACCGATTGGCGAAATTGCGTGCGACGGCGCGGGCCGTGAAACCGGATCATCTGGCCGATGTCGAAATTTTTGCCAAGGGAATTACCTGGGCCTTGCGCTACGATGAAACGCTCAGCGCCGCTGATGGCGCTTTGCTCAGAAAGGCGCTGGCGCGAGCCAACGAACGTGCCGCGGCGCTGGAAAGCGGCAAACAACCGTGGTCGGAGCGCATAGGCAAACTGACCCGTGGCTACGTCTCGGCCGTGGACGGCTCCGTGCAACCATTCGGCGTTATTGTTCCAGCGAGACACTACCCCGCCCGGCCGATTCGCCTCGACGTCGTGCTTCACGGCAGCACTCGGCCAGTGGGTATGAGCGAACTGCGCTTCATGAATCGCTTCGACGAAGGCGATGCGGAAACGAAAACTGCGCCGGACCAGGGTTACATCGAGTTGCACCCCCTGGGGCGAGTCGAAAACTGCTACCGCTGGGCGGGCGAAACCGACGTTTTCGAAGCCATCGAGGCCGTTTGCCGAAATTATAACATTGACCGCGATCGAATCGTCCTGCGCGGCATGTCGATGGGCGCTTCCGGAACCTGGCATCTGGGGCTGAAGCAGCCGGATCGCTTTGTGGCACTTGGCCCCTATTGCGGCTACGTGGACACGCACCAGTTCTCGCAGACGCCGCTCGCGAACTTTGTGAAAGTCGGACCGTTGCCGCCGCAGCAGGAAAAGGCGCTGCACATGCTCGATTCGATCGACTATGCCGCCAACGCCGGCGTGGTGCCCGCCATTGCGTGCATCGGCGAGAAGGACGTCTTTTTCCAGGCGCATGTGTTAATGGGCCAGGCGATGGAAAAAGAAGGGCTGAAAATGGTCAACCTCATCTCTCCCGGCACCGGCCATGTGATTGATCCCATCACCCAGAAAGAGCAGATGCGCCGGATCGCGGAATTCGCGCAAAAGGGCGTCGATCACACTCGCAGGCGTCTCCGCTTTGTCACCTGGACGCTGAAGTACAACCGCTGCCACTGGCTGGAGATTCTAAAACTGAACGAGCATTATGCCCGCGCGGAGCTGGATGCCACCGTTGGCGACGATGGCTCGATCCAAATCAAGGAGCCGAAGAACGTGGCGCTGTTTTCGATTCGCCCACCGGCGCTGCCCAAAGAAAGCGCCCGCCTGCGGGTTGGCGAACACGACCTCGGCCCCTTGCCGCGCGGAGAGGATCGGCCACGGGAATTATTCGTGCGCAAGGAGAATGACGGCTGGAAGTTGTCCACAGAGGCGGTGCGGCTGACGGGTAAGCGGCCGGGCTTGCAAGGGCCCATAGACGATGCCTTTACTTCGCCGTTTCTCTGTGTCCGCGGCACGGGCCGGCCGTGGAACCCGGCGGTGCAAGCCTGGGCCGATGCCAGCCTCAAGCGCTTTGCCTATGAATGGAACCGTTTTTTCCGGGGCGAGTTACCGGTGAAAGACGACACCGCGGTTACCGAGGAAGACATTCGCCGCTGCAACCTGATTCTCTTCGGCGATCCAGGCAGTAACTCGTGGATTGCCAAAATGCTGCCGAACTTGCCGATTCACTGGACGCACGAGGAGGTGCAGCTTGGCAAGGAACGCTGCCGGGCATCCGAACACGCGCCCGTTTTCATCTGCCCCAACCCGCTTTCCCAGGATCGGTACGTGGTCGTGAACAGCGGCCACACCTTTCACGAAAAGGAACTGGCGTCTTTGAATTATCTGCTCTTCCCCCGCCTGGGAGACTGGGCCGTCCTCAAGATTGGCGCTGGCACCCCCAAGCAACCAGCCGGCCCCATGGAGGAAAGCGTCGTGCGCTCCGGGTTTTTCGATGAGGAGTGGAAGTTAGCCAGAGGAAAGGAATGACGTCCATTTCTTCCGGCTACTTCTTCTCCACCGCCGTCACCCAGATGCTCTCGAAGGCGAGTGCGAGTTTTAAAGCCGCGATTATCGGCTCACGGATGTGCAGGGCGATGTAGTGAAAGGATTGCTGGCATAGACGCCCCTAGGCGTAGGCACTATCCCGTAGGCGCAGGCTTGAGCCTGCGGGAGCGGCCGCAGGCTTAAACTCGGCTTTCCGGAGTAGCGTCAATTCGCTGCGCTTTGCCTCGCTATCGGCGTCATCCTGCGGCTACGTGAATGAGAGTGGACTAGCCATGCGGCCGATGCTTGCTCATCGGTTCCGCTAATAGTTGCATAATTGTCCCCGGGCCCATCGCTTGCTACACGGCCCATGGTTGTCAATATTGGGACAGTAATGGGATCAGGAACAGTAACCAACGTCCCTATCAGCTCCCCCGCCCACTTTTTTCCTAGCGCAACTCATCCTTTTTTGACAATCGCCAAACCGGATCGTATCTTTCGGCGGCTTGGGGTGCGCGCGGCGGGAAGAGGGGGATTCGAGAGATGCTACACAATGCTACAAAACTGCTACAGAATGCTACACCCGCAAAAATTCTGGCTCGACGGCAGCCGTGGCGGCGCGCGCCATTTACTTTGGAACCATCAACGAATGAACCCACCCATGAACCAATCAACCAAACCATCAATCAAACCATCAAACCACCAACCTGCACTCAAATTGAGTCAATGTGTGCGAAGGCGCGATGCGGACGCCGCAAGGAACTGCAGCTCAAGAATTTACGGTGCCAGCCACCGTCGCGCACTTTGTCACCTGGTTACAAAAAGATACTGTCGCAGCTGCAATTAGCCGGCACGGGCTCACAGGCTAAAGTCCGCTGGCGTTCGTGCCCGTCGGCGGGTTTGCGCATGCCCGGGGCGGCGGTAAAAGCAATCAACGACGGGCAGGCTCAAGATCGGGCCAGAAAGGGCGGTTGTGTTATACTAAACCCCATCCAAGCGAGGCCTGGTGGTCGCGGGCAATGGAAGGGAAATCTGGCTCGATTTGCATCGGAAATCATGATGAAAAGCCACTGGCTCTCTTTCGCGCTGATCTTCGCGGGGCTGTTGGGCCGAAGTCCAGCCGCGTTTGCGGATGACCCGCGCGACGCAACCACCGTGCGGCTTGGCGGCATGACGATGGAAGCGGCCAGAAAATGGTGGTCGTTCCAGCCGCTGCAGCGTGCGCAGCCCCCACGGAACGACTTCAGCAATCCCGTTGATGCGTTCATTGCCGCGAAGTTGGCGGAGCGAGGCTTGAGCCTGTCTGCGCTCGCCGACAAGCCCATACTTCTTCGCCGCGTGACGTATGACCTCACCGGCTTGCCGCCCTCGGTCGAGGAATTGAATGCGTTCCTGGCCGACGATTCTCCCGAAGCGTTTGCGAAAGTGGTCGATCGGCTGCTCGCGTCGCCGCACTATGGCGAGCGCTGGGGCCGGCACTGGCTCGACCTGGTGCGCTATGCCGACACTGCCGGCGAAAACAGCGATCACCCATTGCCCCACGCCTGGCGCTACCGGAATTGGGTCATCGACGCTTTTAATCGCGACATGCCCTACGACGAATTCCTGCGCGAACAAATCGCCGGCGATATTCTCGCCGCCAAGGGCCCCCCAGAACATTATGCGTCGCGCATTATTGCCACCGGCTACCTCGCCCTGGCGCGGCGCTTCGAGCACGATAGCGACAAGCACATGTATCTCACGCACGAAGACGGCATCGACACCCTCGGCAAGGCGTTTCTGGGGCTAACCCTCGGCTGC
>DATGHS010000434.1:0-33489 GCA_035307785.1 Gemmataceae bacterium
ACAAGCCCGGCAAGCCTAGGGCCGCGAAGAAGATGATCGCACTGATCCCGCCGTAAAACGGCATGGGTTCCATGAGTCCGCGGAAGTTATCGAGATTGCGATGGTGCGCCCGGTCATAAATGACGCCGACGAGGAAGAACATGCCGGCCGAACTCACGCCGTGGGCAATCATCTGGAACATGGCGCCGTTCATGGCCCACGACCAGTATTGCCGCTCGTTGCCGTAGGACCAGGCGGCAATTCCCAGGATGACGTAGCCCATATGGCTGACCGAGCTATATGCCACGAGCTTCTTGAAATCGGTTTGGGCCATGGCGGCGAAGGCGCCGTAGACGATGTTGATGATGCCGAAGAGGCCGATCCACCAGGCGAGCTGTTCCGCCGCCCAGGGGCATATCGGATAGGCAATACGTAAGATGCCGTAACCGCCCATCTTTAGCAACACGCCGGCCAGAATCATGCTAATGGGCGTAGGCGCTTCCACGTGCGCATCGGGCAACCAGGTGTGGAACGGGAATACCGGCACCTTGATGGCAAAGCCGACAAAGAGCAGCAAGAACATCGCATACTGAAACGTCTTCGTGAAAAACGGTTGCTTCAGCCGCTCGCGCACGGCGTTTTGCTGGGCAGTCGGCAGGCTATCCAGGCGCTTCCATTCATAGCCGCTAGTCTGGCCGCGCTCGCGGACCGGTACGGCCACCGGAATTTCGCCTTCGCGGCCGGCCAACTTCAAGAAAGCCGCCCGGCCCACGCGCTGCAAGCTGACCAGGTCGAACGAATTCACGGGCTGGGCCGTAGGCGCAGGCGGGGCCATCCGCGGTCCGCCTTCCGGACCAGCTTCGCCGGCCGGCGCCCGCACCTCAGCTCTGCGCGGGTCCACAAAATCGCGGATATCCGTGAAGTAGAAACCCAACAGCGCCACGAGAATAAACACGCTGCCCAACAGCGTGTACAGGAAGAACTTGATGGCCGCATATTCCCGCCGCGGTCCGCCCCAGACGCCGATGAGGAAGTACATCGGCAGCAGCATCACTTCCCAGAAAATGTAGAACAGGAAGAAATCCAGCGCCAGGAACGTGCCCACCATGCCCGTTTCCAAAATGAGGAAGAGCATCAGGTAGCCCTTCACGTAGCGCTCGATCTTCCAACTCGCGATAATGGCTAAAAAACTCAGGATCGTGGTGAGCAAGAGCAGGGGCATGCTGATGCCATCGACGCCCAGGTAATAGTCGATATTGAAGCGCTCGATCCACTGCGTACGAGCCACATAGTCATTCGAAACCGCCGGCGCGGAGCTGGCCGCCCGCTTGCCTGCTTCCTCGGCCCGCTCCTCCAGTGAGGCCGACTGACTATGCATGGCCCGCCGCCCCGGCGACACGGTCGCAGAGCGATCGAGCAAGTTGTAATAATCCACAAAAATAAACAGGCTGAACACCATGGTGAGCGCACTGCCCAGCAATGCAAACCAGCGCATCCATTCTTCCGTTCCCTTTGGGAAGAGTAACAGCGCCAGCGCAAACATGCTCGGCAGGAAGATCACCAGCGACATCATGATCATGTCAGTTTCGGGCATGCTAATAGTCCGTGGTCAAATGCGGCCGCTTGCGGCTTCGCCGTGCAACTCTCGGCGAAGCCGCAAGCGGCTAATTCTGTGCACTCGCCCAACCCCAAAAGTACGACAAGAGTGCAAAAATCCCAATCGCCGCCAATACGAGAAATAGAACGTAGTTTCGGATGTAGCCGGTTTGTATTCGACGCAAGCGCGTGCCGATGAAATAGAACGCATTCGCCGTCACATTCACGAGTCCATCCACAATGCCATTATCGATCTTGCCGTCGAGCTTCGAAATCCACACGACGGTGCGGGCGGTGTTGTCGATGATCCAGTCAATCACGCGGGCATCGAAATTCCGAGCCCAGTGGGAAACGACCAGAGCCGGCCGCACGAGCGCCGCACTGTAGACTTCATCGAAATACCACTTCCGGTCAAAGAGGCGGTACAAGGAGGCAAATTGTTCCTTCGTCTCGGCCGGGTCGAACAAGCGGTAGTAGTAAACGAGGGCGGCGATGAGGGCGCCCATAATCGCGGCGAGCAGCGCTAGCAACCCGGCCGTCGGATGCACCCAACCCCCGGCCTCTTCGAGCAATTCTTCCACCGACTTGAAGTCGGCCGAGACGGCCCCGGGCTGGGAGCTGTGCAGTAACTTGCCGAGAAAGCTCGCTTCCGCATCCCACGGCGGAGCTCCCCAGGCCACAAAGAAGCTGAACGCGGCCAGCAGAATGAGCGGTATTGTCATCAGCCACGGCGATTCATGGGCATGCTCGTGAACATGATCGTCCTTCGGTTTGCCCAGAAACGTGAGGAACCACATGCGGAACATATAGAAGCACGTGATGCCCGCCGTCGCCAGAGGCAAGATCAACAACAACAGATGCTGCCGGTTGACCGAAGCAAAGCCCAGCGCTTGCGCAATGATGGCGTCCTTGCTGTACCAGCCGCTGAAGAGCGGGGTGCCGGCAATAGCCAGCACTCCCACCAGCATCGTGTAGCCTGTGATGGGCATTTTCTTGAGCAGGCCGCCCATCTTGCGCATGTCCTGCTCGTGGTGGCAGCCGTAGATCACGCTGCCCGAGCCGAGGAACAGGAGGGCCTTGAAGAAGGCGTGCGTGAACAGGTGGAACAGGCCCGCGACCCAGCCGCCCACGCCCAGACCGAGCATCATGTAGCCGAGCTGGCTCACAGTGGAATAGGCCAGCACCTTCTTGATGTCATTCATCACGATGGCGATCGTGGCGGCAACGAAAAGAGTGATGGCGCCCACATAGGCGATGACCAGCAGGGCTTCCGGTGTAAAGAGCGGGAAGACTCGGCCCACCAAATACACACCGGCGGCGACCATCGTCGCCGCATGGATCAGCGCGCTCACCGGCGTGGGGCCTTCCATCGCGTCGGGCAACCATACCTGCAATGGGAATTGTGCCGACTTGCCCACGCAGCCGGTGAAGATGCCAAGTCCCGCAATCGTGAGCAAGATGTAGGGCATTACGCCCCAGTCGTCGATTGTCGTGCCCGGTTCCGGCCCTTCCTTCAGTTCCTCGGCATGCACGTGATCTGGAAATAGCAGCACTTGCGAGCCGTCGCTGCTCGGATGAAACACTTGCCGGCCCTTTTCGTCATGCACGTCGCCGCGAATGATGCGGTCGGCCGTGCCTTCCGGCATGGCGGTGCCGTGGCTATCCATGTGCGGAGCGCGCACGCGCTGGAACATTTCCTGAAAGTTGAAGGTGCCGATAAACGACCAGACCAGCATCAGGCCGAGGATAAACCCGGCATCGCCGACGCGGTTGGTGATGAACGCCTTGTTCGCAGCATTCGACGCGCTTTGCCGTTCGTAGTAGAAGCCGATCAACAGGTACGAGCAGACACCGACCAATTCCCAGCTGATGAACACCTGGAAAAGATTGTCGGCGATTATCAGGTTCAACATCGAAAAACAGAACAGCGATAGGTACATGAAGAAGCGGCTATAGCGGCCTTTGCGCCGCAAATGGCCGTCTTCCGTATGCACCTGGTGATCTTCCACGGTCTGGTGCAGCTCCTCCGACATATAGCCGGCGGAGAACAGGTGGATGAGCATGGCGACAAAGGTCACCATCGTGAACATCACCGCGGCCAAATGGTCGATGTAGTAGCCGAGGTTGAGCTCGACGGCAGGCCGAACGTCTGTCTCCAACATGCCAACCCGCGCCCAGGTGACATGATCGGCCCACTTGTGGTCGGCTTCGTGGGAATGGCCATGTTGGTGTCCGGCGGGCTTCGTCTCAGTTTCCGTACCTGAGGTTTGCACTTCATCATGATGATGGCCGACACCCTTGTCGTTCAAGAACCACACCAGGCCCGTTGCGCTCAGGATGAACGAGAGCGCGATTGCTCCGGTCGCGACGTACGCTCCGATGCGGACGGGCTGATCGCCGCCGAAGAGCCAGTATAACGTCGCTCCGAAGCCGTTGCCGCCGTATGGCCGGGCCGCATTCCGCAGCGCGCCGATCAGAAGCAAAATCACGAACGACGCCAGCGGCAACAGCGTGGCGATGACGTATAGTAGGCCCGGGTGTTCGTGAATATTCCACATATCAGTCAATTGTCCATTGTCCGTAGTCAGTGGTAGATCAAGTATGCGACTTACCAATGACTACGGGCTACTGACTATCCCTTTAACTCTTCTGCCGTGTCCACGTCCACACTGGTGTGGTTGTTGTAGAAGTTCAGCACAATTGCCAGGCCGATGGCGGCCTCTGCAGCGGCCATCACAATCACGAACAGCGCGAATATCTGTCCTTCCACGCGGAAGGTAGGATTGTAGTACGAGAAGGCGACGAAGTTCACATTCGCGCCATTGAGGACCAGCTCCACGCCCATCAGAATTCCAATGGCGTTGCGCTTGGTGGCCATGCACACGGCCCCGCAGACAAACAGCAAGGCGCCCAGCAATAAAAAGGCTTGCAGGCTGATATCGTTCATGCGGGGGCTCCTCGTCGGCGCTTTGCCCGGGCCAGATACGCGGCTCCGATGAGCACCACCAGCAAATGCACGGAGACGATTTCAAACGGCAACAAGTAGCCCATGCGCCTTCGTTCATGATCGGCGGATGCGATGCCGGTCATGTTGGCCTCGGGTGTGGCCTGCGGTACACCGAGTAACGCCTGCCCCAGCTGGGCGGTGGTGGGCGAAGTCGCGGGATTCACTTCCGGCTCATTCCCCAAGCTGGGCCACGTCGTGGTTAGCACACTGATCGCGAGTGTGGCGTACAAGCCGCAGCCGACAATCAGAGAAAACGCCCACTCGCCGATACTGGTGCGCAAATTGACGAACGGCCCCTGGGCCGTGAGCATGACGCCGAAGACCACGAGCACCAGTGTGCCACCCACGTATACGATCAGCTGTGCGGCACCAATGAAGTCGGCCGCAAGTAGGAAGTACACGCCCGCCGTCCCGGCCAAGGTGAAGAGCAACCACGCCGCTGCCCGCACTATGTTCTGCGTGACCACCACCATAATTGCCGACAGACCCGTGAGGGCGGCGGCAATGTAGAAAAGGGCAGTGAAGAAACTCATGGTGAAAAATCCCAATCGCCGCTTGCGGCTTTGCGCTCGCGGCGAGCAAACCGCGATTCCCAATTTTGGACACGAGCGCTAAGCCGCAAGCGGCCGAATCGTTATCCCCGCATCGCCGGCGGTTTCAGCGCCCAGCCGGTCACGCCGGGCGGGGCCAGGCTGCGCGTCTTCCACAACTTCGCGCCCATTCGCAACAGCCAAAGCACCGTAATAATCGCCACCGGGTACTTCCATATCGTGGTCGGCGAAATCGTAATTTTGCCGTCCCACCAGAGGACCGGTGAGCCAACCGCCGATGTCCACGCCAGCGACGTGGCCACTACCTGCCACACGCAAACCCCGGCTAACAACACGCAGCTAATCGGCAGGAAATATTTCAAGCACGTCATCATCACCTGGTCGATGCGCAGTCGCGGCAATGTCCAACGCACCCACATCATCACAAACACACCGAGCCAACCTTTGAGGATGAACACGACCACATTGATTAGATTGCCAACCACGAACCCGGCCGGGCCAATCCACTTCTGGAATTGATCGCTCAGCTCGAAGGGCAACAGTCCGGTGTTCCAGCCGCCCAGGAATAACGTGGCCGCGATGCCGGAGACAGCGAACATGCTGCCGTATTCGGCCATGAAGAACAGCAGCCAACGGAAACCGGAGTATTCCGTGTGAAAACCGGCCACTAGTTCGCTCTCGGCTTCGGCCAAGTCAAACGGGGCTCGCTTGCAGCTCGACGTGGCGCAAATAAAGAAGACCCAGAACGCCCCGAAGGTGAACGGATCGTGGAAAATGTACCAGTTCCAAAAGAAACCGGTTTGTTGAAGGACGACCGTGTTCAAGTTGAGTGTGCCGGCGACGATGACCGGCACCAGTACGCAAATCGCCCGCGGGACTTCGTAGCTGACCACCTGGGCGGCTTCGCGCAAGCCGCCGAAGAGCGACCATTTGCTGCCCGAGCCATAGCCGGCCAGGATGACGCCGAAAATTTCGCTCGACATGACCGCGAGCATGAAAAAGACCGCGATATTCAGTTCCTTGGCCACGAAGTGGTTGCCGAAAGGCAGGGCGAGAAACGCCACGAAGGAGCCGCACACCGCAATATAGGGAGCGAGCCGGAACAGGAAGTGATCCGCATCGCCGGGGATGCTGTCTTCTTTGCACAGCAACTTCACGCCGTCGGCGATGGTTTGTAGCCAGCCGAACTTGCCGCCCACGCGCGTCGGGCCCAAGCGGTCTTGAATGCGGCCGGAAACTTTCCGTTCCAGCCAAACGAAGAAGATGGCGGAAGCGAGCATGAAACCCATCAGAATGAAGCCGGACGCCAGCGCCCAAGCTACTTCGGTCTGAGTGGGATTGAGAATATGCTCCAACAAATCCTTCACGGTGCGAGCCTCTACCGTGCAATTCCCGGGAAGTCGTTTCAATGGGAGATGATTTATGGGCGCGCGCAGATGGTGACAAGGTACAAGAACGGCGATGGCAAGGAAATGCGCACCGATCCTTATGCCGTGCGGCCCGGTAAAATTGGGAACGCTTGGGAACCAGGCAAGGCAATGCGGATCGGAATCATGCCGGATTCGGATTGCACGGAATCGGCCGAGCCGCTATGGGCCGCAATTGAACGGCCGCCAGCCGGCCGAGCTGGTCCTTGACGGTTTCCACGGCAAGGATTATCGTGAATCGAAGGGCAGCGAAGTCGAACCGAGCAGAGGCGTGGGAAGTGGCCATGGCGCAAAAGTCATTTCGTAGTTGGTTGCTCATTCTGGCTGTGGTTGGAGCCAGCCTGGATCAAGTCACGAAATACAGCGTTTTTCATTGGCTTCAGCAGGATAGCCATTTACACCGCGATGATGTCAGCAGAACGGCGTTCGGGTCGGCCGATGTCATTCCCAACGCTTTCAAACTGTATTGTCAGTACTCGACCGATACGTCGGACGGCGCCTTTCAGCCACAAGTTAACCAGGGCGCTTTATTCGGCTTTCTCAACGAACATAAAGGGGCCGCGAACTCTATTTTTGCGCTGGTAAGCGTGGCTGCCGGCGTGGCGATTGTGGTTTGGAGCTATCGCCGAAGTTCGCCCGGCGACTGGCTCCTTTCCACGGCCCTGGGCCTCATTCTCGCCGGCACGATTGGCAACTTGTACGACCGCATCATCTTCCACGGCGTGCGCGATTTCTTGTACTGGTACTATTACGTCAACTGGCCGGTCTTCAACGTGGCCGATTGCTGCCTGGTCTGCGGCGCGTTTTTGCTGCTTGCCCAGGCCTTCTTCGCGAAGCCGGTAACGAACAACCAAGCGGCAATCGTGCCGGCGACCGTTGAACCGAATCTCGCCCCGGAAATGGCCCGAATTAACTGAGCGTTGGTTTTTTCGTTGTGTGTGAAGCACCGGCCCGCGGTTAACCTCCGCGGGCCGGTTTTTTTCAGGCGTTCAAATCCAGCCAGCGCTGGAGGGAGATGGCTTCAGCCTCGTCGGACTCGGCATCGGGAAGAGAGGATTGGGATTGAGATAATTCAGAATGCAGAATTCGGAAGCTGCCGTCATCTTCGTTGTGATTATCTGTGCGGATTTCTTCGTTGCCCTTGCTCATTTTCGCTCCATTTCCTGACTTGAATCCGCATTCGAGTCTTGAATTCGGCATTCGAATGTTTCTTGGCCGCAGACTTGCGCGAAAAAAAGGCGTGGCTCCGGCAGCCTGGGTGCGAAACGAGGGGATTGAGTCGAAGCCACGCCATCACCGGCGGCCGTCCCTTCCGCCGCCGCAGCATTGTAGGCGGTCTCCGAGAGCGCGATGCGAAAATCACTCCGCGATTCGCGAACTTATGCTGGCATTAATGGCAAACTTTGCGGTGTAGAAAACCCGCGAGGCTCGAAGACTCGCCTTGCAGCTTGGAAAACCGATGGAAATCGTCTTGCCCAAAATACCGCCCCGCGTTACTCTCCGGCTCTCATGAAATTCGATTCGCCACGACTCGCCGGCGAACAGATGGAAATCGGTTTTCGCCAGCGGCCACTGTGGGGCCTGCCGCTCTTGGCCCTGGTGCTGTTGCAGGTTGCCACAGTGCCAACCTTGTTCGGCACCGAGCGCAGCTGGGCGGCGCTGCGCGACGACCGCCCGATCCTGAATGGCCGGAATCCGCTGCACCTGTATCACGGAATCCTTGGCGCCCGCGCCTGGCAGGCCGGCAAGGCCGGCTCATGTTATGACCCCTCGTATCAAGCTGGTTATCCCAAAACCCCCATTTTCGATTCCGGCAGCCGGCCGGCGGAGTTGTTTCTGCTCGTTGGGCACGAAAGCCCAAGCGCCTACAAAATCGGCCTCGCAATCTTTTGTGGGTTGATGCCATTGCTGTTTGCTCTCTCTGCCCGCATGGCCGGTCTGGGGCCGGGAACAGCCTGCCTTGCCACTGCCTTCGGCCAACTGTTCTGGTGGAGTGGTCCCGTTCAACAACTTTTGCAGCAAGGCGATCTCGATTGGCTTCTGGCCGACAACTTGCTCGTTTTGCACCTGGCCCTGCTCGTTCGTTTCCATCGCGAAAGCGAAATGCTGGTGTGCATCGGGCTCGGGTTTACGGCCGCACTTGGCTGGTTTTGCCACCCGATCCTCTGGGCCGGCTTCGGGCCGCTGATTCTGCTCTTCTATTTGATGGTTGCTTTTCGTCACGGCCTCTTCTGGCACGTGGGGCTGTGGCTGGCCTGGGGCGGCGGGCTCTCGGCCAACATACCCTGGCTCGAACATTGGCTGCGTTATTGCTGGATAGCGCGGCCGTTGCCGTATTCCTTCGAAAACGTGCCCGCGCGGCATCTTGCGGAATGGTGGCCGGCCTGCCTTGTCGGCACGCCGGCCGATCGCCTGCTGGCCGCGGCACTACTGATGGGCGGACTCGCCGGCATCATCGCGCTGTTGATTCGCAAGCGCTTTACGGCCGCGGGATTATTCGGCGCAACGATCGGGTTGCTTCCCGCGCTGGCATTTGGCGCCCGTTACTGGGAGCCACTGGAGATGATCGGCCCCGGCAAAATGTTGGTGCTGGCCTGTAGTTTCGCGGCGCTCCCATGTGCCGCGACGTGCCGCAGTTATTTCTCAAGCTGGAGGCGCTGGCCGAATCATCCGCGCCTGGGAGTCCTGGCGGGCTCGCTCGTGCTGCTCGGTGTCGGCGTGTTCGCGCATGAGGACATGCAGACGCTCTTCAAGCAATCATTGCGCGCCCGTCCTTTCAGGTTGGGCTTTACCGCAGAACAAGAGACGCTTGTGCAAACGCTCCGTGCGGCGACGGTGGCGGATGCCCGCATCCTCTGGGAAGATCGGCCGAACCCACATTACCCGCACTGGTCCGCATTGCTCGCACCAAGCACGGAACGCAGCTTTCTCGGCGGCCTCGATCCCGACGCTGGCGTGGAACACATGTACGCGCGCTTGAGCAATAACATGCTGGCTGGGCGCCCACTCTCGGAATGGAGCGATGAGGAGCTGGCCGTCTTCTGCGACCGTTACAACATCGGCTATATTGTGTGCTGGCACCCGCAGACCATCACGCGCTTTTGCGCCTGGCCGAAGGCGGAAGCGCTAATGCGAATTCGCGAATCCGGCGAGGGGTGGCTTTTTCGGGTGAACCGGAAGCCGAGCTTCTTATTGAAAGGCAAAGCCAAGGTCGTGCAACTGGATTCCCAGCGCATCGCCCTACACGAAGTCGAGCCAGAAAACGGGGTGGTAGTGTTGAGCTTGCATCATCAGGAAGGCTGGCGCGTCTTGCCGAGCAGTGTGCGCATCGAGCGCGAAATTGATCCCGATGATCCCATTCCATTCTTGCGGCTGCGCGTTCCCGGACCGGTGATGCGGCTGACTTTAACATGGGATGAGCCGTAGCGATGCGGAGAATTCGAAATCCGAATATCGAAATCCGAAACAAATTCAAAACAAAGGCAATGATCAAAATTCTAAACGTCAGCTCCAAACAACGCCTTTGAATTTGAATTTGGCGCTTTGGATTTGTTTCGGATTTCGGATTTCGGATTTCCTCAATGAAACCAGTTTTCCACCGATAATTGCTTGCTTCCGCCCATTGCTTCGGATAATCTCGTATGCAGGTCACCATTGTGACGTCATTTCCGCGGAGGTTCGCATGCACACGGCCATTGCCCGGCGTCGGCGCTGGATCGGCATTGGGTTGCTGGCGTTGCTCGCCTTTACGATCTATTTCTTCTTCTTTTTCAACGGCCTGCCGGTAATTTGGGGACCGACAGCTCGGGCTTCCGAAATTGCCGCCGGCCGCGAGCTTTTCGAGCACGAATGGACGCCAAACGACCCACTCGCCCACGGTGATGGGCTCGGACCGGTGTTTAATGCGCGATCCTGTGCGAGCTGCCATTTTCAGGGCGGCTTGGGTGGCGGAGGCGACGTGAAGCACAACGCCACGGTTTTCGAAGTGAACTCACGGCCGAACGACCCGAACTTCCACACCGGCAGTGTGCACAACTTCAGCGTGGATGCGGCTAGCCAGGAATCGACCGGACAGTTGAAAACATTGTTTCCGATGATCAAGGGCCGCAGTTTCACGGTGACCGGCGGCGACCCCCATTGCCCGTACACGCGAACCGTCACGGTTCCCGACTTCGATCCCGTGCAGACACACACGGTGCAGCCGACCGCCCTCTTCGGCGCCGGTTGGGTGGACCTGATTTCCGACCGGGCGATTATTCATAATCGACAAACCCGGCTGATCCGTGCCACGACCGGCGAATTCAATCGCGACTTTAGCGCCATCCCGACCGGCCGCATTCACACGCTGGCCGATGGGCGGGTCGGCAAGTTCGGCTGGAAGGCGCAGTTCGCTACGCTGCGCGAGTTCGTGGCTGCGGCTTGTGCCAATGAGCTTGGCCTGGGCACGCCCGACATGGAACAGGCCAAGCCGCTTTGCGACCCGAACCGCACCGCGCCGCCTGACCTGGACAAGAAGCAATTCCGAGCGTTGGTTTCTTTCGTAAAGACGTTGCCGAAACCGGTGGAGACGCTGCCGAGTGATCCGGTGCAGCGCGAAGCCGCGGTTCGCGGCAAGGAAGTGTTTAGAAGCGTTGGCTGTGCCGCTTGCCACGTGCCCGACATGGGTGGCGTGAAGGGCGTGTACAGCGATTTCCTGCTTTATAGCCTGGAAAACACCGGCCCAGCGGGCGGCGACAGCTACGGCGAGCCGCCGCCGGAACATAAGCTTGCGCCTCGTCCCGAAAACGAACCGAAGCCCAGCGAATGGAAGACGCCGGCTCTCTGGGGCGTGGCCGACTCCGCGCCATACATGCACGACGGCAGCGCTTCCACCCTGCAGATCGCTATCGCGCAACATCGAGGAGACGCCAAATCGGTGCAAGAAGCATACTCGCGTTTGCCGCCGGCCGATCAGGCCGCCGTCATCGCGTTTCTGCAAAGTCTGAAAGCCCCGCCCGACGCGACTCAACTGCAAGATCCGTCGATCACGAAGATCGAGAATGAACCGCTGGCGGCGAAGAAGGGGCGGTAAGTATCGTGGGTCGTAGACGACGCGAGTAGCGTCGTCTACGACGCATCATTTTCTCAAGGGCGATAACCAAGTTATTCTGACCCCAGACGGCATCTCTTGCTGAGCAATTTGATCGCATAGCGCGCGGGCTTCCGGGAGGCTAACACCCGTCGCCGGATTGCCGCTGATTTCAATCGCTGGATACAAGTTGACTCGTTCCACTGCCGCCGGACCACTCATGTGGCGAATCGTCGCGACCGCCCTCAAGGCGATTGTCCGACCATTTGCGCCCGTCACCGGCAACTCGAGCATATCTTCAACGTTGCGGTCTTGCCCACCGTTGTGGACGGTAATTTGCAACGTGCGGCCGAATTGATTTATGCCTCCGACATTGATTCCGCCGAGCGACGCTTGCAAGGCCGTTTGGATATCGGCGACTTTGAGGCCGAGCTCAGCGGCCTTTTCCCGGTCGATGTCGAAAGACAGCTGGGGCGCATCGGTCCCGTTTGGATAGACTCCCACGTCGGTCAGCTTGCCGCTTTCCCGAAGACGCCGGGCGATGGACTCGGCAATCAGCGCGAGCGCGTTGTAGCCGTGATCGGAGGCATCACAAATCGCGAAGGTGATAGGGTAACCGCTCGGCGTCGTCCGACCGGGCGCAGCCAGATCGTTGATGCGAAATGCCGCTTCGGGAATCTCCTTGCTAAGCCGGGTGCGAAGGTCCGTCGCAATCGCTTCTCGGCCCCCATGCTGGTCCGGGTCAATTCCGAGCAACAAATTGGGCCGTGGGCGTGAAGCGGCAAACGGATCGTCAAGGCCGGTGAGCGTCTTCGTGACTCCCTGGATGGTGGAAGAGATCGCTTCACATGTCCGAAGCACTGCTTCGGTTCGTGCCGCCGAAGCCCCGTCTGGTAGCTGAACGTCGACCAATAGCGCATCGGGCCGAGTCTTCGGTGCGAACTCAAATGCGAATTCGAGTGCCAGGCCTTCTGGAAGATGCTCGCCAAGCTGCTCAACCGTGCTTTCTATGCTCTGCTTCAGTGCCTTGGGGTCGGTGTCGGGCGCCAGGGGATGGATCGCCAGTGCGATCGCAGGTTTGCCGTCAACCCGAACGTCGTGGATTTCACCACTCGAACCAAGCTCTATGTGAGCCACGTCGCGGAGGAAAACCTTTTCGCCGTTGGGCCCGGTCTTTACGACCACGTTCGCGAGTTCATTCGGCAACTGCGACCGGCCGGTGACGTTCAGTTTCATTTCTGCATTCGGCTCGATGGGTGTCCCGGCCGGTTGAAGGTTTTGTTCTTGCAGTGCCTTTACCACGTTGACTGCCGAAAGCGCACGGGCTGCCAGCGCCTGGTCATCGAGCCAGATTTGGATGCCGTAATCGCGCCGGCCGAGTATTTCCACGTCGCCGACTCCGGCCACGCGCGCCAGTTCATCGCGTAGCTGAATAGCCGCGTAGTTGCTCAGGTAGATTTCATCGTTCCGGTTGTCGGGCGATGTGAGAACCAGGAAGGCGCGAACGACGGGCGACTTCTTCCGGACGATTACTCCATTTTGGATTACGCTGGCGGGCAGCACCGGAACGGCAAGCGCAACGCGATTCTGCACCAAGGCCTGCGCCATGCTGAGATCGGTGCCCTGGGCAAACGACATTACCATCGTATACTTGCCGTCGTTGGAACAGTGCGACTGCATGTTCATCATTCCTTCCACGCCGTTGATCTGCTGCTCAATCGGCGCGGCCACGGTGTCCGCCACCACCCTGGCATTTGCCCCGGGGTAGCTGGCTTCCACCACAACGGTAGGCGGTATGCTTTTTTCATGGGCCGGCCCGCCGCGGGTCCGTAGCAGCGAGAAAACGAGCAACGGCGCCAGGACAACGATGGCGACAATAATCAGTATTCGCAGGAGCTTCATGATGGCGACCCTCAGCGGTGAGTCTGGATGTGAAGATGATTATACCCCGGCAGCAGATGAGGACGAATTGGGCGCGCTCAAGTAGTACATCGGTCAGGAATTCCCGATCTAAACCCAGCCGCGTTCTTGGCACAGCCAGGCAATTTGCGCCGTGTGGTGCTTGCAGTGCCAGGCGTAATAGCAGAGTGCCGCGTCGAGGCGGACGGTCTTGCCGGTTTCGGGATGAAGGAAAGAGCGAGCGAAGTCCGCGTCGATCATTAGGCGCAGAAGCTGCACCCACTGTGCGTGCAAGCCTTCGAGAAGCCCTAGCGGAGCGCTAATGTCCCCGGTTCGGGAGTCGGCCAGGTCGGCCCAGCGGGTTTCATCGTAGGCCTTGATGGTGGGTTGCTCTTCGGTCAGCGCCCATTTGAAGCGGATGTAACTGTTGACGTGGCTGTCGGCCAGGTGGTGAACGATCTGCCGGATGGTCCAGTTGCGGTAATGCACGTCGAGCTGTTCGTCGCGGAGCGGGGCGACCAGCTTTCGCAGCCTGGCCGGCGCCTCGGCAATGACGGCGATAAATTCCGCCCGGCGTTTGGCGCCATAAGGTTCCTCCGACACAAATTCGCCTGCGGGGTTCTGCGGCGGTTGCATCATGCGATAATACCTAAATCTGCCGTGAATCATAGGCCCAATGGAGCAGCGCCTGGCGCTGCCGGGGCCGGCACTTGAAGTCGCCACGCCGGCAGTGGCTGCTCACCTGCGCTACATGCCGGCGAATGGCCCGCCAGCGCTTGATCTGCCGTTCATCATCGGCACAGCGGCGGCCCAGGAAATAGCGGCAATACCATTGAAACCAGCCGCGCGGGTCTTCCTCGAATATCCAACCCTTCTTGCGCCAGACGGCGAGCGGTTGCGATGCGTTGATGCCGAAGAAATTCAATTTCGGATCATGCCGATCATGGCAAAGTTTGGCCTTGGCGAACCAATCGGCCGGAAATTCCGCGCTGCAATCGGTCATGTACTTGCCTCCAAATACGCCGAGCGCGAGTATCTGCTTTGGCGTAAGTTCGGGGTGAAAGTCCGGATGAAAATGCTTGCCGACGGGCTCCACCGTGAAATAGGTGTAGCCCTGTTGCATCAGATCATGAACCTCAACCCGAAGGGGCTTCATCTGATCCTCCGAGCGTGAATTTGAAACTAAGCTAAGCATGGGGAGGTGCTGCCGGCGGCGCCACTTCCGCGGTTCGTTGCTTTAGAAGGTCTCGAATCTCCATCAGCAACTCCTGGTCTTTTGTGAGCGCCGGCGCTGCCGCCTGCTCTTCGCGCGAGCGCATGAGCCAGCCCACGAACTTGACGATGAAGATGTACAGCACCAGCGCGATGATCAGAAAGTTGACGAGTGCGCCCAGGAACTTGCCATAAGGAACGACTTTGCCTCCGACCTGCCAGACCCAGCCCGCGTAGCCCTGGTCGCCTGGCAGGACCAACCCGACCAGCGGCATGATAATGTCTTCCACGAGTGACTTCACCACCGTCCCGAAGGCCGCGCCAATAATCACGCCGATGGCCAGATCGACGACGCTGCCCTTGAAGGCGAATTTCTTAAAGTCTTCGAATAGTGAACGTGCTTTCTTCTCCGCATCGCGCGCGGAGAACTCGCGGATCGGATTCATGGAGTTATCCCCAAACGTAGAACGGAACTTGTTCCGTTCGAGCAACCCGCTCGAACGGAACAAGTTCCGTTCTACGTTATATTCCGATTTGGCGCGACAACGACCCGGTCTCAGCCTACCGCGACGCGAGTTTTTTCATGCTCCTTTGCCTTGGGCGGCGCGTCGGTGGAGTGGATGCGGCTGCCAATTTCCTGTTTCAGCGCGATCCGGTTAATTACCTGGAGGAACGCCTGGGCGCTGGCTTCGATAATATCGGTGCTGACCGCCCGGCCATTGATGATCTTGCCGTCGTACTGCGCTTCAATGTGTGCTTCGCCCTGCGCGTCCTCACCCACCGTCACGCTGCGAACCCGGAAGTCCCGCAAGGTCACCTCGACACCGGTAATGCGTTCAATCGTCTTAAAGACGGCATCTATGGGCCCGTCGCCGATGGCGGCATCCTTCACTAGGCGCCCTTCGCGATGCCACAGGCACACTGCGGCCGACGGCATTGTCCCGGAGCCGGAATTGCAGGTGAGCGCTTCGAGTGTCCACAAACCGGGGCCGCTGTGCAGCTCAGCCTCGGCCAGTGCTTCAATGTCGGCATCGTACACCGTCTTCTTGCGGTCGGCCAAAGTCTTGAACTGGTCAAACACGCGTTGCAATTGCTCGTCGGTCAGGTGGTAGCCGAGCTGCGTGATGCGATCGCGCAGCGCATGCTTGCCGGAATGTTTGCCGAGCACGAGGTCCGTCTTGAGGATGCCCACATCCTCCGGCCGCATGATCTCGTAAGTTTCGCGGTGCTTAAGCATGCCGTGCTGATGGATGCCAGCTTCGTGGGCAAAGGCGTTCTGCCCTACGATGGCCTTATTCCGTTGCACCTGCATGCTGGTTACGTGCGCCACCTTGCGGCTGGTCGGGTAGAGCAAGCGGGTGTTGATGCCCGTCTTCAGACCGAAGAAGTCTTGCCGCGTGCGAGCGGCCATCACCACCTCTTCCAGGGCGCAGTTGCCGGCCCGCTCGCCGATGCCGTTGATGGTGCACTCGACTTGCCGGGCGCCTTCCATGACGGCCGCCAGGCTATTGGCCACGGCCAGGCCCAGGTCATTGTGGCAATGCACGCTGATGATGGCCTTGTCGATGTTGCTCACATTTTGCTTCAAGTGACGGATCACGGAAGCATAATGCTGCGGAACGGCGTAGCCGACGGTATCGGGAATGTTCACCGTGGTCGCGCCGGCGTCGATGGCAGCCTCGACGACTTCCGCCAGGAAGTCGAGTTCCGTGCGGGCCGCGTCTTCCGGCGAAAACTCTATGTCGTTGCAATAACTCTTGGCGCGCTTTACGCCTTCCACAGCGCGCTGGCGAATTTCCTCCGGCGACATCTGAAGCTTGAACTCGCGATGGATGGCGCTGGTGGCCAAGAAGACGTGGATGCGTGGCCGCTGGGCGTCTTGCACGGCCGCCCAGGCGCGATCGATATCGAGTTCGTTGCAGCGCGCTAGGCCGCAGATAACCGGTCCTTCCACTTGCTGGGCAATGGTCTGCACGGCCTCGAAGTCGCCGGGCGACGCGATGGGGAATCCGGCTTCGATCACATCCACGCCCAGTTCGCGCAGGGCATGGGCCACCTCCAGCTTTTCGGCCAGGTTCATGCTGCACCCCGGCGACTGCTCGCCGTCGCGCAGCGTGGTGTCGAAAATGATCAGGCGGTTGGGATCGTTGGCCATGGCAATCGCTCCATTCAACAAAAAAGCCCCGGAACACTCATGTCCCGGGGCCGTGATGCTTGATTCATTCGAGTAAACGACGGCACTACCGGGAGTTCCCTCCAAGCAGGAGCAGTAGGTCCAAAAAAGTCAGCCGCAGACCAAGCATGGCCGTCATTCTCCTCGTTGAGATGAATTGTAAATGCAGCTCACTCGAAAAGCAATTGGAATTCCCGGAAATCACGCGGATTTCACAAAGGTCAGCCGCGCGGCGAAGTCTTCGGAGCCGAGCGCGTTTAGGGCAATTGGCGATGACAATATGAAATAGAAAAGCATTCGCGCGAAATAAGTGTCCCGAAAGAACTGGCTTATAAACTAACGGCTGATATAAGACTTCTCAAAGACTCCGAGCCGAGGTCAACTGCCGACGTGGGTTTGGTGGCAGAGGGCAAAATGGCTGTCATTTCGGAAAAGAGCAAGTCGATGCCTGAATCGCTCAAGACGACCATCCTGCCAGAAAAGTAAGAAGGCAAGAAGAATCAGGAAGTCACCGCATCGCGTCGCCATGCTTTGAGGTTTCCCGCCATGATGGAAGACTACTCGCCGCACCAGCAGAAGATCATCAAGCGCTATTACGAGAACTTTGACGCCATTCAGGTGCAGAAGCTCTCGGAGTTGGTGACAGAGCTGTACTTGGCCGAAGGGAAGAAGCGCCAGAGGTTATGGAAGAACGCTTCGGGAATTCTGACGAAGTTGAAGCTGCCGGCCACGCGGATTCAGCTCATTGTTGAGAAGGATGATCCCGCGCTGCTGGCGAAGTTATTAACGGAGATGCAGGGGAAATAAGGCCCCACCGACTTCCGTCCGTGGGCTTTAGCGATGAACTAACACATATCCGCGCAGTTTGCCGCCGTGGACGCCGATTTCGCCGAGCATGTTGTCGGCAACGGGGGATTCCAGGTCGCCCGGTGTGAGCACAAGGTACGCAGCGGTGGCGGCTGTCAACAAGGCGCGTTTCTCCGGCCGTTGTACCCATTCGCCGGCATCTACGAAAATCCAGTCGAAGCGCTGACGGAGTTGATCCAGCAGCGTCGGCAACAGATCGAGCGGCGGTTCGAGCGGATTTTGCCCGGCCGCGATGGCGAAGAGATTCGGCTCCGCAGTCTCCTGAATCGACCACATCGGCGGCATGGTTCGCGCTAACGCTTCCCGCAGGCCAGGGGCCGGGGCAATGCTAAGGCGCTCGGCGATGCCGGGTTGCGCGAAACTTGCGTCGGCCACGAGCACGCGCTGCCCCTGTTTGGCACACGTGATGGCCAGGTTTAACAGTACGGAAGTAGTTCCGATTCCCTTTTGCATTGCACTCAGCAAAATCACGCGCGCGCGAATGCCCGTTAGCTCTGCCTCCATGGAGTGGACGATTGATTGATATTGCTGGCTGACCGGGTGATTCGGGTCGTGAAATGCGACCAGTTCCGTGGCCAGGCGTTTATCCTGCGGCAAGGCCACCCAATCGCGCGCCGGCAGTGGCTGAAACGAGACGCGGTAGTAGCTTGTGGGCGGAGCGGTCGGGATGGGAATAACCGGCGGCTTGACTTCGGCGCGCGTCATCGGAATGATAGCCGGCCGGCTGGGCCGCTCCACCGGCGGCTTGCTGCGAACTTCCGGGGCGCCGATTTCGATGAAGGGAACGCTTTCATTATCGCCGTCGTCGCGGTCGTTCTCGGCAACCGCGCTTTTCGCCTTTTCGGTCGTTGCCATCTTGACCTTTTCGGCTGTGCTCGCGACAGCCTCCGGCTTCCGCGGCGGCGCGGCAACATGATCCACCAGTCGAGCCATAGTCGGTCACCTCATTTCCGGCAACAAGGGTTGTTGGTCCTGTTGGTTAGCCGTTCTCGCCAAAAATCATTTTCACCGGCTCGCCCGGCTGATAAATGTAGGCGCTGGCAATCTCGCGCGGCAGCGCAAAGTTTCCCGGCGTGGGGAACCCGCTGCTCACCGACACGGGCGCGGCGGGGAATTCAGGCTTCGGATCTTCTCCCTTGGGCGATTCGTGGGGTACTTCCCGGGCCAAAGCGATTTCATCGGGCGGTCCGTCGAGCTCCACCTGAATTCCGAACCGGGTAAGCGCTTCAATCGCGGCCTCAGCATCCACGTTTTCCGCTTGCTGCATTTCGGCCAAACTCAGTGCCGTAGCCGCGGCCTGGTTCAGCACGCGTGGCACGCCGGAAGTGTGCCGGGCGAGAAGCCCCAAGGCTTCCTCGGAAAATACAGCTTCCGGTTCGGCGCCGGCGACTTTCAACTGATGCCGCAAAAAATCATCTGCTTCATGCATGTCCAAAGCGTCGAGGTGCAAGCGAACATTCAGGCGATGCCGCAACACTTCCAGCTCCGGCTTGCGAAGTTCCAGCAGCAGTGCCGGCTGAGCGATCAGGATCACCTGCACTGCCTTCCCGTGGCCGGTTTCGAGATTGCTCAATAACCGCAGTTCTTCGAGCAGGTCGAGCGAAAGATCTTGTGCTTCATCCATAATCAGGATGGTGCGCCGGCCAGCGGCATGGTTGTCCAAAATGTGCTCGGTGAGCGCTAGCCGAAGTTCCTGTTCCGTGCGATCCTGGTACGGTAGACCGAGGTCGAACAGGATCGTCTGGAGCAAATCCCGCCGGCAGGAAAAACGGCAGTTGGTGATGAGTGCCGAACAGACGTCGATGCCGAGCCGCTCCAAGAGGACGTGGGCAATGAGCGTTTTGCCCGTACCCGGCGCCCCGGTGAGCAGAACGAAACCTTCGTCGTTATCCAGAGCCCGCAGGATTTGATTCAAAACGGCTTCGTGGGGCGCGGACGGATAGTAGAAACGCGAATCCGGAGAAGCGCGGAACGGTCGCAGCCGCATATTAAAATGGGCCATGTTCATCAGCAGCCGCCTCCCCCGGGCCAGCGCAAGCAGATAGTTTCCCCTTCGGATTAAATCGACGCTTGGCAATGTCCGACTTGAGGCAAATGCGCGGAAAAGTGCGAATAATCCTTACAATTGGCAGAATTGTCAAAGTGGGCGAAAGCCCAGGAACTTCCGTCCCTGGGCTTTCACCGAATCAGCGGTTCAAAAGTGCATCCGGTACCTTCAGCACGCTGCCCGGTTTCTGCTTCAGCACTTCGAGGAAATGGCGGGGAATGGCCGGCGCGCCGGCCTGGATCATGCATGCGGCCAGGCCGGCTGAGAAACCGGTGGCTGGCGCGCTGCCGCCGACCTTGGCGTCCGCGCCCAAATCCAGCGAATCGAACATGAGTAACTCGGGCTTAATGAGCAGGTCGATATCCGGCCCGGCGCCGACCGCGCTGAATGGCTCGCGTTTGCCGTCGCGGTTGGCACTGCCCATGCTGATGACGGTGCGCGCGTCGGCCGGAGTGCCCACGCAGCCATATTCCGGGGTCGATTCCGGAAAGCGCGGCAGCTCGCCCTGCGGCCAGTCATCGGTCTGGGAAGCGTAATCGAGGAGAAGCGGCCGGCCGTAGGATCGAGCCTCGTCGTTCATTACATCGACAAAGATGCGCGGCCGAAGGGCGAATTCTTTCTCCTGATTCGGTATGGTCGCCACACCCACGGGCTTGATCGTGCGCGGCACAAAGCCTTCCACACGCAGGGCATAGCGGCCGGCGACAATGGTCGTGAAGTCGATGGTTTGCTCGTAGACCGCTCCGGTCGGCGTCTTTTGAATGCGAATGGCGCGATTCGTCGTGCGCGCCACGACTTCCATTTCGTCGGTGGCGAGCCTTTCGCCGCTGGGATCGCGTTGCCGCAGCAGCAACAGGTTCAAGTTTACTACCGGCTCCAGGTACAAATCGTTGTCGGTGCGGTAATATGCCGGGTCGTGCGGCTCCCGCCATTGGATGGTCAGGCGCAGCCGCGATTTTTCGGGCACATCGGGCGCTCCGCGGCCGTCGAAGGCCTGGAAGCCTAGGAAGTTCAATTCCGATGTCCAGCGGTCCTTTTTGAGTGGAGTGGTTTGGGGAGCGAAATCCATTACGCCGTTGCCGTCCAAGTCCCGGAACAAGCCGCTCCAGGTTTGTCCACGGCTGTCGCCGGCAGCCTGGAACCAGAGCGTGTTGCGATTGGGGCGCAGGGCCGGAATCTTCGCCATGCCATCGCCTGGCGTGCCTACAAACGGCTTGTCATCGAAATAGCGGCTCAGGGCGCTGCCGCCGTCGAGCGGGTGCCCTTCGTTCCACAACAGCGGCGAGACAACCACGCGGACTTTGTTCAGATTGGTAATTTCGGCCGTGCGCCGCAAAAAGCGCTGACCCAATTCTTCCAGCGTCTTTTCTTCTTTCGTGAGTTCTTCCAGATCGGCCAGAGCTTTTTTCACTCGATCTTGTGCCGCCTTATAGCGCTTCTGCTCTTCCGGCATCTGGCTGTTGCCTTCTTCAAAAATCATTCCTTCGATGGCTTTGCGTCGCTCTTCCAGCACCTCGGTGCGGCGACGCTGTAGCCGTTCTCTTTCATGGGCGATTTCCAGCGAGCGCTCGTTCAAGTTCTCTAACGGCGGCGTCTCCTGATTCAACAGCCGCATGACGAGCATCAACTGGTACGGCGAGGCGGGATCAATACGCACCAGCAATAGATCGGCTTCCGGCGCGGCGTGGGCCACGGCCAAGGCACAGGCGGTTCCCTGCCCGATCTGTCCGTCCTTGGTCGGCATGGGGTCAGGCTCGATGTTCACGTTGCGGGCCGCGGTGAAATCGATCAGCGTCGTGTTCTTCGGCAGGCGCTTGCCGACCAGACCTTCGTAGCCGCCGAAGTCGCCGTCAATCACTGCGATCTTGATTCCCTTCCCTTTGAAGCCGCGGTTGTGCAATTCGCTCAAGCGCGTGGCCGCGAGTATATCGGCCATCGGGGCGCCGGCCACTCGCCGTTGCGGCTCGCCGGAGCGCGGCGTACGAATGGCGATCACGCTGAAGGCTCGCGCCATATCCGGCACTTGGGTCACGCGCACCCAAACGGTGGCGATGGAGCCAACTCGGCCCTCAATAATCGTCCCAGGTGCGGCGGTACGAATATCCTGCTCGAAGTAGCGTTCATCCACGCGCGGGTCATCGATCAACACCGTTTCTAAACGAATGCGTTTCTGGTCATCCTTCTCGGCGGCGACGATGGCGCGCACTTCGGGTGTTAGCTTTGCCAGGTGCTGCTGGCCGGGCGGAAACAGCGTGCCGCTCGGCGGTTCTTGATACGGCGGCACATCGTTCGGTTCCGGCAGGATCGCCACGAACCGAATCGGGTTCACATTGCGAATCGGCGCCGGCAGCACGCTGATGGGGGTGCGCGGCACCAACCAGCCGCTCGGTTGGCCGCGCAGGTCGCGCAGCAGGTTGTCCACATGATAGGCGTCGATCGTGCCCAGGATTCGAGTGAAACCGCGATGATCGTAGCCGACCATTTCCCGAAAGCCGATCTGATCGAGTTGGCCCAGCGTTTGTTCCATCAGCAAGCGCTGCCGGTCGAGCGGCAGGCTGCCGTGAGCCAGTTCCAGGCTTACCTTCACCCGTGCGTCCGGATTGGCAGGAATCGCGTACCCGCGCGGCCGAGCTACAAGGGTTTGCACCGCCGGATAGAGCAAGAGCTTGTGCGCGTTTTCGGAAGCGATGTGGCCGGTGATGACGTCGTTATCCGGATCTTCCTGCTCGTCAGCCGGGCGAGCGTCGCGCACGAAGCCGGCCCGCTGCAGGTAGTCCACCATCTTGTCAAACTCGTCGAGCCAGATGTTCAACGGGGCCCGAATGCGGAAGCGCACCTGCACGTCGTATTCCTTCGGCGGCGGCGGGCTTTTCACCTGGGCAGACGCGGGACCGGCAACCAACCAGCAAACGGCACAGACAAGTGCGGCGACAAAGCGGAAATAGCGTCTCGGCAGCATGAGGTCGGTCCTGGTTGTGGGCAACTTGGTGCATGACCCGGGCGCAAACAGCGTACGGCCTGCGCAGCGAGATTGCCATGATTCAATATGTACCATTGGCGGCAGGCTGGGAATACAATTTCCTTCTTTCCGCCCGGTGGAACCGGGTTAAATTTGCGGAAAGAGCGGCATCGTTAGCATAATTTGGTTCCGGGTGAAGGGAATCTATGAATTCGACGGCTTCCACCAAAGTTGCGGTCCTGACGGGCGCCTCCAGCGGCATCGGCCGGGCGCTGGCGAAAGAGTTGATGAAGGATGGCTACAAACTGGGTCTTGTCGCCCGGCGGGCAGATGAATTGCAAAAGCTGGCCGACGAAATCCGCGTGGCTTCCGGAGTAGCGGAGTATGAAACCGCCGACGTTTCCAAGCGCGAAGCCACAGTGTCCGCTATTCACAACCTCGCACAGCGCCTGGGGCCGGTCGATCTAATGATCGCGAATGCCGGCATGGGCATTCACACCGACCTGGATCCCATGAACACTGCCGAGAATGAGCAGATGTTCCGCGTGAACGTCTTCGGCGTGATGTATGCGCTGGAAGCGGTGCTGCCCTCGATGTTGGCGCGCGGCAGCGGCCATCTGGCAGCCGTTTCTAGCCTAGCCGCGTACAAGGGCTTGCCCGGCAGCGCTGGCTACTGCGCCAGCAAGGCGGCCGTGAAGATTTACATGGAAGCGCTGCGCATTCAACTGCGAAGCAAGGGAGTTCATGTCACGACTATCTTTCCCGGTTTCGTGCGCACGCCGATGACGGAACTGCACCCGTTCAAAATGCCATTCCTGCTCGAACCCGACGAAGCCGCCCGCCGCGTGGCGAGGGCTTTGCGCCGCAAGAAGAAGGAGTTTCACTTTCCCTGGCAGACCACGCGGCTGGTAAAGTTCTCCCGCTGGCTTCCGGATTGGATCATGGAGCGCATCAGCCGGGGGACGTATTGACACGTATCATAAAGGCGTGGCCACCAGTAGAATGGATTTGCAACAATTGGGCACCGGCAAATGGTGGTATTATGACGCTAACAGCAGAACAAGAACGGGCGATTCAAGAAGGTCACGCTGTGGTCGTAACCGTCGGCGGTCAGCCTTGTGTGGTAGTTCGCAAAGACATCTATGATCGTGCAGAAAAAATGGACTACGGGCCATGGACGGATGACGAAATGAACCTGCTTGCAGCCGAAACGGCCGACCTATTAGCAGGCGATGAGTACGACGAACAGGACGACTCATGAATATCCGACGCGGCGATGTACTCAAGGCACGTTTTCCACATGCCTCTGGAGGTCGCGGCAAGAAGCGACCCGTCGTGGTTGTTCAGGCCGACGTTTACAATCAGCGGTTGCGACACGCAGTAGTTGCGCAAGTGAGCACCAACCTAAACGAAAAAAACGATCCGTCCACTTTGTTTATTGGCGCCACAACCGCCGAAGCCAAAACCGCCGGTCTTGATAGAGACTGCTTGGTCTGCTGTACACTGCTGTCGTTGATGACCGAAGATCGATTGAAAGAAAAAATCGGCACACTTTCGCCGGCCATTTTGAGCCAATTGGACAATTGTTTGAGAGTAGCTTTAGGCATCGCTTGAAGTCTGCTTTTACGATGGCGAACCCGGCCCGTAATCGGGGGCGTTGTGCACTACCGCGTCCGCCCTCACGGGCGGGGTTCGCCAAGAATCGCTCACACCACCAGCGTTCCCGTGCGGATCAAGTACGCCAACCGCACGCGCTGCTCGGCATTGAGCACACCGTGAATCTGCTTCAGCGCCTTGAGCACCGCATCGCGAACGCGTTCGGCACTCTTGGCTCGCAGGTCGCCGCCTTCAGTCGCTTTGGCCGCGTCGAATTTATCGCCGGTAAGCGCTTCGGCGAATGCCGAAAGCGTGCGCCGGCGGTCGACTTCGGCCTGGGCCCGCTCGGTCTTCAACTCGTCGAGAATGCGGGCCAGTTCGCCGATTTGCTTTTCATCCAGATCGAGCTTGTGGGCCAAAAATCGCAACGGCCGGCGCACGCCGAAGCCGCCGCCAAATGGTTCATCTTCCATTTCGGGAATATGCCCTCCCCAGAAACGGCCGCCGCCGCACCCTTTCGATTCGCCAAAATTGTGACCGGCAAAAAACGCGCGCGGAACGCCGCAACGAAATGCAGAAAACATGATCTTTCTCCTGACGCGCGGGGCCTTCGCCCCCGCGGGGAATACCAGCATGGGCAACGCGCCTCATGCTGCTGTCATCGTAACGCGAAGATGGATGAGGTCAAGGACTCGCCTTGACAACTTCGCAATTTGCGAAATAGGATAACCGCAATGATTCTGGGAGAAAGTTGAAATGTCATGCGGGTATTTTCGAAGAAGAAACTTCGCGAATTCTCGGAGGCGAATCCGAAAGCGAAGGCTCCGCTCGAGGCTTGGTATCAAATTGCGAAGCACGCCGAATGGCGAAACTTTGCAGAAGTACGGCAATCGTTTAACTCGGCCGATCTTGTCGGCAAGTTTGTCGTGTTCAATATTGGCGGTAACAAATACCGGCTGATCGCGGCAATCCATTTCAACCGCGGCAGGCTATACATTCGGCATGTATTAACGCATGCTGAATACGACAAAGGAAAATGGAAAGACGATTAGGCATGGCAAATAAGCGCACGGCTACCATTCGCGACGTCTATGGCAAGACCGAGGACCGATACCTCGACCTCGTGCGCCAGTTCCCGCTGCGCCCATTGCGGACAAATGCCGATCTCGACGCGGCCATTGCCGTTATCGACAGGCTGCTTGATCGCGACGAGCTCACTCCGCCAGAGCAAGATTATCTTGATGTGCTCGGCGACCTCGTCGAAGCCTATGAATCCGAGGCGGTCCCGATTCCGCCTGTCGGTGACGCCGATCTGCTACGTTTCTTGATCGAGCAGAACGGCGTCACGCAGGCACAGGTCGCAAACGGTGCGCGAATTGCGGAATCAACAATTTCTGAAGTGCTGGCCGGCAAACGCAAGCTAAACCGGTTCCAGATCGCCCGGCTCGCGCACTATTTCCACATCGAAGCCGGGACATTTCTGTCCGAAAATGACACGAAATAATTCGACGATCTCAATTGGGTGTCTTACTTTCGCCGCACGTACCAGACCCCCAGCGTGGCAATCGCGAGTGCCCCGGCGATGCCGACGATCAACATCGCCAACGGCTGCTTCTTGGACGGCTCCGGGTCTGCATCCTTGGCCGGTGGCTCGGGCGTTTCCCTCGCCGTGAATTTCACTCCGGCTTTTTCGTCCACGGAAACGGTGATGACGTTTTCGACTTTGCTTCGCGGGTCACCGGTCTTCAGATCCCGGCTGGTGCCGCGCGTGTCGTACACCACCACCCCGGCAGGTAGTTTGTCCTTGTTGTCCCTGGATAACAAATTCGCCAGATTCTCTTTCGTCTTGAGGTCGGCCATCACTTTTTCCGGCACTGCAACCACGCCGGTTCGCACCGATGGCGAGGAACTGCTGGGCACGGCGACGCCGGTTTTCGTCCCGAGTTTGAGTTCGTCCCCAAGGGTTTCCTTTCCGCCCAGTCCCAGTCGCTGGAACGGGTAGAACTTGTACCCCGGAAGCTCTGCCTCAAGCTTCATGACGTTTTCATAAGGAACTCGTTTGAATCCCTTCGCGGGCGGCGGCGGCGGAATATCAGCCACCGCGGACAAGGTGAAACAGACTACCACTGCCAACGAACCGGAGAATCGAACCATGGCAATTCCTCGGGAGGAGAGAGAGATACCGAGCCTATATGCTAACAGAGACGAGACCGAATGCCGATTGGTTTCGTCTAGGGGAAGCCATGGCAGTCGAAACAATGCCTTCTCTTGTAGGTCTTTGCCAACCGATTTAACGTTAACCCGGGGCCACGGCGCGCCGGCCCGGCGTGAAGCGGATCGGCAGCCGCGACGGGCCGTGGACGCTCAACGCCTGGCGCGGCTCCCATGGTCCATCGGTCGCGAGTTCGAATTCCGTGACTCGCCCCAGGAAGTCGGCCAGCGCGATCCGAGCCTCCAGCCGCGCCAGCGGGCCGCCCAGGCAGGCGTGGATGCCTTGCCCGAACGCGATGTGCGGGTTGGGGTCCCGGGCGATGTCGAAGCGGCCGGCGTCTGGGAATTGCCGGGGATCACGATTCGCCGATCCGATCACCGGCAGAACCAGCTTACCGGCCGGGATGACCTGGCCGTGCACTTCGACGTCCCGCGCTGTCGCCCGGGGCATCCACTGGAGAGGTGACCGGTAGCGCAGCACTTCCTCGATCGCGGAGGGCAGTAGCTCGGGCGCCGCCCGTAGCCGGGCGAGCTGGTCCGGGTGTTCGAGAAAGCACAAGAGGGCGTTGTTGATCAGGTTGACGGTCGTCTCTTGGCCGCCGACCAGGAGAAGTTGCACGAAGCCGAGGATTTCCCGCGGCGTCAGCCGCTCGCCGCCCACCTCCGCCTCGGCCAACCTGGCCAGCAGGGCATCCGGGCGCGCCGACCGCACGCGCTCGATCAGCTCGGGCAGAGCGAATCGCATTTCCTCCGTGACCGTCCGGTATTCCGCGAAAATCCGGTCCGTTTCCGCTCCCCGGGCAAACGTGTTGGCGATCGCCAGAATGACATCGCTCCATCGCCGGTACCGCGGCCAGTCCTCGGCCGGGATGCCAAGCAGTTCAGCAATCACCCGCATCGGCAGAGGCCCCGAAAACTCCGCGACGATGTCCACCTCGCCGTGTGCGAGCGCTTCATCGAGAAGCTGGTGCGACAGCGCTCGGATGCGGGGCTCCAGGTCGGCCACGACCCGCGGAGTGAAGGCCTTGGAAATAAGGGCACGGAGTCTGGTGTGCCGCGGTGGGTCGAAGAAGAGGAACCATTCCCCCGGGTTGCCCTGACTGGGGACATGCGACAGGTCAGAGCTGAATACGGGGTGGTCGGTGAGGGCCCGCCGGACGCCGTCGTAATCGAGGATCATCCACAGGTCGAACGGGGCCAGGTGAAAAACGGGCGATGCAACCCGCAAAAGGTCGTACGCTGGGTAGGGGTTGCGCCGCATCTCGTCGGAGAACAGGTCGAACATGACTCTTCCCCATTTAGCGCCCAACGGATCGTTAAGTTGACTGGGGGTTCCATCCTGGTTGTCTATGCGTCAACGTCCTCGCCGGCGGCCCCGGCAACTTAGATGAGCATTCACCGGCTATTCCGGATCGGGCTTCCGCGGGCCATACCACACCTCGAGCCCGTCCCGCCTCCGGAACCAGTCGGAGCCACCAACGGCCAGGCGCAACAACGGGGCCAATAGCTTTCGCGCCGGGACAGTGCGGAGCTTGCGACCCGACGTGGTCACGCACGCCTTCGGGATCACGAACCGGCCCCGGCGCTTGAGGGCCGCGATGAAGGCCAACTCCTCGGCAGCATAATACGTCTCGTCAAAGCCCTCAACCGCCCGGAAGGATTCGTGCGTGCAGAACAGCGAGCTGCCGCCGACCCGCTTCACCCGCCGCATCAACGGGACGGCGAGCGGGTAGAGGATGCGAGTCCAGAGCGGGAGCCGGCCATCGAAGCGGAAAACGTGCCCGCCGCCGACCGCTCCGCGCCGCATGGCATGCATGGCCTCGCCGACAGCTGCCGCCGGGACCAGCGTATCGGCATCGACGAAAAAGAGGAACTCTCCGCGCGCCTGGCGTGCCCCGGCATTCCGCGTCGCGGCAATGTGGCGGTGATTCACCGAAACGACCTGGGCGCCGTGGGCGCGGGCGATGGCCGCCGTCTCGTCGGTGGAAGCGTCGTCAGCGACGATGATTTCGTACGGCTCGCGCAGCGCCCGAGCCGCGGCATGCAGCGCGCTGAGCGTACCGCCGATGAGGATCTGCTCGTTGTAGGCTGGGACGATAAACGACAGCATGCCAACTCTCCGCGTTTGGTGCCGAATCGAAAAGCTCGAATTCCTCCAGAAGAAGTGGTTTCTCGGCGAACGGCAAGGCTGAACTGCCAGGGACGCCTGCTGTGTCGCGGCCGGTGTCAGGGGCAGGGACTGTGGCGGCGCATGGTCGCCTACGACGCCGCGTTCACGCGCCCCAGGTGCGCCGCCACCGCGCTACTTCGCCTTGGCGGCCTCGACCGACCAGCGGCCGCCCAGGTACAGGCCCAGCGGCGGGACGGTCGCGTGGCTGTCCTTCGGCATCTGCGCGAGCCTCCCTTTGGCGACCACCTCTTTCCCGTCCAGTCCTGCGAGCTTTCGGTCCAGTTCCCTGTCCTTGTCCTCGCCCCGCATCAACCAGACTCGCGTCTCCTGACCGCCCTTCACGTCGGACGGCACGGCGATGGAGTAGATATGGCCGCCCTTCTCATGGCGAAGCGTGCCCCGCACCTCCGCCGTGATCCCCGGCCCGGCCTCCGCGGGTTCGGGCTCTCCGGCCTCGATCACGCCGAAAGACACCGCGAGGAAAGCAGCGACAGCGGTCAACAATAGCTTCGTCGGCATGCGGATACTCACTTATGGGTTCGGAAGACTAGACGGGTTGCCACCCTTCACTAATGACGAACCAGTCCACCGGCTGGATTGCCGTTCGCCGCCGAACACCAAACTCAGCAGCGGCGGCCGCGCGCTGAATCGTTGAACTCCGATATACGAGAGTCGCGGCCGCCATCTGCTGCAGCGGATTAGTCGGCCCGCTTCGTGCCGACCACAATGGTGATCGGGTAAGCGATGCGCACCGTCCCGCCCCGCCGATGGGCGCCGATCCCGAGTTTGTCCACACCCACATCCGCCTCGATTAGCTCGCGCACCCGATCGGCGTCCCCGGGCCGCGGGAAGGAGGCCTGCAGCAGCGCCTCCAACTCCAACTCGAAAAGATACCCCGCCCTGCGCAGGTCCACCAACCCGACCTCGGCCAACAATCCGCGCAGCTCCGCTTCCGTCAGAACGCGGACGTGCGACGGGTCGCGCAGTCGCTCCATCTGGTCGTAGGCCGGCCCCTTCTCGGCGGGCAACACGAGATCTGCCACAGCGATATGCCCGGCAGGTTTGCAAACGCGGGCCATCTCCGCCAGCACCTCTGCGGGTTGTAAGAAGTGGTGCAGACTATACCGTGTTAACACCACGTCGAACTGGTCTGCCGGAAATGGGAGTCGGGCTACATCGCCGACGTGCCATGCCAGGTTGGTCAGGCCCAGTTCGCCCTGGAAGACGGCCGCGCGCTGGATCATTGCAGGCGTCAGGTCGATCCCCGTGACCTGGCGGGCCAGGCGCGCCGCGGCACAAGCGACGGCGCCCGCCCCGCAGGCGACATCGAGTACGCCGGTCGTTGCGGTAATCCCGGCCATGTGGAGCAGCAACTCGGTTGCCTCCTCATGGCCGGGGAGCTTCGCAAAGTAGACCGCCTGCTGGCTGAACTGCTCGACAACTTCCCGGGCGTGCTCGTCTGCCTTGTTCATCTTATCGTAAGCACCTCAGTTCACGGGACGAACGACCTAGCTCAGCAGTAGGGCCCGCGGCAAAGACGAGATACCTCGGTGAGACGTCAGGCCCGCCCTGTCTGCTGCGCGACTTGTTCAGCGTGCTGTGTGCCTATCGCGGGCCGGTATCTTTTTTCCGCGCCTCCAACTCTGCCCTTCGAGCCTTGCAATGTTCCTCGAGGCGATCCTTGAGTATTTTGAGTTCTTCTTCGCTAAGGCCCGGGCAAGATTTCTTCAGCGCGTCAAAGAAATGAGCTATTTCGTGAGGTTCGTAAGGAAAGCCCACGTTTTTCTGGTCGCGCATAGAGTCCGCAAGCACTTTCTGGTCTGCATTGAGGATTGTCCAAGCTGGGACGCCTCGCGGCGGGCCATACTTCTCGAAGATTTCCTGGCCGCCTGCATTTTTGACCACATCGATATCGACCAGGACAAAATGTTTTTCCACAATTCGGCAGACCTGCCGGTCCGCAAGGTATTTTTCGAATACCCTGCACCAACTTCAGCCAGGTGAGCCGAAAAGGAGAAACACTATTTTGCCCTGCTCCTTGGCTTGGGCTAGGCCGCCAGTCAATAACTCTGCAGCAGGCCGTTCTTTTTGCTTGGGCTCGTCGCCGTGCACCGGGAGCAAGAACAGCGAAACTAACGGGATCAATGCTACCATACGGGTCATACAAATTCCTCCAGAAGAAGTGGTTTCTCTTACCGAACGCTTGGCTAAGCCGACCGGGGTCGGCTTCAACCGTTAGTTCGGCAATGGCATTAACGATGTACCCTTTTGGCAATAACGACAACGCTCGTCCGCCGCAGCCGTTCGTGAGACGAATTATTAGACTGAAGCTGTCTGCATTTTAGCGGCACTCATCCCGAACACAATCAAAACTCCAGGTTTTTCAATGACTTTCGCACAGGCCTCCTGAAGTAGGGCAAAAAAGGGCAGCCGGAATAAATCTGACGATCATCCGATTATTACGAATAGTAGCCTGCGGGTACGTCCTCGACGAGAGCAAGTCGTCTCGTTACGCTTCGCTGATCAGTCGTATCTTCTACCGAATGCCTTGCATTCGGCCTACCAGACAAGACAATATCAGTCATCTGCATGTCTGGTCCGCAAACTTCAGGAGGATCGCACCATGAATCGCCGTGAATTCCTTACCTCAGTCGCCGCCGGCAGCACGCTCGCTCTCGCCGGGTCTCATCTTTTCGCCGACGAAGAGCGGACCTTCGCCACGCCGGAAGAGGCGCGCAAGTCGCCGCCGGAGAAGTTGGCCTACGTCATCGGCGTCTACGCCGGCACCGGCGTCAAGAAGCCCGATTATTTGGCCACGATTGACGTCGACCCGGCCTCGAAGACGTATTCGAAAATCATCCACCGCCTGCCGATGCTCCACGTCGGCGACGAGCTGCACCACTTCGGCTGGAACGCCTGCGCCAGTTGCCACGGCATGCGCGCCCGGCGTTACCTCATCATCCCCGGCCTCGTGTCCGGCCGCATTCACATCGTTGATACCGAAAAGCCGGCCGAGCCGAAGCTCATCAAGGTCATCGAGCCGGAAGAGGTCGTGAAAAAGACAAAGCTTACCGCCCCGCACACCGTGCATTGCCTGGCCGACGGTCGCATCATGATTTCGATGCTCGGCAATGAAAAGCTCGAAGGGCCCGGCGGCTTCCTGCTACTCGACGACAAGTTCAACATTGCCGGCCACTGGGAAGCCGGCACCGAGGGCATGAACTGGAACTACGACTTCTGGTATCAACCCCGGCACAATGTGATGGTCAGCAGCGAATGGGCCGCCCCCGCCACAACCCGCCCCGGCTTCAACCTCGACGACGTGAAGGCGGGGAAATACGGCCACCATCTGCACTTCTGGGACTGGACCAAGCGCAAGATCGCCAAGAGCATTGACCTGGGCGAAAAGGGTATGATCCCACTCGAAGTCCGCTTCCACCACAACCCGCAAAGCACGCACGGCTACGTGGGGGCCGCGCTTTCCAGCGTGATGTGGCATTTCTTCAAAGACGGCGACGAATGGAAAACAGAGAAAGTGATCGAGGTGCCGGGCGTCGAACAGAAAGGCTGGCCCTTCCCGGTGCCGGGGCTCATCAGCGACCTGGTCGTCTCGCTCGACGACCGCTGGCTCTACTTCTCGAACTGGCTGCACGGCGACGTGCGGCAATACGACATCAGCGATCCGGCGAAGCCGAAGCTCACCGGCCAGGTTTGGGTCGGCGGCGTGATCGGCAAAGCGCCGAAGTTCCACGGCAAACAAGCCACCGGCGGCCCGCAAATGCTGCAACTTAGCCTCGACGGCAAGCGTCTCTATGTCACCGATTCGCTCTTCAGCACCTGGGACAACCAGTTTTACCCGAATATCGCCAAGCAGGGCTCGCTCATGCTGCAACTCGATGCCGACACGGAAAAGGGCGGCCTGAAGTTGAACGACAAGTTCTTCGTGGACTTCGGCCAAGAGCCCGACGGCCCGGCCAGAGCGCACGAGATACGCTTCCCGCTGGGCGACTCAACGTCGGATGTGTGGTCGTAGCGCTAGCCCGAAGCGCAAGCGAGGCGGAGGATCGGCAATGTCCCACTTCCAGCGCACCGGCAAGAAAACCCGCCCGAAGACAGCGATCAAGGGCAAACGCTACCACTGCGCCATCTGCCGCAAGCGCAGCCCAAAACCGGTGAAGACGCCGGCCCCGTGGTACTGCCCGGCATGCCTGAAACAGCGCGAGGAACAATGACCGTGCAAGCCGCGGGGCGAGTCGTCGAGCCTAGCGGGTTAGCGGAAATGAGCGGAGGGCGGGCCTCGCATCCCTGATCGACCCGCCTCTACCAATTCACGGCAGTTACGCCAAAATGCCCGGCCCGCTGACATCGATCAGAGCCGGGTCTGTCATAATATCGTCAACATTAGCCGCACTGCGCGGCTTGATGCTGATCCCCAGAGCCATCTGCCCGAAGCCGGCCAATGATGGCTCATCATCCGACGCCGCCAGCAAATCGAGATAGCTCTCTTTCTGCTCTCCGGCGAGCCCGCTCGGCACCGAACCAGCGTGCGTGGATGAATCCACATTATTGCCCAATCCGCTCAAGCCATCGCTGTGCAACGCGGCCTCGCCCACAAGTGCGGCCGTCGTCGTTTCATCCAGGTTGCTCGGCGCATCACCGGTCGGCGGCGGGTCGGCAATGCCTTGTGGGTTGGTGTCGAAGGAATTCAATGCGAACGTCGCGGCAGC